>JAMXLG010000064.1 GCA_024281135.1 Vulcanimicrobiia bacterium | reverse complement strand
TCGCTTCGGTGATGACACGACCGTCGACGATGCGAACTGCTTCCGCTAGCATCGCCGGACTCATATTGTCGAGTAACACGGCGTCGATGCGTTCTTCGAGCACTTCGCGCAATTGATCGAGCGTATCTACTTCGACTTCGATCTTCACCATGTGACCGGCTACCGTGCGAACGCGTGCGACGGCTTCGCGAATCGATCCCGCCAGGGCGAGATGGTTATCTTTGATCAATACTGCATCGTCGAGTCCGAAACGGTGATTCGAGCCGCCGCCGCAGCGCACGGCGTACTTTTCGAGAACACGCAGTCCGGGCGTTGTTTTACGCGTGTCAACGATGGCCGCTTTGGTGCCGGCAACGGCGTGGACAAACGCGTGCGTTGCCGTTGCGATGCCGCTCAAACGGCAAAGGAAATTCAGCGCGGTTCGTTCGCCCGTCAGTAACGTGCGCGCGCGTCCCTCGAGTGCAACGATCGTATCGCCCCGTTCTACTCGTTCGCCGTCGGCGCGAGGACGCGAAGCGTGAACTGCGCCCGGGTCGAGTATTTCGAACGCGAGCAATGCGGCATCGAGCCCCGCGAGTATACCCGGAGCGCGCGCTACGATGCCCGCCGTGGCGTGTGCCACGGTCGAGACGATCGAATCGGTCGTGAAATCGTTGCCGTGCGCGAGATCCTCGAGCAACGCCGTGCGCACGAGGGGTTCGATGACGATGCGCTGCGGTTTCGTCAATTCGTCGCGATCGTGCGGCGGCTGTACTCGAGCATGCGTTCCACCGCAGCACGTGCGCGGACGGCAACGGCCGGATCGACGGTTACTTCGTATTCCATCGTTTCGAGAGAATGCAGAATCTTTGCGAGCGTGTTGCGTTTCATGTGCGGGCACAAATTGCACGGACGCACGAACTCGACGTCCGGATACTTTGCCGAAACATTATCCGCCATCGAACACTCGGTAATGAGCAACACGCGCGGATGATGCTGTTTCGAAACGCCTTCCACGTAATCGGCCATACCCTGCGTCGAGCCGACATAATCAGCTTCGGCCAAAACGTCCGGCGGGCACTCGGGATGTGCGATCACGACGAGGTTCTCTTCGCCTTCGCGGTAGCGCCGGATGTCGGCACCGGTGAAACGCTCGTGGACCTCGCAGTGGCCTTTCCATGCGATGATCTCGGTTGTTGTCTGCGACGCGACGTATTTCGCGAGATACTCATCGGGAAGAAAAATGACGCGTCGAGCGTTGAGCGCCTCGACGATTTGGACCGCGTTGCCACTCGTCACGCAAATATCGGATTCAGCCTTCACCTCAGCCGACGTGTTGACATACGTCACAACGGGTACGCCCGGGTAGCGTTCGCGAAGGAGGCGAACGTCGGCGGCCGTGATCGAGTCGGCGAGGGAGCACCCAGCGCGTAAATCCGGAACGAGCACGGTCTTTTCCGGATTGACCAGTTTCGCGGTCTCCGCCATGAAGTGCACGCCGGCGAGCACGATCACGTCGGCATCCGTTTCGGCGGCTTTCATCGCGAGCGCGAGGGAATCGCCCACAATATCGGCGACAGTATGATAAATCTCAGGAACTTGATAGTTGTGCGCCAAAATGACCGCGTTGCGCTCTTTTTTCAAACGATTGATTGCGGCAACGTACGGGGCGTGGATCGCCCATTCGACGCGTGGAATGACACGCTCGGCGCGCTGGAAAATTGCGTTCGTCGCGTCTTCGACGTCCGGGGTAACTTCTAGATCGATGAGGCTCATGGGCTTGCTATTGCAGTTGCGGCCGCCGGCTTGCCGGACCTTCCGCTACTTCTTTAGACACATGATTTTGGCTGCGATTTGCATCTCGCTCGTCCTGCCTGCTCAGGCGCAGGTCCTTCCGAAGGTGCCGTTGCCAAGTGCCGGGCCCCTTACCGGCGTGAAGCAACAGGGCCTCTACGTGACGGCCCCCGTTACGGTGGACGGTTTACCCGTCATACGCATCGCGGCCCTAGCGAACCCTGGAGCGATGCCGATCGATACGCGAGTCCTTCTCGTGCAAAACGCGATCAATCAGCTCCTCGCGGTCGATCCGGACCGAAACACGACAACGTACGATCCCAACACGTTCAAGGTAGTCGTAAATCGCGAAGGTTCGCAGTACGCGCTCGAGGGGCGCGACGATCGGCATAATTCACCCGTCGCGATCGTTACTGTAACGTCGAACGACACCAATGCATTTGGATTGAGCGATCGCGATCTCGCGAACCAGTGGCAAGGCCAACTCGAGAGCGCGATTAAAACTGCGTTGCAAAAGCGACAGCCGCAGAATATTCGACAGAACCTTGTGCTGGTTGTGCGCCTCGCGATCGCGCTCCTTATCGTAACGGCAGCGTTGTTTCTCTTGTGGTGGTTCCTCAATAGGATGGCCGCCCGGGCGAAAAAACGCTCGGAAGAGCGTCACGAAACGATTGCGAAAGAAGCGACTGAGGCGGGGCCGCAAACCGGCGATTCCGCCCACGAGCAGCGCAGGCGCGTGCTCGCGCTCGGTATGCGTGCTGCGGCTCCGGAACAAAGCATGCGCCGGTATCGCGCGTATTCGGGCGCGGTTGTTTGGCTTGGTATCGCTCTTTGGGCTGCGGCCATTACGTGGGCGCTGTTTTTGTTTCCGCAGACCACGTCGGTCGGTCAGTTCATCGTCGGGGCTGCCGGACGTATTTTGCTCGTGTGGCTCGTTGCGGGCCTTGTCGATCGCGGGCTCGAGCTTGCTATCGTACAGTTCGCGGATGCCTACGCGCGCCGCGGCGGTACCAGTGAGGATCGCGCTCGTCATACGTTGCGCGCACCGACGATTTCGCGTGCAATTGGCGGATTCAAGACGGTCACGATTTTTTTCATCGCGATCTTAATCACGCTCGGACAACTCAATATTCCGATTGCCTCCGTTGTCACAATCGGCGGTGTTGCGGCTCTCGCCGTCGGCTTCGCTGCGCAGACGCTGGTAAAGGACGTGCTCAACGGGTTGTTGGTGCTGATGGAAGATC
>JAMXLG010000063.1 GCA_024281135.1 Vulcanimicrobiia bacterium | reverse complement strand
TGCTTGCGCTTGCACTCGCGATTCCGATCGTGCAACGGCTCTCGGAAACGCTTTCGAAGCGCAGCAGTCAAGTTCGCAGCGCTGCGAAGGAACTCGGTGTGGCGATCGTTGGCAGCGAAGTCTCAGGCGATCATGTTTCGATGACGAAGGCGGCAGTCGAGCGTATCGGCACGCTGCTCGACGAACTCGAAACAGAAGCCGGCGGCAAGCAAAAGATCAACGAACTCAAAGCGGTCAACGCGGAACTGCATGGCGACATGATCGTCATCGATACGCTCTCGCAAGAAATGAGTAATCGCATGCAGCAAGCTGTAACGCGAGTACACGAACTTAACGATGTTGCCAAGGGGCTGTCGGAACTCGTTACGGGAGAAGCAGGTTAACCTCTGACATGGCCGACGTGATATTAGTCTTCGGGAGTAACGCGGACACGATGATCGCCACCAAGGCGCTCAAAGATGCCGGCATTGCCGCGAAGATGATCCCGAAACCCGCAACGGTAACTTCCACCTCGAATCTCTGCTTGACGATCGATGGCGGCGTCGAATCGCAAGCCAAAACTGCCCTCGTCGGCGCCGGCGTATCCCTAGGCGGCGTAGTCAAATAGTGTCATCCTGACACCAACCGTGTCATCCTGAGCTTGTCGAACGATCGCCTCAATTCAAAAGCCCGCATCATGAACTGCGGGCTTTTGCTTTAGCTCGACGCGCCGTCGCGACGAGCGCGTGGGCTCCGTCAGTGAGGAGCGTCGCTGCGTCCGTGTTCTCGAGGGCATGGCTACTGACGAACGCTCCGTTGACGAGCAGCAGCAATTGTGTTGCAAGCTCCTCAGGATCATCGACGCCGATCCGCAACGCGATGCTGCGCAGCCGGCGGCGCAATTCACTCTTGTGTGCAACGGCGACTTTTCGCGCCGGATGTGCTGGGTCGGAGAATTCCGCGGCGATGTTGAGTTGCGGACACCCGCGGTAGTTGGGGCGCGCAACGCGTTCACCGATCCATTGCATATGCGTGTCGAGTTCGCGTCGCGCGTCATCGGCGTGTGCACGCGCGACGGTGTCCCAATGACCCCAAAAATCCGCATCCTCGCGCTCGAGGAACGCTGCGATGAGATCATCCTTCGTCCGGAAGTGGCGGTAAAGGCTGGCCTTCGCGACGCCGGCGCGCTCGATGACGAGGTCGATCCCGATCGCCCGCGCGCCCTCGCGATAGAAGAGCTCGGAGGCAGTCCGGAGGATCCGCTCTCGCACGTCTTGGTCCATGCTTGACATGATACAGACCTGTCTGTTTTACTGCAAGAGACAGACCTGTCTGCCAAGTCGAGAAGAATGGAGTCGAGCATGAAGATTGCGGTTGTGGGGGCGTCCGGGCATACGGGGCGTTTTGTGCTCGAGGAGCTTTCGCGCCGGGGAATGGATCCCGTCGCGGTCGTGCGAGACGAAGCGCGGCTACGCGAACGCGGAATCGATCCACGGCGGGTAGAGACCAGAATCGCTGCACTCAATGATGTCCCGGCGCTCGATCGAGCGCTTCACAATGTCGCCGCGGTCGTGAATTGCGCGGGTCCGTTTCTCGACACGGCGCAACCGGTCGTTGAAGCCGCGATGCGCACAGGCGCGCATTACTTCGACGTCACCGCCGAACAAGGCAGCGCGCAGCACACGTTTGCAGTCTATGATGCGCCTGCGCGAGCGCGCGGCATCGTCGTTGTACCTTCGGCCGGATTTTATGGTGCATTGGCAGACCTTCTCGCAACAGCAGCCCTTGGTGACTGGACGAACGCGACGGAAATACGCACCGCTGTTGCACTCGATCGTTGGTGGCCCACACTGGGAACGCGACGAACGGGTGAGCGCAATACTGCGCCGCGACTGGCAATGCGAAATGGTCAGCTTCTCTCCATCCAGACACCTGAATCAATGACGTGGAACTTCCCCGCACCGTTCGGCCTGCAGCAAGTCGTGGAGGTTCCCCTCAGCGAGACCATCCTGATAGCGCGGCATTTGCAAGTCCACGAAATCCGCCATTTCATCAACGAAGCGCCGCTCAACGATCTGCGCGATGCAACGACGCCGCAACCGGCGGCCGCCGACGAACGTGGTCGCTCCGCGCAGACGTTCTTGATGGAGTCAACAGTGACAAAGGGAGCCGAGAAGCGACGGCTCATTGCACGCGGCCGAGACATTTACGCGATCACCGCGCCGATCGTCGTTGAGGCGGTAGAACGGGTGTTGCGAGGCGAGTCGCGACGCTCCGGCGCATTTGCTCCCGCGCAGCTGTTCGAACCGATGCAATTTCTGGAAGCTCTTTCGTCGCACGATCTCACGATCAGTGATAACTAACGCCGTTCGGTAACCCAAGTGCCGGCGGAAGGGCGTTGCTTCGAAAGAGGAAATGCTCCTTTTCTATGTATCGACGCACGATTTTAACCGGTGCGCTGATCGCCTTTGCGATCGCGGCGCCGACCGTTGCGGCCACGAAGCCGCCGGCGAATCCACCCAAAGCGGCCGCGCCGAATCCGCAAGAGCGCTCGGCCGTGACCCATCACCACATTACGGTCAACGGCACAACTATCGCGTACACGGCGACCGCGGGCACCTTCATTCTCAAGGATGAGAAAGGGCAGCCGGAAGCGAGCATCTTTTATGTCGCGTACACCAAAGACGGCGCGAACCTCAACGATCGTCCGGTAACGTTCCTGTACAACGGCGGCCCGGGATGCGCGACCGC
>JAMXLG010000062.1 GCA_024281135.1 Vulcanimicrobiia bacterium | reverse complement strand
GGTTTACTGGAATTCGAACTCCGCGAGGTTCTTTTCGATCTTGCGTTTCACGCGTTGGAGCGCGTTGTCGATCGATTTCACGTGGCGGCCGAGATCGCGCGCCATCTCTTGGTAGCTCTTGCCTTCTAGATACGATTCCAGGACCTGCGACTCGAGCTCGGAGAGATTTTGGCGGATGCGCTGGCGGATATCGTCGGAGACTTCCTGCGTGACGACCAGTTCCTCGGGATCCGAGGTCTTCTGCGACGCCATCACGTCGAGCAGCGTTCGTTCGCTGTCCTCGTCGTAGATCGGCTTGTTGAGTGAAATGTACTGGTTGAGCGGAATGTGTTTTTGGCGCGTCGCGGTCTTGATAGCAGTGATGATTTGACGCGTGATACACAACTCGGCAAACGCACGGAAGCTCGAGAGCTTATCTGCCTTGAAGTCGCGCACGGCTTTATAGAGGCCGATCATACCTTCTTGGATGATGTCCTCGCGGTCCGCGCCGATCAGGAAGTAGCTCTTGGCTTTGATACGAACGAAGTTTTTGTACTTGTTGAGCAGGTACTCCATCGCCAGATTGTCACCTGATTTTGCGATGGCAACGAGATCTTCGTCGGCTCTCTCGTTGTACTCCAATCCATCCGGAACAGGATGGGTCATAGCCATGTATTTTACGCCTCGTGGGGGTCGGTGTGCCGAAACACGCGGGCCGGAGTCCGTCGAACGCGACACATCCACGTGATTATAGGAGGGGCTCCTTTTCACGTCAAGGATAACCCAAGCATAATCTTGGGACTTAACGAAGCGCCGACATACCCCGTTGCGACCTTTGACGCACCACCTCGTAGAGTACCACCCCTGCGGCAACCGAGGCATTGAGCGACTCGGTGACGCCGGGCGTCGGTATCCGTACCAGATAGTCGCACTCCCGCTGCACTAGCTGCGCCAGCCCTTCGCCTTCAGCGCCGATCACAATTGCGATGTCGCGGTCGAAGTCGGCCTCATCCAATTCAACCGACTTTGGCCCGGCGTCTGCCCCAACAACCCAAACGCCCGCCTTCTTGAGTTGCCGGATCGCCTCGTTAATATTCGCGACGCGGACGATCGGAAGATGCTCGGCGGCGCCTGCGGCAGCTTTGCGAACGGTCGCGTTAATACCGGCCGACCGGCGTTCGGGCAAGATCACCGCATCGGCGCCAAAACACTCGGCGCTGCGTACGATCGCACCGACATTGTGCGGATCCGTAAGATGGTCGAGCAACACGAAGAACGCGTGCCCCGACTTGCGTTTGCCCATCACGTCATGCAGGCTTGCGTACTCGAACGGCGGCGCAATTGCAATCACACCTTGATGCGTTTTAAAAGGCAGCTGCGCGAAGAACGAACGATTTTCGAACCTCACCGGAACGTTGCGTTCCTTGGCTTCGCCGATGATTTTCCGAAGCAACGGATCGCGCTTGCGTTCGTCGGAGATATGAATCGCGCGCAGCGCCTCGCCGGCACCTAACGCTTCTTCCACAACGTGAATACCGTACATCACATCATCGAAATCCAAGCGTGGCTGATGTCGACGCTGCTGCGGCTGCGCGTTCGGCTGCTGCTTACGCCCATGCGGCTTCGCGCCGCGACCCTTTAATCCGCGACGGTCCACGTCGTGCCTTCTTTCGAATCTTTGATTGAGATACCGCAGCGCGCGAGCGCATCGCGCAATCGATCCGATGCGGCCCAATCTTTCGCTGCACGCGCATTTGCGCGCCGTTCGATCACGAGTGCGATTGCTTCTTCAGGCGTAGCGCCGTTAAACGAGATTTCGCTGCCGAGTTCTGCTTGCAACCGCTGCAGGATGTCTTCAGGAAGCGGCGTCTCTTCTTCTACGAGCCACGACTCGTTGGGTTCGATACCGAGCAGCCACAGTGCGGTTTCAAATTCTTGTAGTGCGCTCGGGGGCGCGTCCTTGATGAATGACAACACCTCGGCGAGTGCTGCGGAGGTGTTCATGTCTTCATCGAGGAGATCGGCAACACGCGCCGGCAGTCCGTTTGCGATATTATGCACCGGCACGACCGCTCCGCCAGGGTGCATCCGCCGATAGGCGCGTTTCAACTTATCGAGCGTTGCATACGATCCCGATAGCGAGTCTTCGGTGAAATTCATCACCTTGCTGTAACCGGTCGTGAGGAACGTCAAGCGAATCGCTTGCGGATCGTGGCGCGCCAGCAGATCGACGAGCGGTTCGAAGTTCCCGAGCGACTTCGACATCTTGCGACCTTCGAAGTTCAACAATCCGCCGTGTACCCAAAAGTTCGCCATCGGCGGATGCGCCATCAACGGCTCGCTCTGCGCGATCTCGTTCTCATGGTGCGGGAAAATCAGATCGGCGCCGCCGCCGTGAATATCGAATCCGTCACCGGCGAGATCGAGCAGCGTCCGCGACATCGCCGAACATTCGATATGCCAACCCGGACGGCCGTCGCCGTACGGTTCGAACGGCCACTTAGGCTCGCCAGGCTTCGCAAATTTCCACAGCGCGAAATCGAGCGGATCTTCTTTGTGCTCGCCGATCTCGATACGCGCACCCGCTTCCAATTCTTCGATATTGCGGTTGCTGAGCTTGCCGTAATTCGGAAAGCTGCTTACGCGATAGTAGATGCCGTCCTCGACGACGTAGGCATGATCGGCACCGATCAGCTGACGTATCATATCTTGGATTTGCGGAATGAACCTCGTCGCGTAAGGTTCCTCATCGGGTTCCATTACGCCGAGTTTATGCATAGACTCTTTGAACTCGGCGAAGTAGCCCGAGACGATGTTATACCAGTCTTCACCTGTTTCGCGCGCGCGGTTGATGCTGCGATCGTCGATATCCGTAACGTTCTGTACGTAGTCCACGCGATAGCCGCGATACATGAGATAGCGGCGCAGGAGATCGAAGAACAGGAACGATCGTGCGTGACCGAGATGCGCTTGCGCCGACGGCGTGAGGCCGCAGACATAGATTCGAACGTCGCCCGCTTTAAGCGGCGCGAACGTTTCGAGCGCGCGCGTCCTTGTGTTGTAGAGCTTTAAATCACCCACGACCAGTGCTCTTCGCCTTCCTTGCCTTCGATAGTGTCGATGCGGTCTTCAAGCACCGCAAGACGACGGGTCAATTCCTTGAGAGCGCTCTCGTTCGGATCCGGCATTTCGACTTGCGGCCGATCCGGAACGACGCGCACCGGTTTGCCGTCGAGCGCGACGACGTGCGCCGGAATACCGACGACCGTCGCGTTCGCCGGAACGTCGCGCACAACGACCGATCCGCTTCCGACGCGCGCATTGTCACCGACGAGGATCGCGCCGATTACGCACGCATTTGCACCGACCGTGACGTTTTTGCCGAGCGTCGGATGACGCTTCGTTCGTTTCAAACTCGTCCCGCCGAGGGTCACGCCTTGATAAATCGTGCAGTCGTCGCCCACTTCGGCCGTTTCGCCGATCACGACGCCCATGCCGTGATCGATAAAGACGTTTTGTCCGATGGTCGCGCCCGGATGAATCTCGATCCCGGTGAGAAAGCGCGTAACGTGCGAGAGCCATCGCGGCAGCAGCGGAATCCCCGCGCGGTGCAACGAGTGAAAGAAGCGATAGGCGACGATCGCGTGAAAACCGGGATACGAAAGAATGACGTCGAGCGGACCACGCGCGGCAGGGTCGCGCTCCAGCGGAGCATGGAGGTCGCTTCGCAATGTCTCAAACGGATCAGGGCTGATCATCGGGAGCCTTCGATTGAATTGGTTCGAACGGCTTGCCGTCCGGACCGTAGCGAATCGGTTCTAACCCGCGTCCATGAAGCAGGCGTGAATTCACCGCGCCGATACGAATCAACATCCGATCGTGTCCGAGTAGCGGAAAAAGCAGCTCCAGCGGCGGTCCCTCCTTTGCGCCGGTCACCGCCATGCGAACCGCATAAAACGCGTCTTCCTTCGATATTCCAAACTCGGCCGCGATCGTCGGGAGGTCTTGCGCAAGCGGTAGTGCGCGCAATTCCGGTTGATGATCGATATACTGACCGACCGAATCGAGAAAGAAGAGCACGTTGCGGGTGCGCAACCGTTCGAGCTCGAGCGCGGGGATCACGCACGCTTCGGCTCGGAGTGCTGCCACGAGCGGATACGCGTCGTCAATGCCTTTGAGTTGCTCGCCATATGCCTCTAAGAACGTGTCGATCCAGCGAAGCGCTGCATCCGGTGGCGGGGCTTCGAGAAAACCCCACCGCTGCATCGCCGTCAGCAATTGCGCCCGCGAGACGTCCATTAGGCGCGCTCCCTCTTTTCTATAGCGGCCACCGCGTAGGCCGCGACGCCCGTACCGTCTCCCGTATACCCCATTCCTTCGCTCGTTTTTGCCTTCACGCTCACACATTCCAGGGGTAATTGGAGCCGCGTCGCGAGGTTTTCCCGCATTGCCCCGATATACGGCGCGAGCTTCGGACGGTCTACGACGATGGTCGCATCGACATTTGATACCGAATATCCGGCATCGCGAACACGCTGCACGCACGCCTCGAGCAACACCATGGAATCGGCGTCTTTCCACTTCGGATCGCTATCTGGAAAATGTCCGCCGAGATCGCCGAGCGCCGCCGCTCCCAAGAGCGCATCCGAAAGCGCGTGCGCCACGACGTCCGCGTCGGAATGGCCGAGCAATCCTCGGTCGTGCGGCACCTCGATACCGCCGAGCACGAGCAGCCGCCCCGGCGCAAACCGGTGCGCGTCAAAGCCGTGTCCGATTCTGGTCACGCGCGCATCCCTTCGCCGCGCCCTGCGTAATGCGAGAACCGGGTCGTGAACGTTGCCGTCCCGTCAGCAAAGGCTTCGAATCGTGAACCGAATCCGCGAAGCGCACTCGAGGTGACGTAGGCACGAACAACGGCGCCGCGAGGAAGATCGCGTTCGACCGCATCGATCCTTGCGCCCCGCGATTGCAACTCCCGTTCGATTGCACCAACCAACGCATCATCCGCGAAAACTTCCACGAGCAACACTTCTTCTTCCGCCGGCGCATGGTCTAACCGTTCGCGGAGCAACGCTTCGGCACGCATGACGTCCTGCGGGTGCGTTACCTTGAAGTTCTCGCTCGATGCCGCAATGACCACGACCTCGATGCCGATAGCCTCGAGCAACGCGACGTCGTCCGTTGCCTCGATAGCGGCGCGCTGCGCCTCAACGTGCGCGCGTTCGAGCTCGCGTCGCATCGCGAACTGCGGCGTTTGCGCCGCCCACAATTCGCCGCGATCGAGCGTTTTTCGAACCAGCATCGTTGCGGGGTCAACGATCTTGATCGTGTCGACGACCGGCGCCGCGAGCACCGCCGCGCGTCCGCCTCGAACTTCACGCATGCCTTTGCGCACATCGTCCGCCCGCACGAGCGGTCGCGCACCGTCGTGCACAAGCACACCGCCGCAGCGGTCGCCGAGCGCATGCAATCCATTGTGCACGCTCGCCTGACGAGACGGACCGCCGGCCACAACGCTTGACGCATGTGACGGCGCCACTTGAGCCACAAGCGTTCGCATCGGCTCGATCCACTCGGCTTCCGTGACGACGACGAGTTCGCCGATTTCCGGCATCGAATCAAACGTGCGCAGCGACCATCCGACCATCGGAAGTCCGCCGATTTCGACGAACTGTTTTGGCCCTCCGAAGCGCGTGCCGCGTCCCGCCGCTACGATAATTGCTCCCCAGTTCATCGGACCGACGTATTCTGCAACTTGGGACGTGCAAAGATCATCCGTCCGGCAACGGTTTGCAATACGCTCGTGACCACGACTTCGGTCTGTTCGCCGATCAGTCGCCGTCCTTGCTCGACCACGATCATCGTGCCGTCATCCAAATATCCCACACCTTGATTGGCCTCTTTCCCTTCGCGAATCACGTGCACGTGAAGTTCCTCACCCGGCAACACCACCGGTTTCACGGCATTGGACAGTTCGTTAATATTGAGAACGTCGACGCGCTCCACGCTCGCGACGCGATTGAGGTTGTAGTCGTTCGTGAGCAACTTTCCATGCAAGTCGCGTGCAAGTCTCACGAGCTTCGCATCCACGCTTCCCGGAGGAAGGTCGGAGTAGTCGCGTTCGCTGATATCGAGCGCTCGCAGCTCTTGCAGGCGATTGAGCACTTCGAGACCACGCCGGCCCCGGCTGCGTTTGAGCGGATCCACGGAATCGGCGATGGTCTGTAATTCGCGCAAGACGAAGCGCGGCACGACCAGCGTGCCTTCGAGAAATCCGCTCTCGACGATCTCGAGAATGCGACCGTCGACGATAACCGACGTGTCGATCACCTTTACCGGCGGCGCATCGTTGCGAGCTCCGAGCGGACGCATTCCGATCTTTGCACCAACGCGCGCGCCGAGATACGCGCAGAAAACTGCAACAATCAAATACAAAACGATCGAGAGATACCGCCCTGCGGATCCACCGAAGCTGACAAACTCGAACGCAATGTTTTTCACCAGCAGCGAAATGCCAAGGCCCGCGATCAGGCCGATTGCACCACCGGCGACTTCAGCAGGCGACAGGCGTTCGATCGCGCCTTCCGCCAGATTGAGTTCGTCCTCGAAGAAACTCTGCGCGAGCGGAGCGAGCAACACGCCGACGAGTGCGCCGGCGACGGACGATCCTATCGAGAGCGCAATTTGAAGAGCTTCGCTCGCGAAATGCAGCGAGAGCATGCCCAAATACGCCTCGCGCCCCAGCAGAAATCCGGTAACGGCGAAAACGATAATAAAAACCGTTCGAAGGATGGCGCCCGAGAGGTTGTTGCCCGCTACTCGAATGTTACGAATGCTCCGCAGACGTCGTTGGCTAGGAATTTCCCGCGTCGCGTCAGTCGCATTCGCCCGCCTGCGACCTCGAGCAGCCCTGCATCGGAGTACCGGGCAATGACCGGAGCATAGTGCTCCACGACGTCGACGCCGTATCGCTCTTTGAAATCCGAGAGGCCCACCCCTTGCGACGTTCGCAGGGCAAGCATGACTCCTTCGCCCCAAGCCTTGTGCGCCGGAAGGCGCTCGCTCTCCGCGGGAATCGGTGTTTGCGCGAGTGCCGCTTCCAGATAGAGGTTCAAATTGCGCGTATGGACGCTGCGTTCGCCGCTACGGTACGATGCCGCACCGACACCGAGTCCCACGTACTCTCCGTTGCGCCAGTAATTCGCGTTGTGCGCGCTGCGATGTCCGGGTTTGGCGAAGTTGCTGATTTCATAGTGCTCGAATCCGGCCTCTTCGAGTAACGCAATCGCTCGATCGTAAAACTCGGCTTCATGCGTGTCGTCGAAGAATGCAGAAGGTTCGCGCGCATACCACCGCTCGTACGGGGTGCCTTCTTCAATCGTGAGTCCATAGGTCGAAATGTGATCGACACCGAGTTCGATCGCGGAGCGCAGAGAACGCTCCCATGACTCGAGCGTCTGTCCCGGAACCGCGAAAATCAAATCGAGCGATACTGACGGCATTCCCGCTGCGCGTGCGCCCGCAACCGCCGATCGAATCTGTTCCGGCGTGTGTTTTCTTCCGAGCGTTTTGATTTCGTCTGCATCGAACGATTGGACGCCGATCGATACGCGGGTGATCCCGGAGGCCGTATAGCGCTCGAAGTCTCCCGGCATGACGAGCTCCGGATTGAGTTCGATCGTCGTCTCGGTGACGGTGTGCTGACGATCGTAGCGTTCGCGAAGACGTTCCAGCAGCGCGACGATTTCTTCGGCGGCATATGCGTTCGGGGTGCCGCCGCCGAGAAAAATCGTTGCCGCCGGCTCTGCAGGCTGCGCAGCAATTTCAGTATAGAGGGCATCGAGATAGCGCGACGCCGCGCTGCGGCGCATGGGCCACTTCGCAAAATCGCAGTACGGACAAATGTAAGGGCAAAACGGAAGGTGCACGTACACCCCGAGACTCATGCTGCGCCCTTAGGGAACGATGGCGAAAATTCCCACCCCACCACTGCCGAGGTTTGCAGCGATAGTGAGCGTCGTTTCTTGAACGAACTCTTTGCGCGGTGCGTGTCCGAGTTTGGTCTCAATCATTTCGGAGATCGATTTCGCGGTCTCGCCGCCGCCCGCGTGCGAAATGGCGACCCAGGCTCCGGGCGAGTGCTCGATCGTGCGAACCAGGGCCTCAACCATCAACTCACGCGTCTTATCGAACGAGCGGCTCTGTCCGGTGGGTGCAATCGCGCCCGCTTCGTTGATCTTCAAAACCAAACTGACATTGAGCATCGAACCGAGCGCAACTACGGCCTTCGGGAGCCTGCCGCTCTCTCCGAGCGGCGTGAGGTCGGGCACCGCGAAGTACGCGGCAGTCTTTATCGAACCGGATTGCAGCTTCTCGGCGATCGCACCGGCGCTTTCGCCAGCTTGCGCGCATTGCGCCGCATAGATTGCAAGCAACGATTCCAAACCGCTCGCGCCGCGCGAATCGACGACGTGCACGCTCGAGCCGAATGATGCCGCTGCACTCTTCGCATGTTCGAACGACTTCGAAATTTGAGACGATAACGTTATGGCGACGACCTCGCTTCCACCGTGGATTACGAGACGGTTGAACGCCGCTTGAAAATCCTCGACGGTCGCGGGTTCCGTTTTGGGCTTCTCGCCCGATGCGACGCGGCGCGCAAAAGCGGCACGATCGATGTCGACGCCGTCGCGCAAGCGTTCCGATCCAAATACGACATAGAGCGGAACGATCTCGATTCCATAACGCGCTTTCTCGTCTCCTAAATCACAGCCGCTATCCGTGAGGATGGTTACACCCAACTCAACCTACCTTTTTTGTCCTGAGCCACGTCGAAGGGCCTTTTTTGTCCTGAGCCACGTCGAAGGGCCTTTACTCGTCCTGTGCGACAAAGATGCCTACCGCGCCGGCACCTGCGTGCGTCGCGATGACGGGACCCGCCTCCAGGATTTCTAGCAAGCGGGGCTGCCTACCGCCAAGCCGCTCTTTGAGTTTTCCGAGTGCGTTCTCCGCAAGCTGCTGCGCGTTTGTGTGCATTACCAGAAAGCGCGCCCGCTCGATGTCCGTGACCGCTTGCATGGACAAATCCAGCATCGTTTCTTGCGCGCGGTTGAATGTGCGCACTTGCGCTTCTGCCACGACCTGACCATCTTTGAGCGCGAGGACCGGCACGATTTTCATCAGCGTACCGAGGACTTGTTGCGCCTTACCGATGCGTCCGGTTCGCTGAATGTGCGAGAGGTCGGGAATGCACGCATAGAGACGTTGCGTCGAGCGTTCGTGGTGCAGCGCTTGGAGAATCTGTTCGCGGCTTGCACCTTGCGACGCAAGCTCCACCGCGCGCAACACCATCATACCGAGTCCGCCCGCAGCGCTTTGCGAATCGTAAATGTCGATCGTTGCGTTCGGGAACGTCTGCGCTGCAGCGCGCGCCGCGTTGATCGTTCCGGAGAGATACGATGAAATGGTGATACAGAGAATGTCGTTCCCCGCTTCGACCAACGGACGAAACGCCTCTTCGAACATCTGTGCGGACGGCTGGGACGTCGTAGGCAGTTCTTTTTCGCTCGCAAGCATTTCGTAGAATTGCGAACGCGAAAGATCGACGTAATCGCGGTAACTGCGATTGCCGAAGACGACGAAGAGCGGAACGACGGTAACCC
This sequence comes from Vulcanimicrobiia bacterium, assembly GCA_024281135.1. The sequence goes on along the minus strand of JAMXLG010000062.1, from coordinate 25,470 downwards.
CAAGCGAGCGCGCGCGTTCGGGCGAAATGTCCGACGTGCTGTCGGTGACGATTGCTAGTGGCAGCGTTAGGCTTCTTTCGCGAGATGCGGTTTGACGAGCTCGGTGATTTTGCCGATGACGTCGTGATCGACTTCCGCAATTGCGGCGCCGATCGCGTGTTTGATTCCCTTACGCGTCGTGCGTCCATGCGTCACGATGCAGTTGCCACGCAAACCGAGGAGCGGCGCTCCGCCGTACGTCTCGTAATCGAACTTGCGCCGCAATCCGCGAAGCGCAGGTGCAAGCATCGCGGCGCCGAGTTTCGTCAGCAATCCGCTGCCGAGCAATGTGTCTTTGATGACCTTGCTGATATCCGAGGCGAAGCCCTCACCGGTCTTCAGCACGATGTTTCCGACGAAACCGTCGGCGACAACTACGTCGGCAGCGTTATGAAACATGTCTCTGCCTTCGATGTTTCCGATGAAATTCACCGGAGCTTTTTCAAGCAGCTCCGCGGCTTCCAACACTTGCTGATTACCCTTCGTTCGCTCTTCGCCAACCGAGAGAATCGCAACGCGCGGCGATGAAATACCGAGAACTGCTTTTGCGTACGCGGATCCCATCATGCCGAATTGCTCGAGCCATTCTGGACGGCAATCGACGTTTGCGCCGGAGTCGAGTAACACAGTTGGCCCGTTGAGTGCCGGCCACACGGTAGCGATCGCTGGACGCGCGATGCCTTCGATCGTGCGCAGCTTGATCAGCGCAATTGCGAGAAACGCACCGCTATTTCCGGCAGACACGACCGCATCGGCTTCGCCGTTCTTCACGCGCGTGACCGCGATACCGAGCGAGGTTCGATCGGACGAACGCAGTGCAGCTGATGCGTGCTGATCCATCGGCACGGATTCCGGCGCATGGACGACGTTGATCGTCTCGGCACCCGGGCCGTGAAGCAATGCGCGCACGCGTGGCTCATCACCGACGAGCGTGAGCTCGGCATCGTATTCCGTTGCCGCAAGAAGCGTTCCGGCAACGATCTCTTCGGGCGCTTGATCGCCGCCCATCGCATCGATAGCGATTCGAGCTCTACTCATCGAGTGAAATCCAATACTCAGCGTTTTTCATACCGCCGTAATAGTATTCGACGTCCGCGTCCCGAAATACCGCAGCCAGTTCCTCGGCTAGGCGCTGCGCATCGCGCTCCTTCTGTGCCCCGCCGTAGTAGAGCGTCACCAGTCCACCCTCGTTCGCACCCATCGCGTGCAGCGCAAGCACCGCCGCGTCGCCCAGCGACTCTGCGGTATAAAGCGTACCGCCATACATTGCCGCTGGTTTTCCTTTTGTAACGGTCGTGCCGCCGAGCGTAGCGTCCTTGCCTGCATAGAAAAGTTGAGCGCTCTTTACGCGCGCCGCGGCCGCGGTCAATGCGTCTTCGGATAGCGATCCATCACCGGCGCTGCGTATCGCGAAGAGCCCTGCGATGCCGCCGACAATATCGACCGTACGAACGACATGCAAGCGCTTGTCCGTCAGACGGTCGATTTCGCTCGCGGCAAGCGCAACGTTTTTATCGTTGACGAAGAGATAGACATCGTTCCCGAGCGTCTTGTTCACTGCGAGGAGCAGATCGCGAACGCTCGGGTTTTTCTCGCCGGCTACAGTGACTTCAGCGCCCAGTTCTCGCACGATGCGGTCGAAGCCCGGACCGGGGACCACGGCAACGATTGAACGCTCAACCAGCGGAGTATCGACCACGAGCACTTTGTGTTGGCGCTCCATGTTGTCGACCTTGAGACGCGTGAGCGATCCAAGGCGACCCGCAATCTCTTGCACGCGCTCAGGATTGTCGGTGTGAATGTGAACCTTGATCGTCGGCGGCGCCCCGATAACCAGCAGCGATTCGCCCCGGGGGGCGAGTGCTTCGCGCAACTCGTGCACGCCGCACCGCGCGTTTTCGACGACGAATTCGGTGCAAAACTTGTTCTCACCGACGACTTGTGAGGTGGTGAAGACGCTCTGGCGCATGGGCCGGCGTGGAAACGCCGTCGCGCGGACTTTAACCTCGGGGAGAAATCGCAAGATGCCTTCGAGGAAGTAGACGAATCCGGCCCCGCCCGAATCGACGACGCCGGCCTCCTTGAGGATCGGCAGCTGCTCGGGTGTGCGATCGAGGGCGTCGTTCGCCGCGCGCAGCACGCCGTTCGCGAGCCGGTAGAAGTCGCGCTCGTGGAGGGCGAGTTTGTAGGCCGCTTCTGCAGCCGCCTCGGCGACGGAGATGATCGTGCCCTCGACAGGCTTCAACAGAGCTTGCTTGGCAGCGGCAACCGCTTCGCGCATCGCCGTGGCAAGGACGAAGGTGTCGATTTCGCCCCGATGGCGGACGTGGTGGGCGAAGCCACGGAGCATCTGAGAGATAATCACGCCGGAATTGCCACGGGCGCCCATGAGGCTTCCCTCCGCGGCCGCAGCCGCTACGTCGGCAAGGCGGTTGCTCTGAACCTTGGCGGCCTCGATCATGGCTGAGCGGGCGGTCAGGTACATGTTCGTACCGGTATCGCCGTCAGGCACGGGAAAGACGTTGAGGTCGTTGAGGACCTGGCGGTACTTCCGCAAGAAGTAGGTCCCGGCCGCCAAAAATTTTGCGTAGGCGCGGCCATCGAGCGCGATGACGTCCACGGGGGAGCGGTCTGCTAGGCTTGGCTTACCGAATCCTTGTCAACGCTTGCGCCTCATGGTATTATCTGCGGGTTGCCCGGGAGCGACATAGGGATTTGCGCTGGACGCGCAAACCCAAAAGCGCCTGCGTGCGACATTTGTCCAATTTTCAAGTTTGTTAGGGGAAACGTTTCGATGGCGAAGCGCTGCGAGATCTGTGGCAAGGGGCCGAAAGCCGGTAACAACGTCAGCCACGCGATGAACAAGACGAGACGCCGCTGGCTGCCCAATCTGCAGTCGGTGAAGGTCAACGAACGCGGCACGCATCGCACCGCGAAAGTCTGCACGCAGTGCATGCGCTCGAAGCGCGTTACCCGCGCCGTCTAGTTTCTCGCGTCCGTAAGGACTTAAGAGAGCCGCTCGCATCGAGCGGCTCTTTCTTTTATTCCGTCGCAGCCGCGTTGTGAAGTGCCGAGAGATCCATCAGCGCGCGCGAAATGTTCTCGGGCTCGAGCGTGACCATGTATTCGACTCGCACGTGCGAACTCTCGATGCTCTTCAAGCGAACGCCGCACAGCACGGGTCCGCGACGGCTAGGAGCAAATGACAGTTCGAAGAGGCCGCCGGCAAGTGAAAATGTTCCCGGGGGTCCGTTCCCGGAATTGATTTGCGCGAGATAGCCGCGGAGCTCGGTGAATTCTTCGACGCGCATCGAGACGTCGAACGGCGCGTTCACCGGAGGCGCAACGGCATGCACGGTGCAGCGCAGCAAATCCATGCCGTGTGGTTCCACGGTATCCGGATGTTCGAATCCCAGGACCTCGATACGAACGTGCGGCTTGCCGTCGTTCTCGCCGAGATACAGCGTCTGCGGGAGCATCCTCTCTGCTTCTGATTACCCGTAAATGATCTTATGTTTCGGCGGGGCAAGCTTCAGCCGCGCGCTGTCATCTGCCGTCGCCTTGAGTAACTCGCTCTCAACGTTCGAGCGCTCGCAAAACCGCATGGTGCGGTCGTCGTCGACTTGATACCCGAGCGGGTTCCATTTCGCGAGTGCCGCCACCGGGTCCACCGTCGCACCGGCGTACTGGGTGGCGTTCGCGACCGCTCGCGTGGCGAGGGCCGTCGAGAGCAGAGCCGCAGCGAACGGCGATCCACCCAGGCCAATGAACGCGGCCATCGATGCTGCGAAGACGTCGCCGACGCCGTGCGCTGCATAACGCGGAAAATACGGCGCGCCGATTCTGTGATAACTATATCCGTTGGTGAAGAGAAGCGTCGTGCGATGCTTTTCAGGATCTCGCGTAAACGAGGTAACGACGACCGCTTCGGGACCAAGATCGAACAGACCGTTGAGATATGCCATTTCGCTGAGCGACGTGTCGCCGGTTCCCAGCAAGACTTCGGCTTCGAATCGATTCGGCGTAATGATCTGCGCAAGCGGAATCAGCCAATCTTTAATTGCGCGCGCCGTTTCTTCCGAAACGTAGAGCCCTTTACGATGATCGCCGATCACGGGATCGACGAGCACGACGCCCTTGTAGTCTTTCAATGCCGACGCAACCACGTCGACGTGCATCGGCTTCGGTAGATACCCGACGTGAATGATGCCCGGCCGTTGCGCGACGACGAACGCGACGTCTCGGCGAAACTGCGCAACGTCGGCCGTCACGCTCGTGCGACCCGTTACGCCGCCGTGAGCATTCGAGAACTGTGACTGCGCGTGAACGAGACGGCCGCCCAGCGCGTTGACGATCACGAACGATGCTTGGTTGCCGAGGAATCCCATGGCGACGCTATTCTGAATGCTGCCGACTAAGGGATAAGATTGGGCCTCGTCTTCAAACACCGGTACATCCTCAAGCGAAATGATCCCAGCCGGAACGTTCCAGCGGCTCTTCGCGCCCCTCATTCACCACGACCACACGCTCGTCCGCTTCCACGGTACCGACACGGTAAAGCGTTCTCCCGAAGCGGGTGTGGAATCGCGCCGCGAGATTCGAAAACGCCCGCGGCGCAACGCTCACGAGCAATTCGAAATCCTCGCCACCTGCAAGCGCGAAGCGGTACGGCTCGATGCCGAGGCTTGCCGCTGCTGCATATGCGGAGCCCGCAGCGGGTACCGTCTCGACGGTTGCTCCCGCTCGCGACGCCGCAAGCAAACGCAACAGATCGGTCGAGAGCCCGTCCGAGCAATCCATCATCGCATGGACGTTGGTGCTTGCGGCGAGCCACTGTCCCTCGTCGACGCGTGGCACCGGACGACGGTGTGCGTGCATCGCTGCAACCGCTTCGTTACCATCGAGAACGATATCGCCTTTGAGATGGAGCAATCCGGCGCGACTTGCGCCCAGTTCACCGGTCACGGCGAGCACGTCGCCCGCACGCGCGCCGCTCCGCAGTTTGAGATTCGATGGACGCACTTCGCCGACTGCAGTAATGGCAACCGTCCACACCGGCGCTCGCGTGAGATCTCCGCCGGCAATTTCGATGCCCGTCGCACGCGCGCACGCGTCCATACCGCGATACCATTCGAGAACGTGCGAAGGCTCAGCATTGGGCGGAACACCGAGCGCGACCGTTGCGAGGCGCGGGCGCGCTCCCATTGCAGCGACGTCGCTTGCGTTTGCTGCCATCGCCCGCCATCCGGCATCTTCGCGGCTCATCCATGTCAACGAAAAGTGCACGTTTTCGATCAACGCGTCGGTCGTGATGACGCTACGATGCGAACGTGACGGCTGCCAGACCGCGGCATCGTCTCCGATACCGATTTGAACTCGCGAGGTTTTGCGACGCGTCAGTTCAGCGATCGCGTCTATGAGCTCGTCTTCAAGCACCGACTAATTCGCGCATCTTGCGCGTCGTTTCGCCTGGATCGGGCGTTCCGAAGATGCTAGAGCCCATCACAATCGCGCGAGCTCCGGCGTCAACTACGTCGCGAATGTTGTTGCTTCCGACGCCGCCGTCGACTTCCAAGATGCAGTCCGGATTGCGCGCATTGATGAGTTCGCGCGCTTCGCGCAGTTTTGCAAGCGATCGTGGAATGAACTTCTGCCCGCCGAAACCCGGATTGACGCTCATGATAAGCACGAGATCGCAGTCCTCGATGATATCCTGAAGCATCGACACCGGTGTCTGCGGACAGAGCGCAATTCCGGCCTTCGCGCCGAGCGACCGGATGTGCGTCAGCAAACGCTGCGCGTGCGGCGTCGCTTCGTAATGAAACGTAATGATGTCCGCGCCCACTTCGCGAAATTCATCGACGTACTTTTCGGGCTCAACGATCATCAAATGACAGTCGAAGACGCGCCGGCTCAACTTGCGTAGATCGCCGATAATCTTCGGCCCCCACGTCAAGTTCGGAACGAAGCGTCCGTCCATTACATCGAGATGGAGAAACTCCGCGCCCGCTTCATCGACGGACTTGATTTGGTCCGCGATGCGCGCGAAATCCGCCGAGAGCAGCGACGGCGCGATTTTTACCTCGCTCATGGTGAGGGCGAAGGTTCCGGCGATTCGTTCTTATTCTTCTTCTTGCCCTCGTCGTAGACTTTGGGCGGCTCGTTACCTAAGCGCGTTTCACCGGCGAGCACATCGTTGACGTACATGTCGACGACCGACGTACCGAGCGCGCTCACCACGAAATCGAGCTTTTGCCCCGGCTGCGCGTACCCGCGAAACGCATCGTATGAACCTGTCGCATCGCGCACGCGCAAGACCAACTTCACCGATTCTCCCGGCTTTACGTTATCGGGAATCGGAACGGACGCGAGCACGCGAACTTGGCGCAAAAGATACCCCGATTCGTTGGGACCTGCACTGACCTGGAGCGACACCGTTTCGTACGAGCCGATACGCGTTCCGGGGGCAATGGATTGACGGGCGACCACGCCGTGCGGCGGCCCCTTCTTACCGAGAGGCGTCCACACGAGTTGTCCGAGTTTGAGGCCCATCTTATCTGCGAGCGCACGTGCCTGATCGATCTTCATGTTGACGAAATTCGGCACGCGCACGTACGCAGCGCCGCCTTTACTGATCACCAGATCGACTTTATCGCCTTCCAAAACGTTCGCAAGCGGTTGAGGATCTTGCGCGATAACGTGCCCTTCGGGAACGACGTCGCTCTTGACGTACGTAACTCTGCCGAGCTGCATGCGCGTCCGCGAGAGATCGAGTCCGACTTCGCGCATCGATTGATACCGCATGTCCGGCATCAAGCGGGTCACGATCCCGTCGCTGACGACGAACTCGACCTGACGGCCGGCGCGCACTTTCGTTCCCGCATCGGGACGCTGATTCATGACGACGCCCTTGGGATACCGGTCGCTCGTCGCGTGATCGATCACGTTGGTCGTCAGGCGCATGCGTTCCGCGGCGTTATTTGCATCGCCGAGCGTTTGTCCGATGAACGACGGAATGGTGACCGCGTCGACCGGCGGCAACAAGAAGTCATGAATCTGATGGCTGAACCACACGACCACGCCGACAAACGCGGCGAGGACGAGTGGAAAGATCCAATCACGCGGCACGAACTGGTGCCCGGTTTCGCGCCAGTCGTCGTTGCGTTCGATATGCCCGTTCAGGCGAGAGCCTCCAGCGCAGCATCGGAGAGTTCCAGGTTGCTGAAGACATGCTGCACGTCTTCATTCGATTCAAGCGCATCAAGGAACGTCAGGGCGTCGTTCAGTTCGGCCCCCTCGGGCGAGACGGTCTGCTTCGCGCGAACGCCGAGATACGCTCCCGTAACCTTCAAACCGGCCGCGGCGAGCAACTCGCGCGCGTGCGCAAGTTGCGCCATCTCCGTGTAGATCAACGTCTCTTCGTCGCCGTATTCCAGATCGACGACGCCGTCGACGAGCACGGTTTCCGTGAGCGTGTCTTCCGATTTTCCGGACGTGTCGACTTCGATAATGCCGACCGAATCGAACATCCATCCAACCGATCCGGTCTCGCCGAGCGAGCCGCCGTGCTTCGAAAAATTGAAGCGCAGTTCACCTGCTGTGCGATTGCGATTGTCTGTGGCCGCGTCGACGACAACGGCTACGCCATGCGGTCCATAGCCTTCATAGCGAATCTCCTCGATCTCTTTTTCGCCGGTCCCGCCCGCACCGCGCGCGATCGCGCGTTTGATGTTATCCTGCGGCATGTTGTTCTCGCGAGCTTTGTCGATCGCGATCTTCAGCCGGTGATTGGCGTCGGGATCGGTCGAGCCACCCTTCGCAGCAAGCGTGATTTCACGGCTCAGCTTCGTGAAGAGCGCACCGCGCTCTTGATCGAGTTTGCCCTTACCCAACTTAATATTTTGCCACTTACGACCCATAAACGGTTCCTCTTACCCAGCCCTCTTCGCTATCCCGGTCCGACGACCCACTTGTTGTCGATCATCCACATGCGCGCATGCCACGCATCCCACGGGATCTTCTCCGCGGAAAGGATCGGATAGAAGTAGACAAAGCCGAATGCAATCAACAGCACGACCGCACCGACGGCCGCGCCGCCGGCCCATCTAGTGCTCGGTCCGCGCGTCTTCGCCCATTCCCAGATACGCTGCAGCACGATCGCGATGCAGAGACAAATGAGCGGGATGTCGACGTAAAAGTGGTACGCGAATGTAATGCGTGGTGACTTCATCCACGGAAGCCATTGCAACAGATACGTGAGCACGATCAGCGCGTAGGCTTTGTTCCGCTCTCGCCACGCGAGAAAACCGATCAAGGGCACGCAAATCAACCCGATCCACAAGATGAACGGGTTCGGCATCGAGGTAATCTCCTCGACGCAGCATCCATGGTCGTCGCTCTTATTTGCGCGATTGTCTTGGTAGTAATACGCGATCGGAACATAATCGAGCGGCCACTCCCACCACTTCGATGAATACGGATGAGTGGCTTTGAGCGTGTCGTGATACTCGAACATCGAGTATTGCCGCGCAACGACGTCGTTGATGTTGTGGACCTCGTTCGGATCGGGCGACTGACGCACGAGATCCGGAACCCAGACGAGTGCGTAGACCGTCGCTGCGACGAAGAGAATCGTCACAAGGGCGCCGTCGAGACGGAATCCGCGCGGGTTCCCCCACAACGCCAAGCGGCCGCGCCGGAACACACGTTGCATCCAGACGAAGATGAGCGCGATAAAGCTGACGCCGAAGCCCATCACGCCGTACCACTTCGTGCTCACCAGCAGGCCGAGCGCAATCGTAAACGCGATCAGCCACAATGTTGCGGATTTACCCTGCTCCACGGTGCCGTCCGCGTGAATCTCGTTATCTTTGTAGACGGCAGTGCCGACCGGCGTGGCATACGTAACGCTCGGGTCGGTGCGATAAGTCACGGTGACGTCGTCGTCGCGATATTCCAGCGTCCCAGCTCGATTCTGCGAAACGCTTCCCTGACGAATCTTCGCCTTGCCACCGGGAGCCGCTTCGATGACACCGCCGTCAGGTGCTAGCACCGAATGGACATGTGGATCCACAAGCGCGTACGATCCGTCCGCGAAGGTCTGTTCCATCGAGCCATCGCTGTACATCGCCGGAAACGCAACATAGCGACACAGCAGGTAGATGCCGAGCGCAACATAGAGCGTGACCACGATCGACGTCGGCATATCGAGCTTCGACGGATTGGGCATGTGGCTCCAGACGAAATCCCAAATTCCGACGACAATCAAACCGGAGACGATGGAGACGACGATGCCCACGGCAAAAGCGCCGGCCGGAACGACGACGTGTTTGCGCTCCTCGACTTGCGATGCGAGCAAAAATCGATAGAACGCGTAGACTGCCGCAAGGGAGAAAAAGACGACGAAGCCTTCCGGCGTCGCAATGCGCGACTGCACGAAATGCATGCCGTCGAAGAACAAAAACGACGCGGCAATCGTCGCGAAGATCGTCGATTTCGTGACGCGCTTTGCGAAGACGTAGAGCAGCATCACGACGAGCGCCCCGAAGACGACGTCGAGGAAGCGCCAACCATACGAGTTGTCGCCGTGCTGGAGACCGCCGAAGAGCAGCACCGAAAGCGTGACGAGCAGCTTGGAGAGCGGCGGATGCGTATTTTCGTAAATACGCATGTTCTTCAGATACTCTTCGGCGGCACGCGCAAAGTAGATCTCGTCGAAGACCTTTTCAGCCGGATACCAATAATTGATGTACGAGACGACGAAGCTGACAGCGCCGAGCGCGCTCATCAACACGTAGTCGAGCGGCGCGCGCATGGCTGCAAGTCCTTCGCGGGGATCGAAATACTCCCACGCTCGACGCCACGATCCGGGTTCCGCCTTGATGTGTTCCTCGGGGCGGTGTACCGTCACAGAAGCTTGCTCTTCAACCGGGTTTCCACCCAAATATGCGTATCCCAGCGTGAAGAACGTACCAACCGCGAGCAGCGCAAAAAACTGCGTGCCGAGACCCCAAAGATTGTGTGGATCGGCGCCCGGCATTCCGCCGGTTACAGCTGAGAGGTACTGCAGCGAATACAGCAGGTTCGCGAAGAGCACGATCGAGAGAACGATCGAACCCCAGAGATATCGGCGGGCGATCGGAATGCAAGCAATCGTGAAGAGCAATCCATCGAAGATGTAGCGTTCGTGCATGCGCGTTGAAAGCACGAAGAATGCCAGCAGCGCGAGTGCTGATGATTCGAGCAGCGAAGATGGTGAGGCTTCCTGGACATAGCGCCACACGATCAATGCGACGGCAGCGAGGACGAGCCCGATGCCCCACACGTACTGCGGTACTCCAAGGATGAGCCGCGAATCGGGACTCCAGAGATAGCCGCTGATCGCCCAGAGATTGAACGCATTAACGCTGTTGTACTGATAGACGTGCGAACCGACCGAGTACCGCTGGAGCAGCCAGCTCAGTGCGCCGGCCGGACTCGAAGCATGGAACGGTTCAACCAGCGCGATCGCAAAGATGAAGGCGGCAGCGATACCGATTGCCGAGCCCGTCACCCGCGAACGCAAACGCGACCGATCGGTAAATGCAAACGCGATGAAAATCGGAATGAGCACCGCGGCCTGCGGCTTGATCAACAGCGAGTACGCAAGCGTCACCCACGCGAGCGGAATGTACCACGACAGTCGCTCCGGCGGATCATCGTCACTCTTCAAAAGGAAGAACGCCGCGAGTAGCGCGAGACCACCGGAGATCGCGTCGACTTGCCCCCAATCCGCCGAGATGAAGATCGTCGCCGGATTGAACACGTAGAGCGCCGCAGCGCCGAACGCGATTGCCGGAGCCGCAAAACGCCGTCCGAGTGCGAAGAGCAGTGCGCCGACCCCGAGGTCCGCGAGGATCGCAGGCAACTTCACCAGCACGCCCAGCATCGTGTAGCTCGGGTCGTGCGCGCGGAACGGTGCCCAGATCGCGCCGATCAACCCGAGTATATAAAAGTAGCCCGGCGGATAATCCGCAAAGCCGGTCTTCGCATAGAAGTTTGCGAGGCCGTTATCATGCGCCGAAATCGCCCACGCTTCAAACGTGGTGACATCAGTTTGAAAGCCGGACGAACGCACGAAGAGCATGCGCACGACGAAGCCGAGCAGCAGCATGGCGGGAAGCGCCCATGGGTACGAGCGTTCCCAGACGGACGGCTGGTCGTTCGTCATGACCTTCACGGGGTGGTGTCCTCCCGGGTTTGACCGTTCAGGGCAAACCCATGTTTTAGCCGACGCTTTCGGCTAGCGTGTTAAGCATGTACTCGCGGAGTTCGAACGCGGGCGCTGCCTCCACGACCGCCACTTGTTCTTCAACTGCACGCGCCGCCGCCTCTCGGGCGCCGAGCGTCTCGAGTGCGTCCATAACCCTGGATACCAAATCGGGGCTGAGCGCGCCGCCGCTCCCGTACGCCTGTGCAACCGCGTCGCGCGCCGGAGAAGGAGCCTGCGCGAGCGCCCAGACGATGGGAAACGTCCACTTCCGGCGGGCCAAATCGTTCTTTGCGATTTTGCCGGTCGCGTCGGCCGTCGCCCAAATGCCGAGGAGATCGTCGCGGATCTGAAAGGCCATCCCATAGGCTCGCCCGACAGCGGCGTACGTCCGAATCGTTTCGGGAGTCGCATGCGCGCACTCGGCGCCGAGCATGCACGAAACTTCGAAGAGGGCGGCCGTCTTTGCCGCGATCATGCGGTAGTAGTGTTCGAGATCTACGTGCGCGGCGGTTTCAAAATGGAGGTCGAGCGACTGCCCGTCGCACATGGTCCCGTGGGCCTCTTGCAACATGCGCGTCATCGACATCACGCTCTCCGAGTTGTGGCGCTCGTCCGCCTTCAGGAGCGTTAAGAAGGTCAGCGCACACAATGCATCGCCGGCGTTAATCGCTTGCGCGATTCCATAGACGTTCCAAAGCGTGCGGCGTCCGCGGCGAAGCTCGTCACGATCTTCGATGTCGTCGTGCACGAGCGAGTAGTTGTGGAGCAATTCCACTGCAACGGCGGCATCGAGCGCATCCTCCAGCTCGGCGCCTTCGTGCAGCGACGAGAGCATGACGAGTTGCGGACGCAAACGTTTTCCCGTGCGCGCCGGACCGTACTGACCGTATCCGAAATGATAGAAAAGCATATCGGAGACCAGTGACGATCCCCGATACTCACGCACTCGCTGCTCTAAATGGGCTTCAAACCGCTCAGACAGGCTGACGGGTAAGCTCCTCCATTCTTGTTTCCACTTGATCGACGAGCCATCCGGGCGTCGACGCGCCCGACATCAAACCCGCCACATTGACGCCCTCGAACCACTCGGCCCGCAATTCATCGGGGCCTTCGATATGAAACGAACGTGCGCCGTGCTTCTCGGAAAGCTCCGCCAGATGCTTGGTGTTGGCGGACGTCTTTCCACCGACGACGACCATGACTTCGACCATTTCGGCGAGACGGAGCGCTTCAGTTTGACGATTGTTGGTATCGGTGCAAATCGTGTTGACCGAACGCACTTCGTAGTACTTCTCGGAGAGTGCTTTCACGATATCGGTGAAACGCTCGCGCGAATACGTCGATTGCACGACGACACCGACCTTGCTGCTGCGCGGCAACTTCTCAACGTCTTCGACAGTCTCGATGCACCATGCACCCGGCACGTGGCTGAGAGTGCCTTTGACTTCGGGATGTTTCGGATCGCCGACGACGATGATCTTGTAACCGTCTTCCTTCAAACGCTCGGCTTGCACGTGGATCTTCGTCACCATCGGGCAGGTGGCGTCGATGACGTCGAGGCCCTTTTCCTTTGCCTTATCGAAGACTTCGACAGGCAGGCCGTGCGCGCGAACGAACAGAGTGCCGCGCTCGACATCGTCGACGGAGTTCGCATTGCGCAGTCCGCGGCTCTGGAGCGATTCGACCATCTGCGGGTTGTGAACGACGTGGCCAAGCGTCGTCACATCGCTGCGCGACGCGATGGCTTCTTCGGCTTTCTTCACCGTGATGGCAACGCCGAAGCAGAATCCCTGAACCTTGGCCTTACGAATCTCCACCGATTTCCCTCGCGAGCGCGTAGATTGCACTCATCACCGTGTCGGTAAACTTCGCCAATTCGTCGCGGGTTGCTTTCCGGCCGGCTGGGAGCGCGACCGGCGCACCGTATGCGACTTTGATCTTACCTCGTTTCTTCTTCTCATTCGTGCCCACGATTGCCGCCGGAACAACGGGTGCTTTGGCAAGCGATGCTAAAAGCGCGACGCCGCCGCGCGGCACTTTGTCGCCTTCAGCGTTGCGGCCGCCCTCCGGGAAGATTCCGACGCACCCGCCGCCTCGCAATACGTCCACGGAGCGCTTGATCGCTGAAGTGGCGCTCCCTCCGCGGTCAACCGGGTACGCGCCGAGCCCGTGAATCAGCGGCCCGAGCACCGGAATTTCGAAAAGCTCTTTTTTGGCCATATACGACACTTGGCGCGGAACGTAGCAGCCCATCACGGGCGGATCCAGCAGCGAGACGTGATTGCAGGCGATGATGAGCGGACCACTGGTCGGGACGTTTTCCCTGCCGTACACGTGCGCGTTCCAAACGAGTGTGCTGTACGTGCGAATGGTGAAACTCGCGAACGCATAGAGTGCGTTCACGCCAACACCTCACCGTCGCGCGCAGCGTTTCGCACGATCGTTATAATTTCGTTCACCACCGCATCGGCGTCGATCGTGCTCGAATCAATCGCATGCGAGTCGGGTGCGGGAACCAGCGGCGACGCTGCGCGTTCACGGTCGAGACGGTCGCGCTCTTCGATCTCTTGCGAAAGTTGATGGATGCTCACATCGACGCCGGCCTCGAGTAACTGCGCGCGACGGCGCGCCACGCGCGCCTCGACGGATGCGGTAAGAAAAATCTTGACTTGCGCGTACGGAAGCACGACCGTGCCGATGTCGCGCCCCGCCATCACGACCGGTCCGCGCGCGGCAATATCGCGTTGGCTGCGTACCAGCGCTTCGCGCACCCGCGGGTGCGCGGCGATCGTTGAAACGATCGCCGTTACTTCATTCGATTGCAAGATGCGCTCGTCGATATCGCGGCCGCCCGCATTGATCCGGAACCCGAGCGGTGAATTCGCATCGAGCTCGATTTGAACGCCGGCGCTGTCCCACAGATGGACGAGCGCGCCTTCATTATCTGCTTCCGTGCGCGTCTGCAGCGCGAGATGCGCAAGCGTCCGGTACATCGCGCCCGTATCGAGGTACAGGATGTGCAGCCGGTCGGCCAGGCTATGCGCGACGGTCGTCTTTCCGGAGGCGGCGGGACCGTCGATTGCAATCTGCAGATGGGCTGGAGGGGTCATAGTCGAGCCGCCGTTTCGCCGTGCCAGGCAACTCCACCCCGTGCGGCAAAGGCGTCCGCGTGGCAAAGGCACGCTCCGTCTATTTTTGCAACGGCTGCGGATTTGAATCGCCCCGATGGCTCGGGCGTTGTCCGCAGTGCGAGGCGTGGAACTCATTCGACGAACGCCCGTTCACGGTAGCGGCAAAGGGCGCACGTGCAACGCCGGCGCGCGCTGCGACGCTCGCGCCCGTTCCGTTGCACGAAATCGACAGCGCGCGCATCGCTCGCGTGCGTACGGGACTTCGCGAATTCGACGGTGTGCTCGGCGGCGGCATCGTCCCGGGGAGCCTCACGCTCATCGGGGGTCCGCCCGGTGCCGGGAAATCCACGTTGCTACTGCAGATTGCCGCCCGTCTTGCGGATCTCGGACCGACCGTCTATGTATGCGGGGAGGAGTCCGCGGCGCAAGTGAAACTTCGCGCGCAACGTTTGGGACTCGATGCACCAATTCTCGTTCACGCGGAAACCAATCTGCGCAGCGTGCTCGAGCATCTCGAACGGCTCGCGCCGCTCGCACTCATCGTCGACTCGATTCAAACCGTATGGTTGCCCGAAGCCGAAGCCTACGCGGGTTCGGTAACGCAAGTGCGCGACAGCACGCAAGCGCTGATGGAGTACGCGAAGCGCACGGGCTGCGCGACGTTCATCGTCGGACACGTCACCAAAGACGGTGCGATCGCAGGTCCGCGTCTGCTCGAGCATCTCGTTGATACCGTCCTCTACTTCGAAGGTGAAACGACCGGCGACTACCGCATCCTGCGCGCGTATAAGAATCGCTTCGGTTCGATCGACGAAATCTGCGTCTTTTCAATGCACGAGAGCGGACTTGAAGAGGTTGCAAACCCCTCGGAACTCTTTCTCGCCGGGCGTGACGCGCGTCCGAGCGGCTCGTGCGTGGTAGCGTCCATCGTCGGTTCGCGGCCCGTCTTGATCGAAGTACAAGCGCTCGTCGGTGAAACGAGTTACGGCACGCCGAGACGGCTCGCGAATAATCTGGATCAAGGACGGCTCGCGATGATTCTCGCCGTGTTGGAGCGGCGTGTCGGGATGCATCTCGGCACGCACGATGTGTATGCGTCGGTCGCCGGCGGTCTTCGCATCAACGAGCCCGCCGCCGATCTCGGTATTGCACTTGCGATTGCATCGTCGTTTCGGAATGTCCCCGTGCCCTCCGATGCGGTCGCGTTCGGCGAACTCGGCCTCTCGGGCGAATTGCGCGCCGTCGGTGCATCGCCTCGGCGCGAGGCGGAAGCCCGCAAACTCGGTTACCGCACGATGATCTCACCTTCACAATTTAGCGATATCGCAAGCGCAATCGGCGCGGCGCTGCGATAGCAATGCTCTTCGAAATCGTTCCGAATATTTCCGAGGGAAAACGGAGCGAGACAATCGATGCCGCCGTCTCGGCGGTCAATGCGACGGGCGCGCGTGTGTTACATCGAACGAGCGACCCGATTCATCATCGCAGCGTGCTGACGATCGCCGGAAACGGGCGGCATGTCGTTGATGCCGCAGTCGCGCTCGCGGGCGTTGTCGTTGAAGCGATCGATCTTCGCACGCACCGCGGCGTTCATCCGCGCATCGGCGCGCTCGACGTGCTGCCGTTCGTTCCGCTTGACGGTGCGACGCTCAAAGACGCCGCGCATCTCGCGCACGAAGCAGGCGAGCAAATCTGGGAGCGGTTCGGTGTGCCGTCCTTCTATTACGGCGCGGCGGCCCGCGTGCCGGAACGCCTGCTACTCGCGGACGTGCGAGCCGGCGAGTTCGAGGGATTGGAGGCGCGCGCGACCGACCCGCGCTGGCGGCCGGACGTGGGTGATATCGCGCGCCACGAGCGAGCGGGAGCGATTGCCATCGGCGCGCGCGAATTGTTGATCGCGTTCAATGTGAACCTCGCGACGGCTGACATCGACGTGGCTAGACGGATCGCTACGCTATTGCGCGAGCGGACCGGCGGCCTCATCACGCTTCGCGCGCTTGGTCTGCGCCTCGGAGAGAACCTCGTTCAAGTTTCCTTTAACGTCACACAGTATGAGTCAACGCCGCTCTATCGAATCGTAGAGGTTGTGCGCCGGCTTGCTGCTGCGCACGGAGTGGCCGTAGCAACGAGTGAGTTGATCGGCTGCATTCCGCGCGCCGCCGTTGAATCCACAGCGCGCTACTATCTCGGCGTCCGATAATCACCAGGCCTTAAGGAGTCCCCATCTCTGTGAAACGCGTCCTGATTCTCATCGTCTGTCTCTTCGCGGTGTTCGTACCGGCATCGGGCGCGGCGCAGGATACCGGCGGTCCCGGTGATGCCGGCATCTATACAACAACGCTCCAAAACGGATTGCGCATCGTGGTGGTCGAGGATCACGCGGCGCCGGTCGTTCAGACTGCGGTCTGGTATCACTTCGGCGCGTTAGACGAGACGACGGGGAAGACCGGTCTTGCGCACGCGCTCGAACACATGATGTTCCGCGGCACGGAAGACATGAGCGCCGGGGGACTGGATGATATCGTCGCGCGGTTAGGCGCGCAAATGAACGGCGAAACGTCGTACGACCAAACCCACTTCTTCTTCGTGATGCCTGCCGATAAGCTCGACGTCGGGCTTCAAATCGAAGCGGACCGGATGCACAATCTTGCGCTGCGCCAATCTGACTGGAATATCGAACGCGGAGCAGTGCTCAACGAACTCGAGGGTGATGACAGTTCGCCCTTCTTCTCGCTGCTCTCGCACGTTCGCGCGGCAGCGTATCCCGGTCAGCCGGAAGGCCGCACGCCGATCGGGTTGAGCAGCGACGTCGAACACGCGACGGTCGCCGACATCGCCACGTATTACCACGAATGGTACGCGCCGAATAACGCGACGGTCGTTGTTGCAGGCGACGTCAACCATACGACCGTGTTCGACCACGCTCGCCGCTATTTTGCAGCGATTCCGTCGAAGAAACTGCCCGAACACGGGTCGATGCACCCGGTGCCTATTTCGCACACGGTAACGGTCGAATCGAATCTGCCGTTCCCGTTCGAGATTCTCGACATGGCGTATGCCGTACCGGGTGACGCGGAAAAAGGTGAGCCGGAAATCAGTACGCTCGTGCAGCTGATCGGTAATCAGCTCTCGCCGTTCTATCAAGCGCTCGTGCAATCGAACGTCGCGCTCGCGATCGAAGCGGAGCAAGACACGCAGTTGCACGGTGGACTTTTCAACGTTTTCATCGTGCTCAATCCCGGACATACGAGCGCCGAAGCGCAGCAGATCTTCCAAGCCACGATGGACGGCGTGATCAAGAACGGCTTTTCACCCGATCTGCTTCAAGCGTCGAAGCGGTTGACGATTGCGGACCGTCTCTACTCAGGTGATTCGATCACCGGAATGGGTGATCTCGTCGGGTACACCTACGGCATTGTCAACGAGCGTATCACGGACGAAGACAACCGTTTGGCGGCGATTACGGGGCAATCACTGCTCGACGTTACCTCGAAGTACTTGAAGACGCCGACCGTGATCGGCATTCTTCGCACGAAGACTGAGTCCACCAAGGGCAATTCGGAAAAGAGCGACGCAACGGCCAGCGACGATTTCTCGAAGCGCGTTCCAAACGGTCCGATCACCGTACCCCCGGCCATTGCGGCGGCGTTGCGTACGCCGACCCAGACGCGCAGCAAGCTCGATCCGACTGAGTTCACGCTCAGCAACGGCATGAAGGTGCTCGTGCAAGAGAAGCACGACCGTCCGACGTTCATCCTTCAAGGCGAGATCCGCTCGTCGGCGGCGTTCACGCCGTCCGGGAAAGAAGGCATCGCCCGTCTCGCCTCCGCCGCAGCGGACTACGGCAGCGCAAATTATCCGTTCGCGCAGCGCCGTCGCGCAATCGACATGATGGGCGCCGTCGTTCACACTGGTTCCGATTTTAGCGCGCGCGGACTCGTTCGCGACTTTTCCTCGATCGTGTCGATTCTTGCCGACGGCGAAGAGCATCCAACCTTCGGTCCGCCGTGGTTCGATCTGGAGCGCAGCCAGCTCTCGAATAGCCTGCAGTCGGAATCGACGATCTCCGGCGTCATGGTCGATCGCGCGTACGCGCGTCTGCTCGCATCGCCGCGCGACCCGTCGCTGCGCACGCCGAGTTCGCTTTCCGTCAACGGCATCACGCAGCAAGACGCGTTGAACTATGCCGCGCAGTATTGGCGTCCGGATCTTACGACCATCGCAGTGGTCGGCGACGTAACTCCGGACCAAGTACGCTCGGTGTTTGAAAAAGCGTTCGGCACTTGGAAAGCCGATGGTCCGACACCGGACGCCCGTCAACTCGCGTATCCCGCTGCGCGCAGCGGTCACGATTACATCGGAACGCAAGCGAGCCAAGTGTATGTGCGGCTCGGTCAGCCCGCGGTCGCGCGTGAGAATCCGGATTATCCTGCGCTGCTCGTGCTCAATCAAATACTCGGTGCCAGTGGTGCGTTTGAGTCGCGGCTGTGGCAAGAGTTGCGTCAAAAGCGCGGTCTGGTCTACAGCGTAAACAGTGGCGTGTACGCTGGCCGAGATCGCGGCGACTTCCGCATCGAACTCGACGCCACGCCCTCGCGCGTTCCCGAAGCGGTAAAGTTCGTACGATCGGAATTGCGTCGTCTGCAAACGGAACCGGTGTCGGCAACCGAGTTGCAAGAAGCGAAGTTGCGGCTCGTCAGCAACGCGCTACTCGATGAAGCGAGCGCCGACGGTCAAGTCGGGCAACTGTTGGACATCGGCACCAACGGGCTGCCGCTCGACTACTATCGCACCCTCAACGACCGCTTCGCCGGCATCACGTCGGCGGACATCGAGCGCGTCGCGAAAACGTACCTCGTTCCGGACAGGCTGGTGGAAATCTACGCCGGACCCCCGGGACCATGGGCACAAAGCATGTTATGAAAATCTTGAACGCCGTTACGACAATCGATCCGTCGACGGGCGAAATCATCGAGCATATTCCGCGCACCGACCGTGCACAGATCGACGCGGCATTAAAAGCCGCTCACGAGCGTTTCACGCCGTGGAGCAGCGCGAACATCGATCTGCGTTCGGAGCTCTTCGCGAAGATCGCTTCTACGCTTCGGACGGAGAAGGAGTCGCTCGCGCGTACGGCTGTGCGCGAAATGGGCAAGCCGATCGTGCAAGCACGTGCGGAAGTCGAAAAGTGCGCGACGTGTTGCGACTATTTTGCGCAACACGCCGGCATCATGCTCGCCGATTTGCCGATGCAAACTGACGCGCAGAAAAGCTACGCAGCATTTCGTCCGCTTGGCGTGGTCCTCGCGATCATGCCCTGGAATTTCCCGTACTGGCAAGTGTTTCGCGCGGCAGTACCGGCGCTCATGGCCGGCAACACCATGTTGCTCAAGCATGCCGAGAACACAACGCGGTGCGCGCTGGAAATCGAACGTATCTTCAAAGAGGCCGGCGCGCCGGACGGAGTTTTCCAAACGCTCGTGATCGGCCACGATGATGCCAACTCGCTGATCGCCGACGAGCGCATCATCGGCGCCACATTGACCGGCAGCGAACGTGCCGGCGTCGCCATTGCGAGCGCTGCTGGATCGCAACTCAAAAAAACGGTTCTCGAACTCGGTGGAAGCGACGCGTTCATCGTGCTGGCGGACGCGGATCTCGACGAAACCGCAAAGCGCGCGGTCACGGCTCGTTTCCAAAATAACGGCCAAAGCTGCATCGCTGCTAAACGCTTCATCGTTGAACAATCTGTTTACGACGCGTTCGTTCAGCGTTTCGTCGACCTTGCCGGCGCACTAAAGGTCGGGAATCCGATGGAAGATTCGACGCAGCTTGGACCGGTTGCGCGCGCCGACCTCATGAAGAATCTTCACGAACAAGTTCGCACAACGGTTGACGCAGGCGCAACGCTATTACTCGGCGGACGGCCCATAGACCAACCCGGCAACTACTACCAAGCGGCGATCGTCGGTGACGTCATCCCCGGGCTGCGCATGTTCGACGAAGAAACGTTCGGCCCGGCAGCCGCCGTCGTACGCGCCCGCGACGAACAAGAAGCGATCGAACTGGCGAATCGTTCAAGTTACGGTCTCGGCTGCTCAATTCATACGAACGATCTCGAGAAGGCCCAGACGCTTGCGCGCGACATACAAGCAGGTATGGTGTTCGTCAACGGCATTGTCGTAAGCGATCCGCGCTTGCCGTTCGGCGGGGTCAAACGCAGCGGTTACGGTCGCGAACTCTCCCACTTCGGGATTCACGAGTTCACGAACATTCAGACGGTATGGGTCAGCCCCGCGCGGTAGCGCATTACGACAACACCCGTAGGTAGTGCCGTCGCTTCAATGAGTTGCAGCGTTTGTCGCTCTCCGTCTCGGAACAGCAATTTTCCGAATCCCCAAATAACGGGAAAAACCGAGAGCCGTATCTCGTCGATAAGTCCATGTTCGAGGAGCGCCTGCGAGAGCAAACCGTGTCCGTAGACGGCAAGATCGCCGGGAACTTGTTCTTTTAGTCTGCGCACTTCATCGACTGCGTTCCCTCGAACGATGCGAGCGTTACTCCAATCGGGCTCCGTGAGGCGCGATGAAAAAACGAATTTTGGAACGTCGTTGATTCGATCGGCAAAGGCGCCGGACTGGCCGGCCCAATCCCGGGAAAGCAACTCGTACGTCGCGCGTCCCATCACCATTGCTTCCGCTTGTTGCAGACGCGCGAGCGCCGCGTTTTGAAATTCCTCGTCGAGATAACTTCCGACCCACGTCGCCGGGTCTTCAATGACGCCGTCGAGCGTCATCAGCGTCGACTCGATGAGTTTCCCCATGGCAGCTCTCCATTTCGTTACGGTTCGATGTACGTTCCGTACGCCTGAACGAACGACAGTGAACCGGGAACCGGCGGCGGATAGACGTAGCTCGGAAACGTGCCACCGTCGATTCGCGAGACCCACGTTACCAGCGATCCGCTCGAAGCACTTTTGAAGAATCCAGGCAAAGCCGCGAGATTCGGGATGGCAATCGACGTTTGCGTTCCGAGAGATGCTCCTGTCGCAAAGACACCTATTTGACTCACAGCGCCCGGCCCGGATTGCCACGCGATTTGCGCGCGGTACGTTTGTGTAGCAAGGGCGCTGAAGCCGGTATACGTGTACGAAAAGGTCGGGAATTGCGCCGCCGCCGGCGGCGTATATATCCACACGGACGGGTAATTCAGCGTTACCGGAGCGCCCGTGATCGAGAAGAGCGTCGTTCCCAGGGCCTCGCTCAGCGCAGAGTTGGTCGCGTTGCTATTAATTTGAAACTGGTCGAACGCACCCGTGTTGGCTGGTGAAATAGCCGAATAGGTTCCGGATACCCCGTTCAACCCAATAGTCGTTGAGTTTGCGGTCAGATACACCGCGTTCAGCGTTGGTTGAAATCCTGAAGGAACACCGTTTACGGTTACCGCTTCGTTCGTTACTTCGTCGGCCGTGCTCACGATAACGGTAGCACCAGCGTTCACCGCGCCCGGCACAGCTTGCCCCCTGAGGATCTTGACCGCAAGCACGTTGCCGAAACCGTCGAGTGCGAGAACCGCAACATCATTCGTGCCCGTCGGCATAGCGACGTTGAAGGCTCCAGTGACTCCGTTCACGTCACCGCTATATCCTTGCGCACCGACGATGCGCGCTTTTACCGCGCCGGCAATCGCCGAAATGTCGAACGTACCGATCGCGGAACCGGTCGCGGCTACCGAAGCAATACATGGCGCCACGTTGTATGACGCGCCATCCGAGAGATTTGCTTCGAATACATATTCTGCGAAGCGTGCCTGGACCGCGTTCACGGCGGGACACGCGACTGCGAATGCGTAGGTATTCGTACCGGCTGGAACCACGAGCGAAAGCCTATTCCCCGAAAGTGACGAGGAAATGAAAATGCCGCTCGCGGTTGATACCGCTGCGGCATTCGGGAGCGTTCCGGAGAATGTCACGTTCACCGTTGTCCCGGGGCCGGGCGGCGAAGGCGACGGCAGCGTTCCTGATCCGCTGCTGCTGCTACATGCAGCGAGCAATATGAGCAGTGAAACGGAGGCCAAACGATCGTAGCAGTGCATGCAGCGCCCTCCTTACCGTCCCTGTAGGGAAGCGTTCGTTCACGCGATCAGAAGGTCTTTGTTTTCTCTGACTACTTGCAAGAGCTCCGGCGAGAGCGTCGCTTTTGCGACCGGCGCCATGACGCGCACCAGACGGCGCCAGCGCCGTTCGCGCCGAGCGTCATCGTGGCGTGGATTGAACGCATCGGCCACAAGCAGTACCAAAGCGTCGCCCGCGCGTTGCAGCTGCGGCTCGGAATCCGTTGCATCGCGCACGCTTCGAACCAGCGATTCGAACGCGGAGCGGGCGTCGGGATCAACTGACGCGTCGAGCGTCTGCGTCAGCATGCGATTCATGATCTTGCTCCTTTCACGAGAGTCAGAAACGGGAGCGGCGCGGCGAGCAGGCCGACGACTCCGGTGATGAAAAAGCCGTCTGCGAAGGCCATCGTCGACGATTGCGTCGTGACGAGCGAGGCGAGTTGTGCGACGGAATGGTGCTGTAAGAATGTTGACACGGCAAGACGGTCAAGTGTTGCAGATCCTGCGAGCATCGCCTGATGAAAATCCGCGCGCCGTTCGATGAACGCGACGAGGGACGCGGCCGCAATCGAACCGCCGAGTTGCGCGAAGAGCGTGATGAATGCTGCAGCCTTGGGAACGTCGGCCGGTTTGACGGCCCTCAACGTCGCAACGAGCGTTGGTGAGAAGACGAGCGTCGTTCCGAAACCCATCAGCAAAAGCGGCGACACGAAGGCACTCAGAACGGAGCCCGAGGTCACGACGCGCGCCATCCAAATGCTCGAGAGCGACGCCAGGACCAAGCCGGTCGCAACCATCGCCGGCAGATTCGTACGGCGGTGATTTGCAATCTTGCCGACGGGGATCGTCAACAGCGCGATCGGAAGCGCGCGTATACCGATCAAAACGCCGGCGAGCGTCGACGTAAACCCGAGCACACCCACGACGTACTGCGGGAGAATCAGTAAGCAACCGTAGATGATCGTCCCGATACCGACCGCGATCAGCGAACCCGCTGTGACCGGAATCTGAGCAAGAACTCGTACGTCGACGATCGGTGCTTTCGCCGTGAGCTCACGCCACACAAACGCTGCGCCGGAGATCGCCGAGATTCCGGTCATCAAGCAGATCGTCGAGTTGCTGAACCAGTCATCGTGTTGGCCTTGATCGAGCACGTACTGCAGCGAACCGATCGCCGCTGTCAACAATACGATTCCCGGAACGTCGACGCTCGAGCGTTTACTCTCGTTTCCGCGCAAAAACATCGCGAGGATGACGATCGAAAGAATTCCGGGCACGAGATTGATATCGAAGACCCACTGCCACGAGAGATTATCCGTCATGACGCCGCCGAGCGTCGGACCGATCGACGGTCCGAGCACCGCGCCGAGCGTATAGATCGATTGACTCGTGCCGAGCGCTTCCGGCGGAAACGTGTCGCGCAGAACGACCTGCGACGTCGGCAGCAAACCGCCCCCGAAGATTCCTTGCACGACGCGAAACGCGACCAGCATCGGGAGTGATGTAGCGAGACCGCACAACATCGACGCTAGAGTGAAGCCTGCAATCGAGACGAGGAAGTACGTTTTTCTTCCGAAACGCATCTGCAACCACGGCGTCATCGGAATCACCACGATGTTTGCGATCACATAGGCCGTGACAACCCACGTCGCTTCGTCAACCGTTGCGCCGAGATTCCCTTGAATCGTCGGCAGCGCGACGTTGACGATCGTTGCGTCGATCGTCTGCAAGAGCGCCGCCATCATCACGCCCGCGACGATCACGGTGCGGCGCCAACCGTACTCGACGTAGGAGGGCGCTGGAACCGTTACGGCACGCAGCGGTGTTTGAGGAACAAGAAGAACGACCCGCTCCGGAGGGCGGGTGAGCGTCATAGCCATCGGGGGTTAGAGATCCTTGGAGCGGCGTGGACAGATGAACCGCCTGCTGATAGAATACAGGGAGTCTTATCCTATCACCAGACCCGGCTTATCCTAGCACTGAGAGTGTCACGATGTTGAATGTTGCGTCAACCCACGAGGCCGAACGCCGCGCGGAACTCACGGATTTCCTCCGCACCCGCCGTGCCCGTCTCGTTCCTGAAGACGTCGGCCTGATCAGCGGCGGCCGTCGCCGCACGCCGGGCCTGCGCCGCGAAGAGGTCGCACTGCTTGCCAATATCGGCGCTACGTGGTACACCCGGCTCGAGCAGGGGCTTCCAATAAACGTCTCGGGCGAAGTGCTCGAAAGCATCTCGAAAGCGCTCCAGCTCACCGACGTCGAGCGTCAGCACCTTTTCACCCTTGCCGGCGTGCCGAACCCCGAACGGGTCGACACGCAATGCGAAGCCGTCACCCCGCAGTTACGCCGCGTCGTAGATGCGCTCTACCCAAATCCTGCGTACGTGCGTGGCCGCCGATGGGATGTACTTGCGGCGAACAAAGCCGCCGAGAGTCTTTTTGGCATCTACGATGTCCAAGTCGGCCCTCAGATCAACATGCTCCACCGCTTCTTCACCAACCCCGAAGCGCGCGTCTGTTATCCGAAGTGGCACGAAATCGGACCGAAGGTCGTCGCGCAGTTCCGCGCCGTCGCGGCGCGTTACCCCGAAGACGAACAGCTTCGCGCGCTCGTGTCATCGCTCCAAGAACGCAACGAACACTTCCGCCGCTGGTGGGCGCAACACGACGTGTATGAAGTCACGCAAGGTTTCAAACAGTTCTATCATCCGGCCGTCGGCGAGTTGACGATGGATCACATCGTGCTCTCGATCCCGGATTTCGCGGACGTACGTCTGCTCGCGTATTCGGTGGAACCGGGATCGGATTCGGAGCGCAAACTCCACACGCTCGTCGCCATGCCCGATGCTTACGCGCAGTTGATGACGACTGCGACAGGCGTCACCCGGCTCTTACAAGCTTAGGGAGTCTCCCTAAACGAACTCCGTCACGAACT
>JAMXLG010000061.1 GCA_024281135.1 Vulcanimicrobiia bacterium | reverse complement strand
GCAATACTATTGAAGAACGATCCCTTGATATCCGCATAGACGCCCGTGACCTTGTAGCGGCCGCCGTTGATCCGCAAAAATTGTCCTACTGCGGGCTGATCGCCGAAAAATTCGTGCGCAACGTCTTCCGTGATAACCGCGACGTGGGCAGCGCCATCGACTTCCTGACCCGTAAACTTATGTCCCTCAGCCATTGCCAGCGCGTCGGAATGATAGCTGCCGTCTTGCTGGACGATAATGTGGTCCGTC
This sequence comes from Vulcanimicrobiia bacterium, assembly GCA_024281135.1. The sequence goes on along the minus strand of JAMXLG010000061.1, from coordinate 2,505 downwards.
TTGCCGTTCGCCGATATTTCGAACGTCTTTTGCCACACGGGAAGAACCTGACGGGCGCGATCGCCGAGGTAGGCCTGAATGTAGGCTAGATCGCGAAAGTGAACTTGCGCGCGCTCGGGATAGTCTTGCGCTCGATCGACGAAAATGACGACCGGCTCCTGACCGAAAGAGGCAAAGGTCGACGCGATGCCGCTCGTGGCCGCTTTGCTGATGCCGAAAACCGCAATGATTGAAGCGCTGCCGATAATCATGCCGAGCATCGTCAACGTAGAACGCACGCGATTACGCCACAGCGACGCAACCGCTTCCTCTAGATATGCGAAGAGCCGCGTCACGATCCCGGCGACGAGGACGGAGAAGGCATCGGCGTCACTCGCTTGCCGTCTGCAAGGTCGGGGACGGTTTTCGCGATGACGACTTCACCGGCGTTCAGGCCAGATGCGACCATCGTGTTCGTGTCGCCGATGCGTCCGGTTTTGATAGATCGCTTTTTCGCAACCCCGTCCTTCACAACGTAAACGTATGATTTGATGCCATCCTTAGCGATGGCGTCGTTCGGTACAACGATCGCATGCGGAATGTCCGTGGTGAGAATATCTACGTCAGCCGTCATGCCGTCTTTGAGAAATTCAGGCGAACGGTCCAAGGCAATCGTCGTCAAGACTTGCTTCGCGGTACTGGAAGTATCGGTGGATTTCTCGGCCACCGGTGCAATGCTCGCGACGTGGCCGGGGATGGTTTTCCCGGGGAAGTCCTGTCCAGTAATGTTTGCGCGTTGCCCAACGGTAACGTTTATGATGTCCTGCTCGTCTACTTGAGCCCGGACGATAAAATTCTCCGCGGAGGCCATGGTGAAGAGCGACTGACCGGCGGTAACGGGATCACCGGGTTGAAGTGGACGGAGCGCGTCGGATGTTTGTGAGGTGACGGTTTGAATGACGCCGGACTCCGGAGCGGTAATGCGCGTGAACGCAAGCTGTTGCTGGTCTTCGCGATTTACGATTCGTGCTTTATCGGCTGCCGCTCGGGCATATTGAACGCTGTTTTGGCCGTATCCCGAAACGGCACCCAAGCGCAACTGCTGCAAGGCTTGATCGTATGCAACTTGCGCTTGATCGAGCTTGGCCTTGTCGGCGTCAACTACATTCCGTGCGATTGCGCGCTGGTTCAAAAGTGCAACATCGGCATCGTACACACGACGCGCCTCGTCGAGAGCGCTCTTTTGAGTTGCGACCGCACCTTGGTACTGCACTTTGGCGTTTTGCTCGTTGATGCGCGCGGCCGAAACGTTTGCGACGGCGGAGTCGTAATCGGCTTGCGATCCCGACGCGTTTAAGGAAATTGTCGGATTGTCTATAGTCGCGAGAAGCTGGCCGGCCGTGACGCGCTCGCCGTCCTTCACGAAGATCTGTCCAATGTTGCCGGCGACAAGCGTTGGGACCGTCAACGTCCCCGGCCGCATGACGACGCCGTTCTCGGGCAATTTTACGACGAACGAGGTGTACCGCGCGGTGGTAAGTTTTACAGGCAGCGCCGGATCGCCGTTGCGACGCGCGGCTACGACAGCAAGGAGAACGATCGCGACAAGCGCTCCAACGACTACGATAGTATTGCGGGTTCGATTCATCCTTACCTCAGGTCGGCAACGGCGGAAGGGGCATTGTAGATGCCTAGGGAGACGCGAAGTTTTACGAGGGCGTCCACGTAACTAACCCGTGCGTTTACAAAATCCGATTGCGCGGTGACCGATTGCTGTTGCGTCTGCAAGACGTCGGTAAGCGTTATCAACCCGTGCTGATACTGCAGCTGCGCGATGCGAGCGGATTCTGCGCCAAGGCGCGCTTCCTCGCGAGCGTAGTCAACCTGTGCAAGCGCCGTCTGAGCCGAACGGTAGCTTTCGCGTACGTCCATGCGTACTTGCGTCGTCGCCTGGTCTACGTTGAACTGCGCTGAAGACACCGCTGCATCATCGCTGAGCCGCTCCGTGTGCCGTTGGCCCCAGTCTACGATCGGAAGCGTGAACGTGCTTTGCGCTGATAACAACCAGTACCCGGGCATACCGTGGTGCGGCGCGGCCATCGGCTGGCCATTCGCCCCGACGATAACACTTTGATTCGTGGTCGCAAGCTGATTGCCGATGGCTGCCGCGAGCTGTGCCTGCGGGAAAAGTTCGCGATCCCACCCTTTGCGCGTAGATTGCGCTGCGATAAGCGATTCTTGCGCGGCGTGCACGTCCGGGCGGGATTGAAGCGCAATCGTTTCCAGTTTCGGTTCGTCTTCCTCGGGAAGTTTTGGAACATTGATTTGCTCGGGGAAAACAAACTGGGTATCGAGAGGCGCGCCGATTGCGACCGCGAGAGATTCCAATGCGGTTAGGACGTCGGCCTGCGCTCCCACGAGCGTAGACGCACTTCTAGTCTGCGCGACTTGCGTTCGAAGTACGTCGACGCCGGCCGCTACGCCGGCATGTTCTTTCGCTTTTGATACCTCGACAAGCGCGCTTTG
>JAMXLG010000060.1 GCA_024281135.1 Vulcanimicrobiia bacterium | reverse complement strand
GCGATGATTGCAACAACAATCATCATCTCGATCAGGGTGAATCCTTGCTCGCCGTTTCGATCCATCTCGCTCCGTCCCTAAAACTCAGTTACCGAGTTGAGTTCCCGCTCTACGCGGAAATGGGACCGGTGAATGAAGAAAGTTTCTTCAACGCTTCTCTGTGTAACCTGGCAATGTGACGTCGCGAGTATCCGAGACGCTGCGCGATCTCCTGAACCGGTGTGTCGCGTTCGTAGATCTCAGTTAAGATTTCTCGCTCTACCGTCGAAAGCCCGTCCATGCCGTTCTCGATCATCAACCGATCCAGTTGACGATCGATCGTGTACGACAACACCTGAATCTCGTAAGGATGTAGCGCTTCCATGGAGAGCACGGCGCGCGCTTGACGATAGCGATGCACCTCGTATTCTTCCTCTGCCGTCAAGCCAAGCATTTGCGAGATTTCAGAGGGTTTTGGTTCGCGTGCCAGCATGCCCCACAGTTCTCGCTCTGCTGCTGACCAGCGCCGTTCCAAATCGCGGATCTTGCGTGGTGCCCGCAGTAGTCGTTCCGTGTCCCTCACATAATGCATCAGCTCGCCGAGTATCAACACCCACGCGTATGCTTCAAACGGAGTTCCCTGGTCTTCGTCGTATCGATCTGCCGCTTTGATCAATCCGATCGCCGCGATCTGCTCTAAATCTGCACGTTCCACACCGTCCCGGCAGAATTTACGGGCCGCACGTGCGCAAAGATAGTGATGTCCCTCAATAATAGTTTCTCGACTCGCTTTACCCGCGATCACTTTATGCTCCCTATAATTGAATAGAGTGGAATGAGAACGGAAGCAACAATCGTTCCGACGACTGTACCTAAGAACATGATGAGAATTGGCTCTACGATGCTTCCAAGCGCTGCGATGGCACTCTCGACGTCCACCTCGAAATACTCGGCAACTCGCAGCAGCATAGCATCGAGCGTGCCGGTTTCTTCTCCGACACGAACGAGTTGAATAAAAATCGGATCGAAGAGGCGGCTTTTTTGCAGCGGCACGGTCATCGCATGGCCGTCGTGTAGCTCTTTTGCGACGTTCCGCACCGCTCTAGAGTATAAAACGCTTCCCACAACCTCTTCGCATGAATCCAATGCGCTTAGGATCGGGACACCGGACCTTAGCAATGTTCCAAGGGTGCGTGCTACTCGGGCGACAATCACCTTACGAATTAGTGTGCCAATGGCAGGAACACGCAACCACGTTGCATCGAGTGATGCGGCGAGTCGGGGTTGCCTCAACGCGGCGCGCAACCCGAGCGCGGCCGCAGCAATAATTGCAATAATGACCGCATCGTTGATGGGGGACGAAATGAGCGTCCCTATGGCAATCAAGATTTTGGTCGTGAGGGGCACCTTGACGTGCATCTCCGTAAAGAGCCCCGCGAAAGCCGGAACGATGTTCGCAACCAAGAAAAGCACGAGCACTATTGCGGCGCATGCAACTACCGCCGGATAAGCAAGAGCTGCCGAGAGGCGCTTTCGCATCGCGCGATCGAGTTCGAGCATAGTCGCGAGGCGCTCCAAGACTTCGTCGAGGACGCCCCCCAATTCGCCAGCTTTAATCATAGCAATGAATAACGGGGAGAACTCGCGTGGCCGGCGAGACATTGCAAACGATAGCGCCGTCCCGCTCTCGATGTCACTCGCAACTGAGCGCAACGCTTCTGCTAAACGAGCGTCGACGCATTGCTCGATCGAGACTTCCAAGGCGCGACGCAACGGCACCCCAGCGCGAACCAGCGTCGCGAGCGATCGGAAAAAGGCAAGACGCGCACTCGCACTAACCGGAAGGAGCGTGAACAGCCCCGTTACTCTTCCCTTGACGCGCGCCTTCGGTTCAAGAGATGTAACGTACAGCGAGCGCATCCGCAGGTGCGAGAGCGCATGTTCCTGGGATTCGGCATGCATCGAACCAGCAACGAATCTGCCTTCGGGGCTTCGCGCCGTGTATGAGAATAAAATGGCCACGTCAAACGCTACTCGCAGCGCTTTCGCGTAGTTCGCTCCGCCGCTCAGAAGCCGCCGCAGCGACGTCACTATTAATGATGCGCTGCGAAACCAGATCGCTCAAGTGATGCTCGAGCGTTTGCATCCCGAATTGACGTCCCGTCAGCATCAAGTTACGAAGCTGATGCGTTCTTCCCTCGCGAATTGTCGCACGCACCGCATCAGTTGCGATCAGCACCTCCGCGGCCGCGCGTCGGCCGCGGCCGGACGAGCGAGGCAGTAGTCGCTGGCAAACGACTGCAATGAGTGTAGCGGCGAGTTGCGCTCGCATCTGGGCTGGCTCGTTGCCGGAAAATGCATCAACGATGCGGTCCACCGTCTGAACGGCGTCTCCAGTGTGCAACGTAGCAAGAACGAGGTGACCTGTCTCTGCGGCCGCTATCGCTGAACGGGTCGTAGGCGTGTCTCTCATTTCGCCGATCATCACCACGTCAGGATCAGCGCGGAGCGCGCCAACAACGGCGTCAGAGAAGCTGCGAACGTCACGCCCGACCTCGCGTTGCACGATCACGGATCGGTCGCTCGTATGGCGGTATTCAATCGGATCTTCGATCGTGATGATGCGTCGCGCCTGATTCCGATTGATTTCCCCGAGTAACGCAGCCATCGACGTTGATTTGCCGCTCCCGGTTGGACCGGCAAAGAGAATGATCCCACGCTGTTTTTGCGCGAGCGCCGCAACTGACGACGGCAAATGTAGCGATTCCAACGATGGTATGGTTCGCGGCAGTAAGCGGATCGATAAAGCGACGTTGCCTTGTGACCGGAAGGCATGGACGCGTATCACCGCGCTGTCCGAACCACTCCACGTGCAGGTTGCGTCACCAAGTTCGTTCAGTCGCGCAGCCGTCGATTCATCGAGCAGCCGCTGTGCGATATGAAACGTTTCTTCTTCTGTCACGATGGGACCGTCAAGGTACTCAAGATCCCCGTCGACGCGAATCGACGCTCGAACGCCGGGCAAAAGGTGGATGTCTGAAGCGGCGCGCGCCCGCGCGACGTAAAGAAGATCGTTGAACCGAATCTCCGAGAAGCTATCGTTCAAGCTTGGCTCTCAAACGTAAGAACGCGGCGAATTTCATCGAGACTCGTATCTCCCAAGTTGATGCGAGTAGCAGCATCCGCGAGCATCGTGCGATATCCGGCGGCACGGGCCAGTTCATTGATCGCGACGGAAGACGAGCGGGATGCAATTGCATACCGAAGTTCATGCGTGATCGGGAGAAACTCAAAGATCGCAATCCGGCCGCGGTAGCCGTTTCCATCGCATTCGTGACATCCGCCAGGAGTAAATGCGAACGCTCCCGCGATTAGGCCGAGATTTTCCGCATCGGTTACGTCGAGCCTAGTTCGTTCGCGGCACACCGGGCAAAGACGGCGCACGAGACGCTGTGCGACGATGGCTGACAGCCCCGCAGCGATCGCCTGCGGTTGTGCGCCGAGTTCGATCAATCGCTCGATCACTCTCGGTGCATCGCTCGCGTGAAGCGTAGTCATAACGAGCTGGCCCGACAAAGACGCAGATAGCGCAACTTTTGCGGTTTCACCGTCGCGCATTTCTCCGACCATCAACACGTTGGGATCCTGTCGTAAGAATGAGCGCAACGCGGTTCCGAACGTCAATCCCGCGCGCTCGTTGACCTGCACTTGCGCAACGCCGGGAATCCGAACTTCAACAGGATCCTCTACCGTGCAAAGATGTTCCCGGATCGAGTTGCGCTCTGCAAGTGAGGCGTAGAGCGTGGTAGTCTTGCCGCTGCCTGTCGGTCCGCACACCACGATAAGACCGTGGGGTGAGTGCACGAAAGCCCGATAGCGCTGGAGCATCATTGAACCCATGCCCAATTGTTCGAGGGTCGGAATTTGCGCGTGGAGGTCCAGCAACCGGATAACAAGCTTTTCGCCGGATATCGTCGGCATTGACGAGACCCGCGCATCGATGGAACGATCTGCCGCGCCGATGGTGTAGCGGCCATCTTGAGGGGCACGCCGATCCGCAATATCCATCGCCGCTAGTAGTTTTATGCGTGAAACAACTTGTGTATAGAGTTGGGCTGAGAGCGCTCTCGTTTCCATGAGGATGCCGTCGACTCGTTGCCGTACCCGACCGCCGTCGAATGTCGGCTCAACATGAATGTCCGAGGCACGAGCAGCAACTGCATCTTCGTGCATTTCGTCTACAGCGCGAATTGCTGGCGGGGCGTCGGACACATCATCTATGACAGGCTCTTCAACGGCATATGCACTCGCTATGCGCGCGCGAAGCGTGTCTATCGATGCTTCTTGCGCGCGAACGCGCATTCCGGACACGTTGCGTATCCGATCGAGGACGTCATCGTCGGCTGTATCGGGGACGAGCACGTGAAGATCACTGCCCTCAGCGCGATATGCCAGAACGTTGTACCGACGCGCCAACGCGTAGGGAACGTGAAGCAGCGCCTCACGAGAAATACCGATAGACGCGTCGCCCATAGGTAATGGACGACCAGTAGTCTGAGTAGCCAAACGCCCCACCCGTAGTCGTTAGGTCATTTCAGAGATACGCTACAGAGAGCGCTCGCTTGCAAAAGTTAAACCACAGACAGCAATCTCTTGGCAATAATGGCGGAATAAAAGGCGCCTTAATGTCAAGGCGCCTGTCGCTTGGGGAACTCTGCGCGGAAAATAGTCCTAAAGAACTATTTTCTTAGACGGTGACGTGCTCTATTGCGGCGCGCATTTGAATCCAACCGCGAAAATTCGCATGAAAATCCACGTCGTCGCTCGGCGTCGCGACGTGTTCGAACGGACTCAGATGGCGGTCACTCAAGAGCCGCTCGCAGAGCTCAATATCCTTGGCAATATCACGCTTTCCGTCATGCGTCAGATACGACACGCGAGCACAGCGTGCAGCACTGATCTTCTTTAACTGCTCGATCGGAAGATCGCGTTCGTCGTCCTGCACCAACGGCAAATGCCACTCACCGAAATCGACACTCCGCGGCTGCGACGTGTTCATCGCGTCGCGCATGAGTTCGGCAGCCACGCGAATCTCAGGCTGCGCATTCGGAGCACACCGCAAGCTGTAGAAGTTCTCCCACTCGGTGGCAGTTACGATGACTGTATGCCACATGAACGGTTCCAAAATTCTATTAATAACTTGCTTATGTACGTTAAACTTCTGAAGACTACGAACGTGCTCGACAGCACTATCGCGCGCGCGCAACCATTCTGCACGCGCTTCGCGCGCCTGCTCTTGAGTAAGCGCCTCGCTCGCCGACATACCGGCTTTATTGACGCCCCACTCAACCGGCATCGCGGGATTTTGCAGGATGCGCTCGATCATTTTATTCGTCGGCACGGCCCTGCTGCTCGCGCTCGAACGTGAAAAGCTTCTATGCGTGTTAAATTCGCTCAAAACAAAACGAGGGAAGCGAACTTCCATCGTTGTTACGCGAATGCCGGCGGGGCTTACCGAATCGGTAAGCACCCGCGCGCTGAACCCTTCGACAGGCTCAGGATGACGATCAGGCATCTATTATCCGCGATAGCGAAGGAACGCCGGGACTTCGATGTCGTCCATGTTCACGGGCGATACCGAATCGATCTTGCCCCCGTTTTCGAACACATTCGATGCGCTGATCACTTGTCGATACGACTTCGGCGGCCCGAAGCCCGCCGCGAGAACGGTAACGCGCACTTTACCCGACATGCTTGGGTCGATCGATGCACCGAAGATGATTTGCGCGTCGGAATCAACGCTGCGCGCAATCATTTCTGCGGCTTCGTTGACTTCGTACATCGCCATGTCCGGACCGCCGGTGATGTTGAAGATCAC
>JAMXLG010000059.1 GCA_024281135.1 Vulcanimicrobiia bacterium | reverse complement strand
CGGCGCGCCAAGAGTTTGGAACGATGTCGCGTGAACGACTGCTCGCGCCGGCAATCGCGCTCGCCGGAAACGGCTTCGTTTTTAGCTCGGGCGACCTGCTGCCGTTTAACGGATCGCGCAGCGCCGGCTACGCGGGTCCGTATCAGTTCAGCCGGCAGCCCAACGTCGCCGAGATTTTTTTGCCGGGAGGACATTTTCCACAGCCCGGCACGCGCTTCGTACAGCCCGAGCTGGCGCACTCGTTAGAACTCATCGCCCAAGGCGGAAACGACGCATTTTATCGCGGCTCGATCGCTCGCGCGATCGTGGCGGCGAGCACCGCCAACGGCGGCATTCTTTCGCTGGACGACTTCGCGAGTTACCGCGTCGAGGAGGCACAGCCCCTGCACTGCCGATTTGGGAATTACGAGATTACTTCGGCGCCACCGCCGAGCTCGGGCGGCGTGACGCTTTGCGAAATTCTCAATATTATCGCGCCGTATCCGTTGAACCGTTGGGGATGGCACGATTGGCGGGCGCTTCACTACGTGACGGAAGCCGAGCGTCGCGCATTCGCCGATCGCAACGCCTATCTCGGCGACCCGGATTTCGTCCGCGACCCGGTTGAAAAGCTGTTAGCCCCAGGCTACGCGGCGAAACTTCGCGCGCAGATTCAAGCCGATCGAGCGACGCCGTCGGTCGAGGTGCGCCCCGGCCTCACGGCGCAGCTCGGCGAAGGCAACGACACGACCCACTACTCGATTGTCGATCGTTGGGGAAACGCGGTGGCCGTAACCTATACGCTTAACGACTGGTTCGGAGCGGGCGTCATCGCGGGTGACACCGGCTTCTTTCTCAACGACGAGATGGATGACTTCACGGCTAAACCCGGCGTCGCGAACATGTACGGCCTGGTTCAAGGCGCGCGCAATTCGATCGCACCCGGGAAGCGCCCGCTTTCATCGATGGCACCGACGATCGTCACCGAAAACGGTGCGTTGCGAATGGTAACCGGAAGCCCCGGCGGCTCGAAAATCATCAGCATCGCCCTCGAAACGATTCTTAACGCGCTCGTCTATGGCATGAATGCTCAATCGTCCGTCGACGCACCACGCACGCACATGCAGTGGATGCCCGACGAGCTTGAGTACGAGCCGGGCGCATTTTCGCCTGAGACGGCTTCCCGGCTCCGCGAGATGGGCTATACGCTGAGCGAAAAACGCCAGTGGGGCTCGGCCCAAGCGGTGCTGATCGACTCGCAAGCCGGCACGCTGGAGGGCGGCAGCGACCGGCGCAGACCCTCCGGTTTAGCTGCGGGATATTGAGGTCGTAACCTGATCACCATTGCGCTCAAGCGCGCATACGAAGAACCTGCACGGGGCGATGGCCGCAGGATTCTCGTCGACCGCTTGTGGCCGCGCGGCATCAAGAAAGAGAATCTGAAGTTGGACGCATGGGCGAAAGAGCTGGCGCCGAGCACCGAGCTGCGAAAGTGGTTCGGACACGATCCGGCCAAATGGGCGGAGTTTAAAAAACGCTACGCGGCCGAACTGAAGCGTGCTAACGCTGCAGAGACGATGCGCCGGCTGCTCGCCAAAAAACCGCGCGCTAAAACCGTAACCCTGTTGTATGGCGCCAAGGATACCGAACACAACGACGCGGTCGTCCTGCGCGATTACTTAGAGCGTGCCGGCTTAGCGGAGGAGAGTCCGGACTAGAGATCACATCGCCTGCCCGTCGAACGTCTGCGCTTGCAGCGTGTCGAGAAAGCGCTCGAGCTCGGCGGCCCGTTCGGCCCCCATTTTTTGCGCCGTCTTCGTTATAAGCCGCGGCGGAATGTCGTGCACGAAAGAGCGGAGCGTCTTGACAGCTCCCGCGAAGCTTTGCGCGCTTTCGCCGGTGAGCGAGATCATTCGCGCGGCGCCGATGTCGCCTAGGAAGTCGAGCGAATCGGCATCGTGGAGGACGATCGCTTCAGGCTGCGTTCCTGGATTGCTGTAATACATGTGACCACGCTCTGCCGCCTGGACGGCCGGCAGTTTCTCCATAGGAAACCCGGCCGCGCGTAAGATCGCACCGCTTTGGCGGGCAGCGCACTCACCGTGTTCGAGCTTTGCGTCTTGACAAGGCATGAATGCGGCCATATCGTGCAAGAACGCCGCGGCAAAGAGTACGTCGGTATCGATGCGCAGGCCGTCGCCCTGCGCGAGCTCCACCGCAATGCGGTAATTGCGCTCCGAATGCTGCCATCCCCATGCAGGATGATGGAACTTTGAACGAGCCAGATCGTAGATCGTCACCTTCCACGGCGCATCGAGCGGAATGCCCGTGGCAGTTTGCGCGGGCTGTGCGACCGCGAGCAACAACGCGGCGATAGCGCTCTGAGCCAAGACCATAGTGACACCTTTCGTCAGTCAGCGTAGAAGCTGGCTGACCGCTCGATGCGACGAACAACGGCGCGACTCCCGGTCTTTTGGTAAGAAGGCGGCAATCGGCATGTCGCCGAAGGCGCCGGGCTTGAGCCCGATTGTGATCGGTGCAGCCTGCATCGTGCAGCTGTTGATCCTCGCGTCGCCCGTCACGTGCCTCGCGGCTCAGATACCAGAAAGCATTCATCGGAAGTACCTCATGGGACCGCAAACGGTCCACATGCCGGCCGACAGCGTCAAAATTCGATTGTCCGGCACTGATTGGTTCGGCCACTATCGATCGCCATACGTTAGCGTCTACGTAAACGGGCACGGACCATTTACGTTTCTCTTCGATACGGGATCCAATGTCACAACCCTTAGCTCCAAAGTCGTCAACGCCGCGCAAGTCGCAGTTATAAACCACGTTCCGGGGCATCACGCGATTGCTCGCGCTAACGAGATGCGTGTGGGCGGTATTTTGATGCACAACTACTATGCGGTTGTCGAGGACGGCGACGACCTCGACGGGATCCTTGGTTTCAACTCGTTCGGTCATACGTACCTCACGTTCGACTTAGCGGGCAAGACGTTAACTGTTAGCAAACGACCAGTCTCGCTGCCCTCGCCCTTTTGGCTGCCGTACACGCTAAAGAAGCATTTGCCGCTCATCGATCTGTTTGCGGATGGAGTAACGTTGCCGACGCTTATCGACACCGGGGACGATGCATATGCTTGGGAGGGGACCTCGGCGGACTTGAGAGGCCTGCTTTACGATCACGCGCCGGTTCCCGCTGCGACGGTATTCAACGGCGAGACCGGAGCGACGAAGACAACAATAACGTCGATCGACGGACGACTCGTTCTCGGGCGAACTTACGCGCAACGGCCGGCGGTTGCAATTAACGAGTCGCTTCCAGTGCCGGACATCGGCGTCAGCGTAGTCGAGCAGTTTATCATGCAGTTCGATCGGATTCATCACCGAGTCGCATTTCAGCCGCGCTTTCGCGGTTCGGAATTTGTAGTGCCGGGTGAGATTACGACCGGTTTCTATATCTCGTTTCGGCAACCGCAGCGCCGCATTCGAGACGTGTTACCCGGGCTAGAACCCGCGCGCGCGGGCATGCGCGCCGGAGATCTGATTTTGGCAATCGACGGTCGGGCCGCGCCTGCAGTTAACTACCAGTATTGGGATGAGTTGGTTCGGGCGCGCGCTCCCGTGACGGTGACCTGGGAGCACGATGGACGCGCTCGATCGGCAACGTTTCCCGTCGTCGAACTCCGCTAGTCAACAAAATCGGCGCAGCCGCTCGACGCTTTGCAACGCGTAGTTTAAAATCTCAGCCCGCTAACCATTATCATCCATTCTGTGGTGAAGTAAGCATCGGTCCCGATGCTTTCGAGCAATCGTACCAAATGCTGATGGTAAGGGGGTCGGCGGCGTCGTTTAACCGCTAGCCGTAACCCGCGTTCGCGCGACGCTAAAACAAGGGTAAAGACAAGGCGCTTACTCGGTTAGCCTACAACCGATGCGC
>JAMXLG010000058.1 GCA_024281135.1 Vulcanimicrobiia bacterium | reverse complement strand
CCGTCGTCGACGGGGTAGCAACTCGCGAGCGCGCAGACACCGTCGATCTCGAACGCTTCGCGGATCGGATCGTCGCTCGAGGGCACGCAGCGAAGGGCGCGGGTTCGTACGATCATGGTACCAGCCTAACGCCGCATACCTGACAGGCTCTGTCAGGTTTACTCCCGAGTTCGGAACATTTCTTCGGTCTCACAACTACATGACGAAGAAGACCCTCGAAAGGAGACATCATGGCACTAGGAATCTTGGTCTTTCGCTCGATCGGCGAGGCGCAACGCGCCGGTTTCCACGTGTACGACCGGACGGAGAACGGTTTCATCGCCCGCACAAACAAAAACGGCTGCTGGGCGACCGCTCTGATTGAAATCGTCTAGCGGGACGCGCTAATCATCCATCGAGACGTTGCCGCCTTGATCGTCGAAGTAGAAACGGGTGTCGAAGGGCTTGACTTCGCCGGTGAGCTCGTCGCGGAGCCGCGAGTGGATCATCAGGCGGTGCAGCGCCTTTCCATTGTGCTTGATCACGCCGCCGTATGAGTACTGAACGAGCGGGGTTTTCTCGTCGATCGGTGCGAGCCGGCCTTTGCGGACCAGCATGGAGAGCATCTGATCTTGCAGCTTCTTCGGAATGAGGCGCGCTACGTCGTCAGCCTTGAGCCGCACGAGTTCGAGTTCTTTCTGTGCCTTGTTTTCGACGGTGACTTGGCCGTTGTTGCAGAACCGCACGACGGCATCCCAGTCGTCCGCGCTGATGCCCGTGAACGTCAAGCCATACCGCCACGCCGGTTTACCTTGCGCCGTCCCGGGTTGCTGCCAGACGCGCTTGGCGCGAATCACGATGTTTCGCGTCTCGAGCTGAACGCGTAAGTTGACTTCCTCCGGAAGCGCGGCCGAAGAAACGACACCGAGACCGCTGCCCGAGATATCGAGACACGCGCAGTTCGTCCACTGCTGACCCACCGCGACCCACGCGGGGAACGGACCTGGACGACGCGGATATTTGCGCCGGTTCTGCGAGGCCCCGGTGAAGAACGTAATGAGGTCGTTGAGCATCTACCTTCCGTTTTCGACGGTGGCGTACGCCCCGATGAGTCTTCGTAAGGTGCCTAGGGACCGTATGGCAACAAACGTCACCATTCCTTGACAGTGGCTTAACAGTTCCCTTTAGTGGCGCGCGGCGGTGGCTTCAACCGGGATCACTTCATGTTGCGTGATCCACGCTGCCGGCCCGTTCGCGGAAACGATGTAGTCTCCGAAGTAACGCCCTTGCGGGCTATCGATCACGACTTGGACCTTTGCGCTTCCCGCATCAGCGAGGGATGCGCGCACGACGCGGAACTCCGTCGCGCCGGCGAGGATTGGGGCTTCGGTCAAGTTCGAGGTGCCTGCGCTCGCCGAGAGGCCGAGATTGCCAAGAGCCGAGCTCGCGTCGCCACGCATTAATGAATCCAAATACGACATCACGATGAGGCGCGCGCGCTGGACCAGCGGCGCCTCGTGCGACGGCATTGTTCCGAAGCTTCGAACCGACGCAATTCGCTTGAGCACCGCCTCGTGTTCGCGAGCGAGAAGCTGCGGTTTTGGTTTAACGGCAGACGCAATGCGAATCGGGGCCGGCGCTGCCGTAGGGGCGTGGGTCGGCTTCGGAATGGCTTTCGGCGTTGGAGCCAGAGTGGGCTTCGCAGTAGGCTGCGGGGTCGGCGGCGGGGCGGTACGTTGGGCAACGACGATCTTTACCGGCGCTGCGTGATGAGGCGCGACATGATGCGTGACGGGATGGTGTGCGACAACATGCGGAACCGGCGCGTTCGCTACGAGCGTGGGCCGGCTCGTGATCCACGTGAGCGCGTTCTTACCGGCCGGGAAGATAAAGAAGATCAACATCGCGGTGATCGCTGCACCTGCTCCAACGATCGCAAGCGCCATCGCCGTCGCGTATGCGGCGCGAAGCGTGGATGACCACATCTCTTTGTATGCGTTAGCGAGCCAGGCGTCAGCGGCAAAGAACCCGCGGCGAAAACGCCGGTATGCGTTTACCGCAGGTGTGGTCAGACGGCGCATTGCTTCGCTTGTGGAACGCGGCGGTAATGCAGCGCGAAGTTGGGAGGTCAAATCATCGACGCGCAGCGCGTCGTCCTCAGTGCCGTCTACGGTGGCGGCCCGAGACGCGATGACGGGCATCAGGATCGCACGCAGAGCGTCGCGGTCGAGCGAGCGTAGCGCGCGGCGATTCTGTTCGAGGAACGTTCCGAAATCGGGCGACATCTCGAAGAAGGCGCGTTCGTCGCCGTCCATACGGGCGACGCTGCGCTCGATGAGTCCCTGTAGCTCGTCGGGCTCAAGGCCGGCTAAATACTCGTGCGTGGCGCGCGCAACCTCAAGGGGGCTCAGCGCCGCCAGCAAGTAGTCGACCGAACGCGACGTACGCTTCGACTTCAGAAACATTTCGGGTTTACGATATGCCAGAGAACCGGATCACGGTAGGCGCGGAAGGAACGCACGAACTAGGACTATCGTCCCCGTTTGAAGCAGAGCGGAACCATGCGCTTCGTTGTTCTGGCGTGGGCTCTCTCGCGAGTGCTCGTGCTCGGCGTCTTATTTGCAAACGGCCACACGAATGCGCTCGCGAATTGGGACGGCGCTTGGTATGGCTCGATTGCGATCCACGGCTATGAATACGCACCCGACGGACGCCGGCACAACGTAGCGTTTTTCCCGCTGCTGCCGCTCGTCGCTGCGCCGTTCGTGCATACGTTTCCATGGCCTGTGCTGGCAGGCGTTCTCTCGAACCTTGCGTTTCTAGCGGCTCTCACGGTCTTGTATCGCTTGACTTCGCGGCGCTTCGACGCGATTGCCGCGAACTGGTGCGTTGCGTTCGCCGTGCTCCTGCCGCCGTCGTTGTTCTCGGGTCTGGCGTATCCTCAAAGTCTCTTCTTACTGTGCAGCGCCGGCGCGCTCTACTTGTTCGATCGTAATCGCGATCTCGCCGGTGGTGGTGCGGGCGCGCTTGCATCCGCGGCGAGCCCCCTTGGCGTGCCGCTTGGGTGCGCGATGCTGCTCGACGGTATCCTGCAACGGCGTGGGCGCGCGATTCTTGCGGGCATTATTGCACTTTGCGGTGTCGGTGCGTTTGCGCTGTACTGTGCGATTCATTTCGGCGACGCGCTCGCTTTCGTTCACGCGCAACGCGCGTGGCGCCGTAGCGGGTTCGGTTTTGATGCGCACGCCTGGCGCATGATTCTGCTGTCGTTGACGAGCCTCGACGGATTGCGGCAAAACGTCATGGTGTTGCTCGTTCCGCTCGGCGCGCTCGCCGTCATCGCGCAAGCGCGAGGACTCGGCCGTTTGATGACGCTCTACGCGCTGCTGGCGCTAGCGATGCTCGTGTTCTCCGGCACACCCTTTTCCGTCGATCGCAACGCGTATGCGATTGCTCCGGTGCTCATCGCCATCAGCGCGCTCGTACGGCGCGTGCCGCCGGCCGGCTACGTCATTCTTGCGCTTTGCGCGGTGTTGTTAGTGATCGATGCCGGCCGGTTCGCCCGCTTCGAGTGGGTTGCTTACGTGCCTTTGTCGGCACCGATGTAGGGGAAGCAAGCGCCACCGTCTAGGCACCAACCGGGGTCGTAAATTATACGCTATGAGCAGCCAGCTTGCGCTTTTTGATTCGGGACCGCGGGTCTATGTCGACGACGAGACCGGGCGTATTGCGTATTACCCCGGCGTCTTCGATCCGGAGGAAACAACGCGGCTTTTCCGAGGTCTGCTCGAGAACGCGCCGTGGTCCTCGGAGACGATGTGGATGTACGACCACATGGTCGATGTGCCGAGGCTCGTTGCGCGCTATCCCGGGGAAGATCTGCCGCCGTTGCTCGACGCCGCACGCAAGCGAGTAGAAGCGTTCCTCGGCGAGCGCTTCACGAGCGTCGGCCTCAATTACTATCGCGACGGCCGGGACAGCGTCGCCTGGCACAGCGATCACCTCGAGGAGATGCCGCCGGAGCCGACGATTGCGCTTTTGAGCCTAGGCGCGACGCGCCGAATGCAGGTTCGGACGAAGCACCGCCCCCGAACCGTTCATTCGATCGATCTCGATGCCGGAAGCCTCCTCGTGATGAGCGGACGTTCCCAAGAATTTTGGGAGCATACGATCGCGAAATCCCCACGTCCGAGCGATGCGCGTATCAGCGTAGCGTTTCGTCCGCGCGTACTCGGGAACGTTTCGCAACATGAACCACCGCAAGCCTGAAAGCGCCGGCGAAAAGCCGCAAGAAAAACGCGACGTTCCGAGTGAAAGTCCGTACGAAGAAGACGCGTCCGTACCCGGCGACAACGATCCACGCACCGCGCTCGATCCCGAACTCGAACGGTCGGTGCATCGATGAAACGGGCACCTGCACGCGCAATCCACGACGAAACGCCGATTCTCGATCTGCGTAAACGCCCTCACGGAGAGCAAATCCGCGGCGCGCTGCAATACGATCCGGAAGCACTGCTCAAAGCTGACCCACTCGTGTTACCACTTCCGAAAGAACGAACGATTGCGCTTTACGGCGACGATGAGCGAGTCGTCGAAGCGATCGGCGCAAAACTGCTAGCCAGCGGTTATGAAGATGTCGAAACAATCGACGGCGGCATCGCCGCATGGAAAGCTGCAGGCCGCCCAACAGAACCCGACACGCAAGAGCAGCCGGTACCGACCGTCGACGAGGCTGGAATCAAAGACCGTTAGCGACGCACTCGCACAAAAGGACCTCAAAGCCTCTCTGCACTAGTCACGGAGCGTGCAAGTCGCAGGGCGGGACATCGACGTCGTGAGCACGCCGGCGGTTCGTCACGGCGCGCCGACGCTCGTCTTTCTTCACGAAGGTTTGGGATCGATAGAGCTATGGCGCGACTTTCCGCAACGCGTTGCTTCGCGTACCGGATGCGCCGCGGTCGTGTATTCTCGCTACGGGAACGGCTTTTCGGATGTGCTGCGCGAGCCGCGCGCCGTCGATTACATGCATCACGAAGCGCTCGTCGTGTTGCCGGAGCTTCTCGCGGCGCTCAACGTAGAACGTCCGATCCTGGTGGGCCACAGTGACGGTGCATCGATCGCGCTCATCTACGCGTCAGCTTTTCCCGACGGCGTACGCGCGCTCGTACTCGAGTCGCCGCACGTCGTCGTGGAGGACATCAGCGTGACGAGTATCGCCGCGATCGGGCGAACGTATCGGACGACACCGTTGCGGGAAAAGATGGCACGCTATCACACCGACGTCGATACGACGTTCTACGGCTGGAACGATATCTGGCTCACGCCCGCGTTTCGTTCTTGGTCGGTTGTGGAAAGGCTGCCGTCGATCGTGGCGCCGGCGTTGGCCGTTCAGGGTGTCGACGACGAGTACGGTACCCTCGCGCAACTCGATCTTCTCGCGGGCGCGAGCGGCGGAAGTACCGACCGGCTCGTGCTCGCGCATTGCGGGCACGCTCCGCACCGCGACCGGAGCGGTTTCGTTGAGGGCGCCGTGGCGCAATGGATTCTAAACATTCGGACTTAACGACCGACCTCGAAGAGCTTCGCACGTGCGCGTCCACCGCGCACGAGCACGACGGTAGACGGCGGCACATCGAAATATTTCGCGAGCGCGCGAATGCAGGCCGCATTAGCCGCACCTTCAACGGCCCGCTCACGAACCCGTACGATGAGCGTATCTCCATGTTGTTCGATACCCGGCGCCTTTGAACCGGGTTTGACTGTAACGGCGACTCGCCTCACCTACGGCAAGTCGGGCGTGGGAACAAAATGCACTTGTCCCCCGGCGTAGTCGATTACGACTTGGAAGTGTTCGAGGAAGCCGGCGCCGAGATGACCGAACGCGGTGCCGTGCAGCAGCTGCGTTGCGCCGATCCGCTGCTTCGTCATCGAAAGATCGCCGATGCGTACCTCGGGAATCTGCCCCATCACTTCGATGCTGGATCCGCCGACGCCGGAAACCGTGCGTTGGTCCATCACCTCGAATAACTGGCGATGTGCCTGATAGAAATCGTAGGCGAGATTGATGTTCGACTCGTCGCCCGTGTCGAGCGCAAGTTGCGTTCCCAAGTTGCCGAGTTGGACGGTAAGGACCGGAACGAAATTCTGGAACACGAGCGGCACCGAGGTGCCGCCCGAGGGAATCGGTGCGCCGAACGTGATCGTGTGATGGATCGGATCGAGTCCGATCGTCGTTGAAGCGAGGATATCGGCGCCGAGAACGACGTCGTATCCAAAGTGGTGAACGTCGCGCAGCACCACGTAATTAGCCGGCCCGTACGTTGCGTTACCGACGCGGAGATCCGCCGCGCGCACCACTTGCGTCGCATAATCGCCCAATCCGCGCACGTCGAACGAGCCGACCGTCGGTGCATGAAGCTGCTGTGCAAGCTCAGCGCTCATCGAAAGGCCCGAGTTTCCGCTGTCTAGCAGGCACGTCGTCGAGACGCCGCCGACACTGCACGGAAAGATTGGAATCGAACGGTCCGGATCGCTCTGCACCGGTATCGGCGGTCCGTCGAACGTCGCGACCGGGCCGTGCGGGGCGGTAAAGTCGTCCCTAGTCGTGCCACGCGAGTCGTACCGCTCGAGGACGTCGCCGTTGCGCAGAACGAGATATGGTAGAAAGAGTCCACCTTCAACCGGACGATAGTCGCGATACTCGAGCGTCGCATCGCCGTCGACGTCTTGGATGAAATGCACGAGCGCAGTCTTCGCTTCGACGAAGACGCGCATCGGCGTGGCGTCACCGTTGCTGACCACGAGCACGCGATAGCGTATGCCGTCGATCGTTTGGGAACCCGAATCGCGGACGTAGCCGCCGTTATCGACAAAATCGGGCGCAAGAAAATCGAGCGACGCGATCGTTCGTTCGCCGCGCAGGTAGGTATCGTTCGAATCTGACTGCGGCAACCGCGTGCCGTTGATGTTGATCGAGTAGATTTTTTCGCCGTCGAAATACGAGCCCGCGCAGATGTTCGAGTCGCATTCGTACGTCGCAAACCGCATGCCGAGCGACTCGCTGTGCACGGCCGTCGTTTGGTATTGCAGTGTGATGTGCGACGTGGAGGTGAGATGCGTTCGCCAGACAGGTCCGCTTCGCGCGCGCATGCGATCGAGCAGCGTTGCAAGATCGTCGGGACGTGCCGCTGCGACCGTCGTACTCAAGACGGCGAAGAGCAGCGCCAGGCGCGCGGCGAAGATCATGGGATGGAATTCGAGTTGCTCGACGGCTACCTTCTTCAAGCGAAGCCGGCCAAGGCCGACGTCGTCAAAGCGCTCCTCGCGCAGCGCAGCGACGTCGCGGCTGCGCAGCCGTTTTACGAAGGGATGCGAATGCTCGGTGCCCGGACCCCGGATCTGACACTCTTGGCGCTCCGGTTGGTCTTAGCTGGAAAAAAGGCGGATGACGAGAGCGTCGTTTTGCTACGTGACCTCTCCGAACGTGCGCGTTCGGGTCAGGATTCCGCCGCGCGCGAGGCGTACATGAGAGCGCTTGCCTAATATGGGTTTGCGCTGGACGCGCAAACCCGTGGGTTCCGCTGGACGCGCAAACCCGCGAGCCGAGGACCCCGGCGGCCTGGGCCGGAACGGAAAGCAGAACGGCCGCGTTACCCCTGATGATCATGATCACGAAGCGTTTTCTCGCAGTCATCATTCTCGGCAGCGTTTTTCTGCTGCCGCTTCGTGCTGCCGCCGACCCGCCGCAATCGCCGGGAAACAACCTCTACCGCTCCCTCGAATCCGGGAGTCCATCGCGCCCCGCCGCGCGCGTGCACGGCGTGATCGAATCGATCGATTACGCATCCGGAACCCTCGTCGTGCGTTCCGGGAATCGCGCGACGGTCGTCGCCGTCGTACCCAACACATCGATCTACGGTGGCGGCGGCTACGCCGGACTTTCCGATTTGCGCCGCGGTCAACAAGTAGAGATTTCCGTCTACGAAATCGACGGACGTCTCGTCGCGCAATCCATCCGTTTGAAATAGGACGTGAACGCACGCGAAGGGCTCGATGTCCGGAGCCTCGTCGTGCAGTATCCGCGCGTATCGTCACCTGCGGTTGACGATGTCAGCTTCAGCGTTCCGCCGGGGCGTACACTCTCCGTCGTCGGTCCGTCGGGTGCCGGGAAAAGCACGCTGCTGCGCGCAGTGTGCGGATTGGTTCGCGTCGCGCGTGGTGAGATCGTTATCGACGGCCGCTCTGTGAAAGAAAAAACGCCACAGGAGCGGCGAGCCGCGATGGTTTTTGCATCGGACGCACTTGCGCGAACGATGACGATTCGCGAGAATCTGCGTTTTGTGTTGCGTACGCGTGACGGGAAGGATCGCGTGGAAGACGTTGCGCACGCGCTCGACGTGCACGCGCATCTCGAGAAATTTCCGCAGCAGCTCTCCACCGGAGAGCGTCAGCGCGTGTCGATCGCTCGCGCGGTTCTCTCTGATCCCGCCGTACTGTTGCTCGACGAGCCGCTCGCTCCGCTCGATCCGGATCTACGCGTGCGCGTACGCGATGAAATCGTGCACGTGCGCGAGCGTTTCGCAGGTCCGATCGTGTTTGTGACACACGATCATGCAGATGCCATGGCCGTCGCCGACGACCTCGTCGTGATGATGGACGGGCGGATCGAGGATGCGGGCGATCCGCAGCGTGTCTTCGATCGGCCGCGGACGGCGCGCGCCGCCGCATTTCTCGGCGCGCGTCCCATGAATTTGTTGCCCGGAAGCGCTTTCGGCTGGCCGGAGGATACGGTTGTGGGATTCCGTCCCGAACGCGCGACGCTTACCTCCAGCGACCTTGCATTGCGCGGTCGCGTCGAACGCGTGGAACGAACCGGAGCCGATGTCTATGTCCACGTACGAACACCGCATGGACTCGTTATGGTACGTGCATCCGCATCCGGCGCACCCGTAGTCGGAAGTGAAACAGCAATCTCCGTTGCACAAGAGGATCTGTGTCAATACCACAACCACGTCCCGTAGATAGCGTCAAACGCTTGGCGGCAGGCGTGATCGTCACCGGCTTCGATGCCACGTCGCTCGATGACGCGATGCTTGCGCGGCTGCGGCGGACGCCCTTTGCCGGCTTCATTCTTTTCGCGCGTAACGTCGAGTCGGTCGTTCAAGTCCGGGAGCTGACCGACGTGTTGCGCTCGTTTAGCGAGCCCGCACCGCTGCTCACGATCGATCAGGAAGGCGGACGCGTTGCGCGCATTCGCGGCGGCGTCGAAGAGTTGCCGTCGATGATGGCGCTGGCTGCGACTGGTGATCCGTCGCTTGCGGTACGCGCAGGAGAACAACTTGCATTCGACCTGCGCCGCGCAGGACTCGCGCACGACTTTGCGCCGGTTGTCGATCTCGCGCTGCACGCGACGAATACGGTGATCGGCGCGCGCGCGTTCGGGCAGTCGCCGGCACTCGTGATCGAGATGGCCGGCGCGTTTATCCGCGGCATGCAACACTCGGGCGTTGCTGCTACCCTCAAACACTTCCCGGGTCACGGAGATACCTCCGTCGACTCACACCTCGACCTCCCGGTGATTCGCACCGATGCGACGACGCTGCGCGCGCGCGATCTTGCTCCGTTTCAAGCGCTGGCTCCGCAAACCGCATCGATCATGGCGGCGCATGTCGTTGCTGAAGCGTTCGATGATGCGGTTTCCGCGTCGCTATCGCCGCGATTGCTGAGCGATCTCTTACGCGGCGAGTGGCACTACGACGGCGTTTGCTTTACCGATTGCATGCAGATGAACGCGATTGCAGGCGGAATCGGAACGGTGAACGGTGTCGCTGCGGCAATTGCCGCGGGGGCGGACTGCGCGCTCGTAAGCCACGATCTCGAACTCGCCGAAGCCGCGGCCGAACATCTGGCGGCAGAAGTCGAGGCAGGGCGCATTCCGCATGCGCGTCTCGAAGAAGCATTCGGACGCGTCATGCGATTACGGCGCGAGACTGCCGCGCCGATTGCGCTCGATGCGCCGGCGCCGCATCCGTCGATCGGCCGTGAAATCGGACGGCGCGCGGTGACGCGGATTCGCGGCGTCGCTCACGCCGATCCCACCGCCTCGATCGCGATTTCGTTTTCCGAAACGACGACGGAAGGGGCGCAAGGAACACTCAACGTGCACATGACGCTCGGGTCGCAAGCGCCCGCACTACAAGAACGCTTCGCGCCCCTCGAACCGTCCGACGGCGACGTGACGACGCTCTTGGAAGCGACCGCGAATTCGCGGCGGCGTCCTATCGTGCTGATGCGCCGCGCGCACACGATTCCCGCGCAAGCGCGCGCGGTCGCGGCGATTCTCGAACGGTTTCCCGATGCGCTCGTTGTTTCGGCCCGCGAGCCGTATGATTGTGCGCTCTTTCCGCAAGCCCAACATTTGCTTGCAACGTACGGCGACGACGGCGTGAGTTTGGGCGGTCTAGCCGACGTGATCTTTGGCGACGGCGCTGCGACGGGAGTCTTACCGGTTGATCTTGCCGCCATCTAAATTTTCCGCGATCGACTCGTTGCTCCACAAAGCGACGGGAACATGGTTCACGGGCGCGGTCGCGCGGATCGAACGCGGCGGTAAGCTCATTTTCGAAGAGGCGTATGGCGCGACGCGAGATGACGCGCTGGCGCGTCCCGTGTACGTGGACTCGCGTTTCGATCTCGCATCGATCACGAAGCTTTTTGTTTCAACGCTCGCGCTGATGCTCGTTGCCGAGCGCCGTATCACGCTCGACGGGCCACTCACCGATTGGATGCCGGAATGGCGCGATAACGATCACGCAATGATTACCCTTCGGATGTTGCTCGCGCATACGTCGGGGATGCATTCCGGTGCCGATTACCGGACGATTTTAGACGAAAACGTTCAAGACTTCGTCTTGGCGAGACCGCTTGTCGCGCAGCCCGGAGAGCGCGTGCTCTACAGCGATCTTGGGTTGATCGCACTCGGCACGTTGCTGGAACGAGTGTCGCAGATGTCGCTTCCGGCACTCACATCGCTCCGCTTTGCAAGCGGCGACCTCGAATTCGTCCCGGCCGATCGGCAACGAATGGAGATTCCCGCTACGGAGGCCGACGAGTGGCGCGGGCGAGTGCAGGGTCGCGTCCACGATGAGAAGGCGTACCTTATGAACGGCGTTGCGGGGCACGCCGGCATGTTCGGTACGGCTGCCGACGTTGCCGCGCTTGCCGAAGCGTACCTCGCGGCCGTGAACGGACGCGAAGAGCAGTTGTTGCCCGTTCACCTTGCGCGCGAGGCGGTGCAAGAGGCAGCCTACGACCCGGTGTTGCGTCGAGGTCTCGGCTGGGCGCTCAAGACCAACGATGAAAATTCATGCGGACGGTTGATGTCGGGCGATACGTTCGGTCACACGGGATTCACCGGCACGTGCGTTTGGGCCGATCCGCAGCGTGACGTGAGTGGCGTGCTACTCACGAACACCGTCTACTTCGGCCGTTCGGATTCCCGCCCATTACGAGCGGCATTTTTCGAGGCATTGGTCGAAGCTATGTCCTGATGCTCGCAATCGGACTGATGAGCGGAACGTCACTCGATGGTATCGATGCGGCGCTCGTTCGAATCTTACCACGCGGAACGTCGTATTCTGTTGAGTTGCTTCAATTCGTAACGGTGCCGTTCGAAGACGAAGTGATGACGTCGCTGCGGCAAGCGTTGCCTCCGAATGCGGCGAGTGCGGCGCATTTGACAAACTTGCATCGCGCGCTCGGCGTCGCGTTCGCGCGCGCGGCGCGGGTGGTGGCCGGCGCACTTTCCATCGACTACATTGCGTCGCACGGGCAGACGATCTACCACGACGGTGTGCACCACGTGACGTTGCAGCTCGGCGATCCATTCGTGTTACGGGAATCGCTCCACGCCACGGTGATCTACGATTTTCGGAGCGCCGATTGCGCTGCGGGCGGTCACGGTGCACCGCTCGTTCCATACGTCGATGCGCTCTTGCTTGCCGATGAAGAAGAAGATCGCGTTGCGCTCAACATTGGTGGAATTGCGAATCTCACTGCGCTTCCGCGCGGCGTGGATACGCACGACGTCGTGGCGTTCGATTGTGGTCCCGGCATGATGTTGATCGATGAGTTTGTACGCGAACGTACGGGCGGCGAGATGAGGATGGACGAAAACGGGAAGTTCGCTGCTGCGGGTACGCCCGACGATCACCTTCTGAGCGAGATGCTCTCCGATCCGTATTTTGCGATGTCGCCGCCGAAATCGACCGGGCGCGAGCGTTTCGGCGAACACTTTCTCACGCAGCATAGCGCGGCTCTCGGTCGTCTTTCGCTTGAAGATGGAACGGCTACGCTCACCGCGCTCACCGCACACGGAGTTGCGCGTGCCGTGCGAGACGTGCGGCTCGCGGATGCGCACATTCTTTGCAGTGGCGGCGGTGCGCGTAACCCGTCGTTGGTGCGCGACATCCAAGCACTGTTACCCGGCGCGTTGCTCGATCCGACCGACGTTGCCGGAATTCCGGTCGATGCGAAGGAAGCCATCGCATTCGCAGTGCTGGGCTACGAGACGCTGCGCGAGCGTCCGGCGAGCGTGCCGCAAGTCACGGGTGCGGCGCACGCGGTTCCCCTCGGAGCCATCGCACCGCACGGGTTGCGCGAATTGCTTGTGGAGGTTGAAGCAGAGTGTCTCTCGTCGTAGGCGTCGATGCCGGCGGCACGACAACGAGTGTCGTTATCGAACGGGACGGCGTCGCGAGCGGCGCATTCGAAGGTGATGCGGCGAACGTGCGGCGTGCCGGCGTTGAAGATGCCGCCTCGACCATCGCGCGCGCGATTGCGAGCGCGACACAAGGCGAACGTGTCGACGCAATCGTCGTCGGCGCGGCGGGAGCCGGACATCCCGATGTCGCTGAAGCGTTGGAAAGCGCGCTCCGCACACGTGTTGCCGGCGCGCGCGTGAGCGTCTGCGACGATGCAATGATTGCGTTGCGCGCGGCAGTGCCCGAAGGCGACGGCATCGTCCTCATTGCCGGAACCGGATCGATCGCATACGCGAGCGGCGGCGAGCGCTCGTATCGCGCAGGCGGTCACGGGTTCATGCTCGGCGATGAAGGATCAGGTGCGGCGATCGGAGCCGCTGCCGTCAAGCTGCTGCTGCGCGTCTACGACGGACGGGCGCGACGCGACGGATTCATTGATGCTGTGGAAAGCGTGCTCGACACAGAATCCGCCGACGACGTCACACAAGCGATTTACGGCGATCCCGATCCGGTGCGCAAGCTCGCATCGCTCGCGCCGGTTGTCCTTGGTTGCGCATCGGACGGCGAGCGCGACGCGACGAAGATCGTGCAAGCCGCTGCGCTCGAACTCTTCGACTTGCTCAAAGCCGTGACGCGCTCCTCGGGCTTCGCGCAGCGTGATATTCCGGTCGTGCTCGCCGGCGGATTGCTCTCCGAGAATTCGTTGCTCACGTATCTGCTCGAGCACCGCATCCTTAATGAGTATCCGTCGTTTCATCTCGTGAAAAACCCGCCCGCTCCCGAATTCGGCGCCCTAGCCCTCGCGCGAGCGATGGTCTAAGAAATGTCAGAACAACTTCCACAAACCGAGCGGCGCAACGACGCGCTGCGCGGACTCGATACGTTATCGACCCGCGAGCTTGTGCTTGCG
Source organism: Vulcanimicrobiia bacterium (assembly GCA_024281135.1). Next base: position 13,291 of record JAMXLG010000058.1, on the reverse strand, counting down.
ATCTCAACCGACCAGCGCACTGCCGTCGAAGCCGTCGTCGGCGCAAGCGATGCAATCGCACGCGTCGTGGGCGCGGTGAGCGAGCGGCTTGCAGCCGGTGGACGTTTGCATTATGTGGGTGCAGGCTCGAGCGGCCGGCTCGGCGTGCTCGACGCATCCGAGATGCCGCCGACGTTCGGCACGTCGCCGGAACTGGTGTGCGCGCACATTGCCGGCGGCGATCGCGCGCTGCGTACGCCCGTCGAAGGTGCCGAAGATGACGGCGACGCCGGCGAGCGCGGAGTGGCAGGACACGTGTACGCCGACGATGCGGTGATCGGCATTTCGGCAAGCGGCGGCGCAGCCTACGTTACGCGCGCAGTTGCGCGCGCGCGTGCACTCGGTGCGTTCACCGCCGCGATCACGAACAGCGACCCGACACCTCTTGGTGACGCTGCCGAGGTTTCGATCTTTCTCGATACCGGACCTGAGGCACTGACCGGATCGACGCGCTTGAAAGCCGGCACATCGCAAAAACTCGCGCTCAATACCATTTCGACCGCGGTTATGGTTCGGCTCGGCAAGGTCTATGAAAATCTGATGGTCGACGTCGTGGCAACGAACGCAAAGTTAAGCGCACGCGCTCGGCGTCTCGTCCAGTCGCTTGCCGGTGTCGACGCGAACGAGGCGCAGCAGTTCCTTACGGCATCGGGCGGAAACGTCAAGGTCGCCGTCGTGATGGCGCGCCGCGGTGTCGACGCGCAGAGCGCGAGGTCAATGCTCGAGCAGGAGCGAGGGTTTTTGCGCAACCTCTTATGATGGCTTTCTTGCTCGCGCTCGCACTGGTTTTTGTTCCGCTTGATGACCGGCCGGTGACGTACCAGCTTCCGCTGATGCTCGGGCGCATCGCGGGTCAGCCGGTGGTTGCGCCGCCGCGTCCGTTGCTGGGACGGTATTTGCACTTCGGCTCGCCCGATGCCATCATTCGCTGGCTCAATGCCGATTCACCGCGTACGGACCGGTACGTTCTCTCGAGCGACATGCTTGCGTATGGTGGACTCGTCGCATCGCGCGTTCCCGGCGTCACCTACGCCGATGCGTACTTCCGTTTGAGAGAGCTCGACATGCTGCGCGCGCGCTCACCGCACGCGTGGATCGGAACCTTTGGCACTGTTATGCGCCTGGCGCCGACCGGTGTGCCGTCTATCGGCGATGCAGCGTCGTTCTTTGCCGCGTATCCCGTGTGGGAGTACCTCCAAGAATACGCAAACCTGCACGATCCGCCGTCGCCCGAAGAAGCGGCACGCGCGCAAGTGTTGGCGCAGAAGATCGGAAGCGCGACGCTCAACGGCTATCTGCAGGCGCGTGCGCGAAACTATGCCATCGATCATCTTTTGATTGAAATGACTGCGAGCGGCACGATCGATCGTCTCGTGCTCGGGCAGGACGACGCTAAGCCGTACGGATTACACGTACGGGAGTTGCGCGCGCTCGAAGCCTATGCGCAGCAAATGCAGGCGGGCTCGCGCGTCTCGATTCAGCCCGGCGCCGACGAACTCGGGATGGCGCTCGTTTCGAACGGCCTTGCGCGGGCGGTTCACTGGATCCCGCACATTGGCGTAGCGTATTCGCGTCCCGACGGTGCATCGTACCAAGACCCACTCGAATTCGCGCCGATCGGCGTAACGATTCAAAGCCTCATCGCCCTTTGCGGCGGCGTACGCGACGACGATCATCCAGACTTCACGCTCTACGTGCGCGTACCGTCGACCGGTGATGCGCTCGATTCGCAGCTTCTTACCAATCTCAAAGCGCAAACGGATGGTGGAGCTTCGGTGGCTTTCGCGGATTTGAGCTTCGAGAGGAGTTACGACGACCAGGGCGCGTTCGCGCAACAATTGCTGCAGAGCGGTGTTGCATCGAAACTCGATGCATTTTCCTCATGGAATACAGCTGCAAATACGATCGGTACGGCGCTCGCAGAAGCGATTGCCGCCAACGTCGGGCGTCGCGCGCACACGTACGATCGCCTCGCCCATCAAACGTTCACCTTCATGCGCTTCGTTGACGACGTCGACTTTCACGTCAAAGTGCGTCCCGATCTCAACGCCTGGCTCGGCGGCCAAGACGTCGACGACCACACCTACCTGCTGCCCGACGTCGCTGCAAAAACGTCTGAGCGCAATCGCGATCTCCTTTGGTACGATGCGCAGCAAACACTGCAACTACTTTACCCGAATCTCCACATTGCTGCGCTCAACATTACGCTTCCATGGGACCGTACGTTCGAAACAGAACTCGACGTTCGTTTAGCGCCGAATCTCTAAGGAATGTGCTACTATACCGCAAGGTCCCCCTCGTTTTTGAGCGGAGGTCTTTATGCGGTTTGCGGTCCTTGCGTGTGCGGTCCTCATGCTTGCCTCGAGCGCGCCTCGCGAACGTTATCTTGTGGCGTGGGCCATGGAGGCAAACGAATTCCCTGCGAAGGGTGAAGGCCGCGATTTTCTCGCCGTCTTTGACGTCGGCGCCGATTTTGGAAAGCTCGTTGCCGTGGTTCCGACGCAAACGCATGCGATGATGGCACACCATACCAACGAAGCGATGCCCCCGAACCACCTGCTATTCGCGAGTGATTTTATGGCCGGGCAAGGCGACGTTTTCGATCTGAGCGATCCACGCCATCCGCACCTTGCAGGCTCATTTGATGCCGCCAACGGCTACACCCATATGCATAGCTTTGCTTCACTTTCAAATGGCGACACGCTCGCGACGTATCAGATCAAGGGATGGGATCGCGATGAGCCGGGCGCTCTCGTCGAGCTCGACCAACACGGTCGTACCGTGCGCGCATCCGATGCGTCAGCGCCGGCACTCGATCCGAATGTTCGACCCTATGGTTTGCTGGTGCTCGAGAACATCGATCGCGTCGTGACGACGAGCGCACCGATGCCACCGTTGGATATCAAAGCACCTACGCATGTCATCCAGATCTGGCGCCTGCCCGATCTCAAACTGTTGCAAACACTCGACCTGCCGAAACCGCCGGTATATGACGTGGCAGCGCAACATGCCGATGACGCGGCTTTGCTTGACGATGGAAAGACCGTCATGGTGAAGACCGCTCGCTGCGGTCTTTTTAAACTGACGGACTTGACGGCAGTGCGCGCGCAGATTCAATACGTCTACGACTTTGGCGCGCGCGGGTGCTCCGGCGTGCCGGTGGTCGCCGGACACTATTGGGTCGAAGCGCTACAGAGCGGACATACACTTATCGCGCTTGACGTCAAGGATCCCGCGCACCCAATCGAAGTCTCGCATCTGTACCTTGGAGCGGAGGCGCTTCCGCATTGGCTTTCTCTCGAGCCGGGAACCGGCAACATCGTGATTACCGGTTACGGCTCGCTTCTCAATCGGATCAGCTTTGCATCGATCGACTTAAAAACGGGCGCGCTCGCGCTCGATCCGCGCTTCATCGACCTGCGCCATCGCGCATGGTCCGACGGCTGGAACGGGGCAGTCATCCCGCACGGGGTGGTCTTTACAAACCTAATTCAGTAAAGCGGCGTGCCATTTCGCCGACGTGCTGATACACGCGATACGCTCCCGCGGCCACGGGTTTTACCCCGGTTGACACAACTCGATCAACACGCCCTGTGTTGACTTGGGGTGAAGGAACGCGATGCGGTTGCCGTGTGCGCCGCTTCGAGGACGCTCGTCGATCAGGCGCACGCCTTTGGCTTTGAGCTGCGCAAGTTTCGCCTCGATGTCGTCGACGCGGTACGCGGTGTGATGCAATTTGGTGTCGGCATCGCCGCGGTACTTGGCAATCGGCGATTCTTCATCGAGGGGGCGCAGTAATTCGATGATCGACTCGCCCGCTTGTAGCCCGACGGCTTCGACGCCTTGGTCCTCGATCGTTTCGCGGTAGACGGGAAAGAAGCCAAGGGTTTCGGTGTAGAGTTTGATCGTGGCGTCCAGATCTTTGACGACGATCGCGATGTGATCGATCTTCATGCCACGACCTCTCTGGCGCGATAAACGCCGAAGACATCCCGCAGTACGTTGCAGATTTCGCCGAGCGTTGCGCCTGCGTCGACCGCTTCGATAAAGTGCGGCATCAGATTGTCACGTCCGGCTGCGGCCGCGCGCACATCGTCGAGGCGAACGGCGACGAGCGCGTTGTCGCGCTGCGCGCGGAAGCGCTGCAATCGATCGACTTGCTCGCGTTCGATGCGCTCCTCGATTCGCTGCAACGGGATCTTCACTTCACCGGCGCCTTCGGCGAATTTGTTCACGCCGACGACCACCGCTTCGCCACGCTCGATTGCTTGTTGCGCTTGATACGCGGAATCCGCGATCCGGCTTTGCATCCACCCCGACTCAATCGCCGGAATGCTGCCGCCCATCTCATCGACTTCGGCGATAATCCCGCGAGCGCGTTCTATCAACTCGTTCGTGAGTGATTCGACATAGTATGAACCCGCGAGCGGATCGACGACGTCCGTCACTCCGGATTCGTATCCGATGATCTGTTGCGTGCGCAACGCAAGTTTTGCGCTATCGGCGGTCGGAAGCGCGAGCGCTTCATCCTTGCCGTTCGTGTGCAGCGACTGGGTTCCGCCGAGCACCGCAGCCAGCGCTTGCAGAGTCACGCGAACCACGTTATTGTCGGGTTCTTGCGCAGTGAGCGTCGAGCCGGCGGTCTGCGTGTGGAAGCGAAGCATCTGTGAACGCGGATCTTTGCAGCCGAATTCTTCGCGCGTAATGTGTGCCCAGAGAAAACGCGCGGCGCGGAATTTCGCTACTTCTTCGAAGAAGTCGTTGTGTGCGTTCCAGAAGAAGGAGACGCGCGGCGCGACGACATCCAAATCGATGCCGGCCGCTCGCGCGGCGCGCAGATACGCTTTCGCATTGGAAAGGGTAAACGCGATCTCTTCAACGGCAGTTGAGCCCGCCTCGCGAATGTGATACCCCGAAATCGAGATCGTGTTCCACTGCGGTACGGATTGCGCGCAATACGCCATCACGTCGGTAACGAGTCGCATCGAGGGTTCCGGCGGATAAATGTAGGTTCCGCGCGCAACGTATTCTTTGAGTACGTCGTTTTGCACGGTACCACCGAGTTTGTCGAACGGAATGCCGCGCCGCCGCGCAACAGCGAGTAACATCGCGAGCAGAATGGACGCCGGCGAATTGATGGTCATCGATACCGTGACTTTATCCAGAGGGATCCGATCGAAGAGCGTCTCCATATCCGCGACGGAATCGATTGCGACACCGACTTTGCCGACTTCGCCTCGCGCGAGCGGCGCGTCGGAATCGTGTCCCAGTTGCGTCGGTAGATCGAAGGCGACGGAGAGTCCGGTCGTGCCGCGCTTCAGAAGATAGCGATACCGCGCGTTCGACTCGGCCGCGGTCGCGAAGCCGGCATATTGCCGCATCGTCCAGAGGCGGCCCCGGTACATGTCGCTTCGGATGCCGCGCGCGAACGGAAACGAACCGGGCTCACCGAGGTCGTGCGGCGTTCCCTCCACCTCGTCGTACCGCGGCTTCAGCGGAATGCCACTGCTGTCGAACTCCCGTGCCATATGGACCAGAATTCGCGGGAGGAGCGCCTTCATCCACCACGCACTAGGGCGCATGATCCTTCCCGACGGGTACTTGGACTTGGCGCCCGGCAAGCTTGCTAACGTCGTCACCAATCTGGAAATGTTCGCGAAGCCGCCGGTGCGAGCCGAGCCATCCGGAATACGGGCGACGCTTGCGCGTATGGAGCGCCCCGCGGTCGACGAGTACCGCGCGCTCTTTCACAAAGTCGGGGACGAATATCTGTGGTATTCGCGTCTGGAGATGAGTGACGATGAATTACGCGCGGTGATTCACGATCCGGCGATCGAGATCTACGCCGTCGAGGTCGATGGTTCGGCGGAAGGGATGCTCGAACTCGACTTCCGCGAAGCGAGTGAAGCGGAGATCACATTTTTTGCGCTGACCGAGAAGATGATCGGGAGCGGCACCGGACGATGGCTGATGAACCGCACGCTAGAGCTTGCGTGGTCGCATCCGATCTGGCGGCTCTGGGTGCACACGTGCACGCTGGATCATCCAAGCGCGGTCGACTTTTATATGCGCTCGGGTTTCGTGCCGTTCAAACGTCAAGTTGAAGTTTGCGACGATCCGCGATTACATGGCATTGTTCCGCGTGAAGCGGCGCCTAACGTGCCGCTGCTCTAGCCCAATGTAACGAGCGGCGTGTTTGCTTCGACCGTCGCGCCTGCTTCCGCGTGCACCGCGGCAACGGTTCCCGCCCGATGCGCGCGGATTTCGTTCATCATTTTCATGGCTTCAACGACGGCGACGACCTGACGCTCCTCGACGTTTTCGCCCGGCTTGACTTTCATCTCGACAACCACGCCGTGCATCGGCGAAAGAATGTCGTTCCCGTGCGACGTCGCGGACATCTTCTTGGAAGCGGAACGGCGCGGCGCTCCTTTCGCAGCAGAAGCGGAAGCCGCCGCAACACGGCCGTTCGGAGCGTCGAGCAGCCGGACGCGATACATTCGGTCATTGATCTCTACGCGAACAACCGGCGGTGCTTCCGATTGTTCGACCGGCGCGAGTGCAACTTCGCCGTCCGTCTTCCCGGCGAAGTGCGATGCCGCGAACGGTTCGAGCGTTGCCGTACCGTACGTCGCATCGAGCACCGGTTGATAATCACAGAGTGCCCGAAGTAACGGAAGCGTCGTCGGCACACCTTCGATCGTGTATTCATCGATTGCGCGCTTGAGACGCGCAATCGCTTGACCGCGAGTGGGTGCCCACACGATCAACTTCGCAATCATCGAATCATAGTCGGGTGAAATCGTGTACCCCGGATATGCGGCGGAGTCGACGCGAACGCCGAGGCCGCCCGGCTCCTTATACGCCGTAATCGTCCCCGGTGCGGGCCGGAAATTCGCCGCCGGATCTTCAGCGTTCACGCGGCCTTCGATGGCAAAGCCGCGGAAGTCGATGTCGTCTTGCGTGAAGGCGAGTTTTTCGCCGCCGGCCACGCGAATTTGTTCGCGAATCAAATCGAGGCCGGAGATCATTTCACTCACCGTGTGCTCGACTTGAATGCGCGTGTTCATCTCGAGGAAGAAGAACTCGTCACCCGAGACGAGACATTCGATCGTGCCGACCGAGTCATATTCTATCGCCTGCGCCGCGCGCACGCCCGCTTCGCGCATCGCGCGCCGCACTTTGAGCGGTATTTGAGCGGGTGTTTCTTCCCACAGTTTCTGGTGACGGCGCTGCAGCGAACAATCGCGTTCGCCGACATGCAACACCGTGCCGTGCTTATCGGCGAGGATCTGCAACTCGACGTGCTTCGGGTTCTCGAGATACCGCTCGGCATAGATCGTGCCGTTTTTGAAGTACGCTTCCGCTTCGCGTTTCGCGGTTGTGAATGCGGATTCGATCTCGTCGATCGTTCGCGCGACTTTTAGCCCCTTGCCGCCGCCGCCGCCCGACGCCTTGAGCGCAAGTGGCAGACCGTATTGCTCCGCCGCGCGCTTTGCGCCGGCGACGTCTTCGATCGCGGCGGTGCCGCCCGGTACAAACGGTACGTTGGCTTGCTGCATCGCTTGGCGCGCGCGTAGTTTGTCGCCCATTGCGTCAATGGCGTCGGGGTGCGGGCCGATCCAAACCAATCCCGCGGCAACCACTCGGCGCGCAAATGCTGCGTTTTCGGCAAGGAATCCATATCCCGGATGAATCGCTTGCGCTTCGGAGCGCGACGCGACTTCGAGAATCGCGTCGATGTTGAGATAACTCTGCGAAGGCGCTGCAGGCCCGACTAGATACGCTTCGTCAGCCATGCGAACGTGCATTGCGTCGCGATCGGCCTCGGAGTACACGGCAACGGTTGCGATGCCCATCTCGCGCGCGGTTCGGATAATACGAATGGCGATTTCGCCGCGATTCGCAATGAGAATCTTAGTGAAGGGCACGCAGATCTTCCATTTCAAGGTCCGGACGGCGCCCCGCGAGTTTCCAGCGCGAACGCGAAGGTTGTTGCGGCGCCGGCGCTGTTGACGCCGGTAACATAACGTCGAGCGCGACGGCGAGTGCCGCCATTTCCTCGTCGGTCATTTCACTGTGAAGTCGGGGGGAATCATGCCGACCGCATGATACCCGGCATCGACGAAGTGGACGTCGGCCGTAATCGCCGAGGAAAGATCTGAGGCGAGATACACCGCCGTGTTCCCAACGTCGTCAGCCGTCACGTTGCGGTGAAGCGGCGCAACTTGCGGAACGACGTCGAGCATTTTAGTCGCGCCCGAGACTTGGCGCATGCTCGCGGTTTTGATCGGACCCGCCGAGATCGCATTCACACGAATGCCGCGGTTTCCGAGGTCGTACGCGAGATAGCGCATCGACGATTCGAGCGCCGCCTTCGCAATGCCCATCAAATTGTAGTTGGGAACGATAGCGGTTGCGCCGAGATACGTGAGCGCCATGATCGAGCCGTTGTCCTTGATATCGTCTCGAAGCGTCGAAACGAGTGCGATAAGCGAATATGCCGAAACGTCGAGCGAAAGCGAGAAGCCGCCGCGCGTCGTGTCATAGACTGTTCCGCGAAGATCGTTCTTATCGGCGAATGCGATCGAATGAACGAGTCCATCGAGCTTGCCGAACGACGGGATCAGTTCGTCTCGCATCGCTTGGAGCGACTCGTCTTTGGAGACGTCGCACTCGATAACCGGTCCGCCTCCAAGTTCGGCGGCGAGCTTTTCGACTTCGTCCTTGACACGTTCGCCCTGATACGTAAATGCGAGCGTCGCGCCGTGCTCGTACATCTTATGCGCGATGCCGGTCGAGATGGACCAGCGATTGGCAACGCCCGTGATGAGGACGCGCTTTCCTTCAAGCAGCTTCACGTCGGCTTAGATACCATCGCAAGGGGCGCCGCCCTTCTCGGCGTAGGAGGCTGCGATGTTTCTCTTGATCTCACGCTACCTGAAGCCGTCCGAAGAGGTGGACCTCTGGCTTCCCGCTCACCGCGAATTCCTCGACCGTCACTATGCTGCCGGTCATTTCCTCGTCTCGGGCCCGTTCGTGCCGAGAACCGGCGGCATTATCGTCACTACGCCGATGACGCGCGAAGAAGTGGAAGCAATTCTCGCCGAGGACCCGTTTGTCCGTGAGGGCGTCTCCGAATATGAAATACGTGAGATGAAACCGACCAAGCGTCATGACGTTTTGCGCGACATTTTGTAAAACGGGTACGTTACCGAGTTATGAAACGCACAATCGCACTTTTAGCCGCTGCGCTGCTCGGCGCCGGATTGGCTCCGGTGAGCGCTGAGGCTGCTGCCAACTGTATTGGACAAAAACCGGCATCTTTATACGGCACGATCGAGTCGGTGCACGACGGATACGTTACGTTGCGTTCCACCTCCAAGGCCGGCGACATCAATGTAAACACGACACAAGCGCACATGGTCGACGACGGTCTGTCGCTCAATCCGGGCGTTTATGCGGGTGTTTTCGGATGCATGATGCCCGATGATAGATCGTTTGTCGCAGAGACCATAACGCTCGCGTCATCCGCACAGACTTACCCTTCACGTTTCCGTTACACGTCACCCCAGAAATTTGTCGACGGTACCGTGCTGGAAACTCGCGAAGGCCAAATCTTGATTCGTAGTACGGGCGGTCACGGCGACGTGTGGGTGATGACCAATCAAACCGGATTCTCGCAAGGCCAGCCTATTCACGCAACCGGATACTTCGTCGAAGGTGATCGCGGATTCATCGCATCGAACGTAGCGGTTGCACAAAATCAGGACACGAACAGCGCCACGTCGGTTCAAGGTCAGGTTCGGGAAGTGAAACCCGGACGCGTCCTAGTCCACGCATCAACCATGCATGGCGACGTATGGGTTCTCACCAGCGCAGCGAACTTGCGCCCCGGCCAAACCATCTACGCAACCGGGCACTTCGATCAAAACCGACAGTTTGTCGCCCAGAACATCCAAATTCAGTAGTCCCCGTGTCATCCTGAGCTTGTCGAAGGATCGCCTCGAGTCAATTGCTCGTTACGATCCTTCGACTCCACTTCGTGGAGCCTGTCCTGAGCGAAGTCGAAGGGCTCAGGATGACCCTACTACGATGTCTGTAGCAGGGTGTATTTTCTTTCTTGAATTGCGTGTATTGCCCAAACGCCGGCCGGGACGATGGAAGCGTTCGGTACGAGGTGGGTGGTAAAGTCCGCATAGACATCGGACGGACGTTTTTTCTTGTCCCCAGCAAGAAAGTGCGCAAAGCCGTCTAGAGCATTGTTACAGAGATAAAAATGCAGTCCATCGGGTGCCGGTGATTTGAGCAGTGGGTTCCCTTGGGTCTTTCCGTTGACAACCGTTTGGAAATCGCTATAGATTTCCGGCAATGTTTGCTTCATCGAGACCGGGAACGGTAGCATATAGGTGTCCCACACGTAGTCGTCCATACCCATGAAAATTGAAGCGCCGTGATATAAGACCGCCACCGGCGCGATTTCCGCTGATGCGATGCCAATGTCACGGTACGCAATGAGCGTGTTGCGAACCGCTTCGAGCGCGACGCCGCCATCCAGTTTGCGTGCCGTAAAAAGGTGCTTGTGCGCCACGTCACGGTCTAGCTGCGTGTTGAAGGCGGCGACGTCGAAGTTCAGCTTCGGAACCGGCGCCTCTGAAGGTGACGCTTTCGGCGTGGGCGTTGCTGCTACGGCAAGAGACGGTGTGGCGGCAAGCGCTGCGCTTGTCGCGAGAAACGCTCTGCGCGTTGTCATATGAATCTCCTACAGCGGAATGTTGCCGTGTTTGCGTTTGGGCCGCTCGACGCGTTTGTTTTCGAGCATCTCGAGCGCGGTTGCGATTGCTCCGCGCGTCCGGTGCGCCTCGATGACGTCGTCGACATACCCCCGCTGCGCCGCGATGTACGGATTGGCGAAGCGCTCCGTGTACTCGTCGATCAGTTCCTTCATCTTCGCGTCTTTGTCCGCCGCTGCCGCGATCTCGCGCCGGTTGATGACTTTCACCGCGCCTTCGGCGCCCATAACCGCGATTTCTGCAGTCGGCCATGCAAGGTTGATGTCCGCGCGGATGTGCTTGGACGCCATAACATCGTAGGCTCCACCGTAGGCTTTACGCGTGATGACGGTGATCTTCGGCACGGTCGCTTCCGCGAACGCGTAGAGTAGTTTCGCGCCGTGCAGAATGATGCCGCCGTATTCCTGATCGGTTCCCGGCAGAAAACCCGGAACGTCGACAAAGGTTACCAGCGGGATGTTGAACGCATCGCAAAAACGAACGAAGCGCGCAGCTTTGATCGACGACTTTATGTCGAGCACGCCTGCCAAGACGTTCGGTTGGTTCGCGACGACTCCGATACTGCGCCCCGCAATGCGTCCAAACCCGCAAATAATATTCTGCGCGTAGTGCGCCTGAATTTCGAAAAAGTCGCCGTAATCGAGGACGCTCTCGATCACTTCGTGCATGTCGTACGGCTTGTTCGGAGAGTCGGGAACGATGTCGTCGAGTTCGGGCGCCTCGCGCTGCGGATCGTCGTCGCTCGCGAAACGCGGCGCGTCTTCTAAATTGTTCTGCGGCATGTACGAGAGCAGCAGCTTCGTCGACTCGACGAGGTCGTCTTCATCGCTTGCGACTACATGCGCGACACCGCTCTTGGTCGCATGCGTCATCGCGCCGCCAAGTTCTTCGAAGGTAACGTCTTCGCCGGTTACCGTCTTGATGATCTCCGGACCGGTGATGAACATTTGTGAGATACCTTCGGTCATCAGAATGAAATCGGTGATGGCCGGAGAGTAGACGGCGCCGCCGGCGCAGGGTCCGGCGATCAAACTGAGCTGAGGAACGACACCGCTGGCTTGTACGTTGCGCCAGAAAATTTCGGCGTAGCCACCGAGCGACACCACACCCTCTTGAATGCGCGCGCCGCCGGAATCGTTGATGCCGATCATTGGAGAACCGGTGCGCACGGCGAGGTCCATTACTTTACAGATCTTCTCGGCAAACGCTTCACCGAGCGAACCGCCAAGCACCGTAAAGTCTTGCGAAAACAGGAAAACTTGCCGTCCGTCGATCGTCGCGCGTCCGGTGATGACACCGTCGCCGAGAAATTCCTTTTCCTCTAAGCCGAACGCGTTGGTCCGGTGCACGACGAACTGATCGAGTTCCGTGAACGATCCCTCGTCCACCAACGCCTCGATGCGTTCTCGTGCGGTTCGTTTACCGCGACCGTGTTGTCGCTCGACGGCGGCGAGGCCGGCCGGCGCTTGTGCGAGCGCGCGTTTGCGCTCCAGCTCTTCGTATTTTTCCCCGTGCGTTCTCACGGGGGGAAGCGTTAGGTAGCGCTCTCCTCGCTGCCTTCATCCTCCTCGTCGCCGAGGGCCTCCGTCATTTCCTCTTCGAAGAGCTGCCGCTCCGATCCGACCATGCCGGTATCGTCGGCGTCGATGATCGCCTCTTCGTTACCGTCGTCTTCGAAAATCTGCTCGATGTCCGAGCGTTTGCGTTCCATGGCGCAACTATACCCCTATTTTTATTCCGCCGCTATTGTCGCGGGCTGCGGTGCCGCGCTCTTTGGCGGACGCAAGAGAATGACGAGCGGGGTCAGCACGAACGTGACGATCCCGAGCATGTAGAACGCGTCGGCGAACGCTAGCGTCGTCGCCTGTTGATTAACGACACCGGCGACGTTGGCAAGCGGTGCGTGCGCCGCAAGCGCATGCTGCACCGCAGGATTTGATAGCGTAATCGTGCCGGCGAGGTTGTCGAGATGGAATGCGCCGCGGCGATCGAGCAAGGTAACGAGAACGGCCGTGGCGACCGATCCACCGAGTTGCTGGCACAGACTCAAAAGCGACGTGGCTTTCTGTGTATCCGCGCCTTGCACGGAGCTCAAAACCGACACGGTCAGCGGCACGAAGAGCATGCCGAATCCGATACCGCCGAAGACGAGCGGAAAGACGAACGTACCAAAGGTGCTATCGGTCGTGAGCACTTTTGCCGTCAGGACATTTGCGATTGCGATAATGATGAATCCGACACCTAGAAGAATCTGGGCCCGAACCTTCGCACGATTAAGCAGTGCCAGCGTGACGAACGTCATCACCATGATGCCGAGCGCGCGCGTGAGGATCGATAGACCTGAGAGCGTCGCGGTGAAGTTCAGGAGGCCTTGCTGAAATTGCGGCGTGAGAATAACGCCGCCGAAAAGCGAGAAGGCAAGCAGCATGGCGAGGGCGCAGCCGGCCGCAACGGTGCGA
>JAMXLG010000057.1 GCA_024281135.1 Vulcanimicrobiia bacterium | reverse complement strand
AAGGGATTTAGCCTCGGATCGGTGACCGCGACGCTCCTTGCCGCCATTGCAATCGGCCAACTCGGCATCAAAGTCTCAAACGATCTCAAGGCGGTCTTCTTTCTAATGTTCCTCTTTGCGATCGGATACGGTGTCGGCCCGCAGTTTGTGCGTGGGATCAAAAAAGACGGTATCCCGCAAGCGATCTACGCCGTGATCGTCTGTCTATTGTGCCTCTTCGTTCCCTTTGGCGTTGCGAAAGTCGCCCACTACGATCCTGGTGCCGGAGCGGGATTATTTGCCGGGTCGCAGACGATCTCGGCCTCGATGGGTCTTGCAACGGACGCGATCAACCGGCTTGGGCTCTCGGCTGATCAGGCGAAAGCAATGCTCGACATCATGCCCACCGCATATGCCGTAACCTATATTTTCGGCACCGTCGGATCCGCCATCATTATCGCGATTTTTGGACCGATGTTGCTGCGCGTCGACATTGCGAAGGCGTGTAAAGAGTACGAAGAACAGCACGGAGCGCAACGGGCATTCGGCGGTTTGAACGACGCGTGGAGAAAGTACGAGATACGCGCGTATCAAGTTGCGCCGGACGCGCGCGTTGCAGGCAAGACGGTGACTGAAACCGAGGCGATGTTCAATAACGGGGCGCGCGTCTATGTTGCTCGCGTGCGACACGGCAACGATATCGAAGAAGCCACCTCGGACCTGGTGTTGCAGCCGGGGGATTCAGTCGCTTTGATCGGTCCTCGCGAGGAGCTCGTTTCATTGGTCGGAAATCCCAGCAAAGAAGTCGACGATCCAGAACTGCTTTCCGGTCCGGTCGAGGGCATTGACGTTCACGTTTCCAATCGAGACGCGGACGGTAAGACGCTCGAAGATCTCGGACGCCGCGCCGGAGCGCGGGGCGTCTATGTGCGCAGCATCAAGCGCGGCCTCACGGAAACCCAGATACCGGTTCTCCCCGATACACAAGTCTTTATCGGCGATGTCGTTACGTTGGTTGGCCGCGTCCAAGATACAACGAGGGCGGGGAAGATACTCGGCACCATCGACCGGCCGACGGACGTGGCCGATGTAGCGTTCATCGGCATCGCGATCACCATTGGAGCGTTGATCGGTGCAATCGTCTTGAAGATCGGGGGAGTACCGATCACGCTGTCAACGGCCGGCGGCGCGCTGATCATCGGGATCATCGCCGGATGGTACCGTGCCGTCCGACCGACGTTTGGGCGCATTCCATCGCCGACGCTTTGGTTCATGAACTCTGTTGGTCTGAACGTTTTTATCGCATGCATCGGTCTCACTGCAGGTCCGAAGTTCATCTCGGGTTTGCAGAGTCTGGGCATTAGCTTGTTCCTATGGGGAATCGTTGCGACAGCCGTCCCCATTATTCTGGGCATTTATATAGGCAAGTACGTATTCCGTTTCCACCCCGGGATTCTGTTAGGTGCGGTGTCCGGAGCTCGAACGACGACCGCTTCACTCGGAATGGTCTGCGACGCCGCAAAGAGTCAGGTTCCGGGCCTTGGTTACACCGTCACGTACGCCGTCGGAAACACCTTGTTGACGATCTGGGGAATGTTCATCGTCATGCTTTTGGGTTGACTTAACCGAGGGAGCGAGTAATGACAACGTTGATTAAAAAATCCATCGCCGAAGAGATTGGGGCAGAGAAAGAGACGGCGTATGACGAGTTCAACATCGACATACCCGAGAACGAATTCCCGCGCCCGGGCATGTCGGCGCGCGCCGCACAAGCAATTTGCGTGAGCGAGGCGTGGACCGACGCGAATCCCGCGCAAAATATGTCGTCATTCGTGACGACGTTCGCGGAAGAAGAAGCCATCGACATCGCGCGCCGCAACATGTTCAAGAACTACATCGATCACGATATGTATCCGCAAGTCTTCGCGATGGAAAAGCGGATGGTACGTTGGCTGCATGAGTTGTGGAACGGCCCCAAGGACGTCGAGCCGTACGGTACGGCGACGATCGGATCATCGGAGGCATGCATGCTCGGCGGACTCGCTCACAAATGGAATTGGCGACAGGCGCGTCAGAAGGCCGGTAAGGACGCCACACGTCCAAATCTCGTTACCGGCGGCAACGTGCAAATTGTCTGGAAGAAGTTCATGCGTTACTTCGACGTGGAGCCGCGCATCATTCCGCTCAAACCGGGAAATTACCGGCTGACTGCGGATGAGCTCAAAAACTACGTGGACGAAAACACGATCGCCGTCGTTGCGATCGCGGGTTCGACGTTTACCGGCGAAGACGACGACATCCACGACATTCACGCTTGGCTTGACGACTATGAAAAGCGAACGGGCCAATCGATACCGATGCACATCGACGGCGCGTCAGGCGGCTTCGTGAACCCCTTCCTGTATCCTGACTACGAATGGGATTTCCGCCTTCCGCGCGTCCAGTCGATTAACGGCTCCGGACATAAATTCGGCTTGGCGCCGCCGGGGATAGGCTGGGTTGTCTTTCGCGAACGCAGCATTTTTAATGAAGATCTGGTCTTCTACGTGAACTATCTCGGCGGCGAAATGCCGACGGCGACTCTGAATTTCAGCCGCAACGCGTTCCAAGTTGCGGTACAATACTATCAGTTCCTGAGACTCGGTTTCGATGGGTTCAAGCGCGTGATGGGCCACACGCTCGATAACGCCACGCTTCTGCGCAATAAACTCGTCGAGAGCGGCTACTTCACGATCATGAACGAGACTCAAAGGATTCCGGTCGTTGCCCTCACGCTCGACAAATCGGTGAAGAATTTCAACGAATTCGACGTGTCGAACCGCGTGAGGCAACGCGGTTGGGTGCTCTCCGCCTATTCGATGCCGCCGAACGCGCAAGAGGTGCACAGTCTTC
>JAMXLG010000056.1 GCA_024281135.1 Vulcanimicrobiia bacterium | reverse complement strand
GAAAGGGCGAGCAAGCGGCGAACGCTGCACGTCCCGGTAAGCAAAAAAAGAGCCGCCCGGCGGGGCGGCTCTTTTCCGGCGAGGAGAGACGTCGGCTTAGAGTGACGACGGGTTTACGAAGGTGTATCCAAGCCCTTGAACACCGGTAATGGTTTGCTGCAGTGGCGGCCAACCGTTCGTCGGATCGTAGAAGAAGCTGGCGAAACCGTCGCGCACCGCGAGATTTAGTTGCGCCTCATGAATGAGGTCTCCCGGAAGGCGCGCAGGGTTGTTGTTCAACGGGACCGGCTCATAGTCGCCTAGGTTCTCCGGCAGAACTTTGGTTCCGTACACGTCCCGAACAACATATGGGAAGAACTCGCCGATGTATGACGCGTGATTTACCATCCCTCCGGCAATGACGCCGTTGAAGTAAATCGAGCGCTCGTATCTCTCGGGGTATACTTGTGCGATCGCCCGGTAGTCGACATCGGTCGCGAAGTAGTGCGGCGTTACCCACATTGTCGGTTTCGGGATGGAGACGCTCTGAAATGCCGCCGCAGCGCTCCGGACGCGGTTAAGCGCCCATGTCGTCGAGTCTTCGGCTACCGGTCCGTCCCAGATGACGTTGTTCGTCGCAGCGTCGACATGGACTCGGAAGAACTCGGCGTCGTCGCCACTCGCACCGGTATACGGATTGATCACGTTGCTGTACTGGTGAGTCCAGCCTTCATCGATTATCGCCCCGCCGTGCGACATCATGTATTTGAGGACCGTGACGAATGCGGACGCCTGGGACAACGTAATCGTCCGCGGTACTCCATTGTTATAGAAGCCTAACGGATCTTTGTACAACGGAATCACGTTGAAACCGTAGGGGATGTGGAGGCTATAGAGCCTTTGCGCAACGTTCAGTAGCTGCGACGCGTCGTCCGATGCGTCGAGGTCCTCGAGGCGTAACATCGCCCGGTGGCGCGTCGCCGTAGTCGGCGCTAGTGAACTAAAGAGCATATCCTCAAACGCGATCACACGATCGGTTTCCTTGACGTATTCAAAGGGAATCTCGCCGATATACGTGAGATTCTTCGATCGGATCGCCCATGGGAACGTCGTAGAGGGCGTCGTGCTGGTGTCGACTGCCGTTGCAATCGTCGTAACCGCTGGATACCCACCGCCCAAAATGTATGGGTGGACAACTCCCCCGTCGGCGGAGAGCGGAATCGAACGCGTCAACGTCTGACCGTTATAGATGACATTCGTTACATCACCGATGCTGCCGTTCGGCGCGAAGAACGAATTCGTCGGATCCCATCCGTATTCGTCGTCGAAGTTCAGCGTACCGATCGCATCCGCCATGTACCAAATGTTGTCGCCGATCCAAACAACCTGGGTTGTTCCGGCCGCAACGTCGTTATAAAACGCCGTCGGAATGCCCGTTGTATCCGCGTAGTATGTTGAGCCGACATAAATGACAGCGGAGTACGATCCCATCTGTCCGCTAGTATATGAACCAATTGGTTCCGTTTTTACGTTTCCAAAGTGGCCCGAGAGATTGGCAATCGCCATCGCATAGAGCTCACCGAGGAACCCCCACGGACCGCTGTTGTCGTAGAGCACAAGTGCATTGGCCGCTCCCGATGCTGCAGCCGTCCGGAACTGCGCGCGATCGCTATCGGCAACCCCCGCCATCGTTGGCGCGGAACCGGTTGATTGACTGTGATGTTGCTTTCGAAGCGCGTCGGCTTTCCGTTGCGCTGCCGCCCATTCCATCAAGGACGGTGAGCGTTCGCCGTCGTGATTCGCCGTCGCAGAAATGCGATGGGATAGTGCAGACTGCGTCGTGCCGTTCGAAGTCGCGCCCGGTGCGGCCGGAATCGTGCCGGCAGCATGACCGCCGCAGTTCGTTAACGTGATTATCGCGCCGCTCAGTATGCAGAGCCGAGCGGCAAACGCGAAAGCGCGAGAATCGTTCATACTTTCTCACCGATTGGTCGCGTGTACCACATGATTCTCGCATTAATCATCGCAATTTGCATCACCGAAAAGTCTGGGTGCCTTTCGTCCCACACCAAAATCAGGTTTGAAGCTGGGGATAAATGATGGCACACTGAAGTCCACAAACGAAACAGCGGAGCAATAAAAACACTATGCGGTCGCTGATCATGTGCTGTGTCGCTGCGGTACTCCTTGTACTACGTACTTCATCTCCCGTCGACGCGTTAGAAGAAACGACAGTCTCTTTTGCCGATTTGGGCTATCTTCATGGCACGACTACGTATGGACCGAACCCACACGTTGCATTACGACTTCCAATTTATCCGGGGACCCGCGCGGCGCAGCTGATCGCTCGTGTAACGCTTTCACCGATCGCTGACACGCGTTCCAGCGTCGTGTTGACCATCGACGGTCACCCCGTTGCATCGACGACCGCTGGTCAACTGCGCCGAGACCCGATGCTTAAGGCGGAGTTGCCCCTGAGTTCTATCCAGAGAAAATTCATTGATATCGCGATCGATGCGTACATGTCGAATGGCGGCAGCGTATGCACCGGACCGGATCCTCACTCGATGTGGCTCCGTATCGATCCAAACTCGACGTTGAAGTTCACTCGCGATCCGGGACCGTCAACCGTAGCTACGTTTTTCGACGACTATCGGGCGCGTTTCGACGTCTCGGTCGAGCGGACTGCATCGTCTAGTACTCGGGCACTCGGCATCACGATGGCGTACTGGCTGCATCAAATCAATCGGTGGCGGTACGTTACGACGCATTTCGGAAGCCGCGATCCGATTCCGCACAAGAGCGTGGTGGTCGGAGATTTTATCGATGCGCTTTCGATCTCCGGAGACACGATGCGCGTCTCTCCCGCAGGGATTCAGCTCCTCGCCGCACGCGCGAACGAGCTCATTCTCTCGCCCGACGCTCGCATTGGCACCCTGAAGCAGTATCCGCAAGAATTTCACCAGGTAAACTTTCAAGAATTGGGCGTCCAGACCGGGTCGATCTACGACGCGGGTCTCTACGAAGTGCCGATTCGCTTCACGCTCGGTGAGATCGGCGGAATGCCGAACGACCTGCACCTCATTATTGATCTGACGCACTCGTACTTTCCGAGCGAAGACCGCGCGAGCGTCGACGTCACGCTGAACGGTTTCGTGATCAATTCGTTCCCGCTGGACCCACGCAAGCGCGAGGAAGATTTCGATGCACCGATAGACGACCGTTTCATTCGCTCGAGTAACGACGCCCGCCTGACGGTCAATTACTTACCGGGTCGCGAAACCTGCGAATCGGGCCGCCCGGGCATGTTGCTCTCGATGATGCCTGATAGTGGGTTACAATGGCGCGCAGTTCAGCACACGGCACCGTCGGTCAGCGATTTCTTCAACAACGCGTCGGGCCGAGTCGTTGTGCTCTATTCCGACGCGCAAGCGCTGTCGGCGGCATCGGGTCTGCTCGACCGGATGGGTTCGATGAACGACAGCATCGCCTGGATCG
>JAMXLG010000055.1 GCA_024281135.1 Vulcanimicrobiia bacterium | reverse complement strand
CCGAACTCGTTGCGGTACTTGCGCGGGATTTTTACCATGCCGATCGAGTCGTGCACTAGCATCCGCGTAGGTTCCGACGGAATGACGCGATACGTCGTGCCGGTGGGAATGACGATGTAGTCGTGTTCGCGATATGCGATTTCACCGAACGGCGTCTCAATAACGCCGGCTCCATGGTGGATAAACAACAGTTCATCGCCGCCGGTATTGCGATACCAATACTCCATCGGGCGGTCGGCTTGCGCGAGCGAAATCAAAAGATCGCTATTGCCCAGCATGGGAACGCGCGAGTCGATTGCGTCGCCGCCTGTTTTCACCGCGGCAGTTTTGAAATGGCGGTTGCGCAACGGATCGTTCGGCAGCAGGCGGACCTCGGGACGATTCCATTCGCGCACTTCAAGCGTCGCGGTCGGCGGCCGCAAATGGTAGAGCAGCGAATAGACACTTTCGAAGCCCTTCGTTGAAAAGAGCTCTTCAGCGTAAAGCCCGCCGTCGGGACGGCGAAACTGAATGTGGCGCTTGTGCGGCAACGAACCGGCACGCACGTAAGACGGCATAACTATTGCTCTCCGATCGGCGAGTGATCTGCGCGTTCACAGGCTACGAAGCCGGTCGTTTTGTGACTTCCGTCGCAAAACGGTTTGGTTTGTGACTGCCCGCAACGGCAAAGCACGAAGTTCTCCTCAACCGGGTACTCGTGTCCTTCCGCATCCACCAGCGTAACGCGACCCGTTACCAGGTATGGTCCATTTTCGCGAACTTTGATCCGGACTTCGTCCATAGTTCGTAAACGCTTCGCGCTTTAGTCCGCGCAGTCCGGCATTCCGATTTCGTGGAGCGCTTGTCCTACCGTGCTTCCCAGACCGCTGGAGGCCTTTACCACGCGGTGTGGGGGCTGCGACCGCGAGCGTCGTGTCAATAGTCTGCTACGTGCGGTACAGTCCCGTCAAAGTTGCCGTTGCAAGCACGTGTTTTTGGATCCGTGTTTTCAAATCGTCGGCGCTCAACGGTTGCGTGGCGCCAATGCTCGGAACGTCGAGCGCATAGAGTGTGAAAATGTAGTGATGCGTCTTTCCCGGAGGCGGACACGGGCCATAGTATCCGGTGTTTCCCGTCCCGTTAACTCCGGAGTTGCTTGCGGCGACTGCTTCGCCGGCGGATAGATGCGTCGTGCCTGACGGCAAATCGTAGATGACCCAATGATCGAATCCACCGGCGCGCGGAGCGTCGGGATCGTGGACGATCAATGCGAAACTCTTCGTTTTTGCGGGCGCATCTTTCCACTGCAAATCGGGCGAAACGTTTTTTCCGCCGCAATCGGCCGCCACCATGCTGATCGGCACGGTGGTATCGGGTTTGAAAGTCGTCGTGAGGAGCTGCAACGCCAAAACCGCCGTTGAAAAAAACATTCGTTAAAACACGCTATAGAAAGCTTGCGTACTCATCGGCCGTCCCAAGAATTTCCGCACTTCCGCGTCGGGTTCATACGTGCGCGCAGGCGCAAGAATATCGTTGCGGTAGCGCAATCCGATCGCCGAATTTTCAAGACCGCCGCTCTGAAACGCCGTGAACATATCCTGAGCATACACCTTCGCCCAGGGATAGGCATACAACCCGGCGTCGTAACCGAACATGAGGTGGTTGAAGGCAACCTGCGGGTGGGTGCCGGGTGCATAGATCGGAGCGACCCCATTCGTCATCTTGGCGAACAATGCCGTGGAGTCGACATGCGACCCGGAAGAGTGCACGTGCAAGTCGTAGGATGCAAGCGCAACGATGCGAGAGGTTTCGAACGCATCGCCGACGTTTCGCGACGCGACGAGCTTCGCGATCATATCATCGGGCATCGGCTCGCCCGTTTTCCATTGCGAAGAAATCGCTTTGAGAACTTGCGGCTGCCAGGCAAAGTTCTCGAGCATCTGAGACGGTGCCTCAACGAAATCCTCACGAAAACCGCTGGTCAGCGTTTCGTAGGGTGCGGTTGCAAGAATCGCAGCCATGTCGTGGCCGAATTCGTGAAAGAACGCGACGACATCGCTGTGAGAAAGAAGAGCGGGCTCTCCCGCTGCCGGCTGCGGCCAATTTCCGACGATCGCAGCGACTGCCGGGCGCCGCACGCCTCCGGTCGTCCGCGCGGGCAGAATTGGAAAACTCGCGAAGTGGCCGTATTTGTGCGCTCGCGGATATAAGTCAAAATACGTTAGGCCGAGTAACGCGTGAGTAGAAGTATCGGTAACGCGATATTCGAGAACGCCCGGAGCCCACACGTCGGGATTTTGGACGCGTTCGAAATCGACGCCAAGCAGCGTGTGATAGATCCCTAAAGTTGCGTCGATGGTATGCTCGACCGGAAAATACTGACGCACTGCGTCGACATCGAGCGCCTGCTGCTTTTGCAATAAGTATTCACCGCGGCGCACGTCCCATGGTTGAAGTAAGGTCTCCGAAAGACGATCGGAGGCTGCAATGGCCTCGCGCATTGCATCGATCTCTTTGTCCGTTTTCGGTTGGAGCGTCGTCGCTAGGTTTTGCAAGAACGTTTCGGCTAGTGGAAGGGTACGCGCCATGCGATCGCAGAGCTGGTAGTCGGCCCAGCTCTCGTATCCCAAAAGATGTGAAAGGCGGTCTCGAATGGCTATAGCTTGTTCGAAAAGCGGAACGTTCGCTGTCGCCGCGCGGTCGTTAAAGGCGAACCAATATCGTTTGCGTGCATCTTGATCGTGTTCGTATGTGAGAAACGACAACGTGCTTTCGTTGACGGGAACTCGATAGGAGCCGTCGCGCTGCCGTTGATACGACGCGAGCACATCGCTCGGAATGCCGGCCGAGTCGCGCCGTGACACGATGATCGTCTCAGACGCGTCGGCGAGATTTACGCCGAAACGGTTCTCTACGTCGGTAAGTTCGGAGTTCAAGCGAAGGTACTCCGCGCGACGAGCGGGAGGAAGCGCAGCACCGGCTCGCTGGAAAGTTGTGTTCCAAAGTGCTGCGAGTTTGGTGTCGTATGCATTACGTGGGTTCGCGTTCCGTGCTTCTGCAACGATTGCAGCGAAAATACGCCCGTCGGCGGTTATGCCGGCAATTGCATC
>JAMXLG010000054.1 GCA_024281135.1 Vulcanimicrobiia bacterium | reverse complement strand
CCTTCGACCGTCGTACGATCGCCGGTAACGTAGAGCAGCGGCACGCCGTAGTATCCCAGCACGGCCGCGTTGATCGTCGCTTCGCTGCACACGATTCCGTTGAGCCGCGCTTCGTAAATCACCGAAGGCGTGTACGTGTGACACAGCACCGCGTCAGCTTCGCCGGCTCCGCCGTGATAGCCGATGAAGAACGCGCCTGCGTAACTTCCGTCGCAGTCTTGCACCATCGAATAGGGTTTGCGATTGCCGAAAATTACGCGCGCGTCACGCGGCAATTCCTCGAGGACGAAATTGCGCATGGGGCCGTGAGAATCGTTGATCGTGGTTTCCGTTGCGCCGCTACGCCGGGCGCCACGCACCGCTGCCGCAACCTCTTGCGTGTAGTAGCGCCGGTAGATCTGATACTCCGGATGCGGCGTGCGCGCGTCGACCTGTTGCCAGGCCACGACACCTGCGACGCCTTCCATGTCACTTGAAATATACAGCTTCATGCGGGCAGATTCGCAGCGCCGCCGAGTCGCATGGCAACGATGAATGCATTGAAGGCTTCAGGATAGTTGTCGCTCACGAACCGCAAGGTGCGTCCTCCAGTGCGCTCGAAGCGCGGAAGCAGCTCGACGAAATCGGCATGTTGAACGCCGGCCGTTTCGATAACGAGTTCGATCGGCGGCTCGAATGTAAACGGTTTGGCGTTTGAAAGATTTTCGAGCGCCTCTCGCGCGCCCTCGCGAATCGCATCGCCTGCCGCGTCGGGTGTCAACGAGTTCGCTCCGAAGTATCCGATCGATTCTTTGACGATCACGCCGGTCGCCCACGGCAGATCCGCGCGCGTCGCTTCGATGAGTGCGCGATCGCCCGTGATGAGCGCAACGGGCGTTCCATAGACGCCGAGCAGCGCTGCATTGAGCAGCGCTTCCGTACACGCTTTGCCGTTCACGTAGACGTTGTAGAACACTTCGCCGGCGTACGTGTGCGCAAGCACCGAATTCGCGGCGCCGATCGCGCAATGGTACCCGGTGAAAAACGCCGCATCGAAACGTTGTTCCGCGCCTTGCGCCATCGAGAGCGGTTTGAGCCCCGAAATAATGCGAACGTCAGCCGGAAGCTCGTCCCACATGAGGTTGCGCATATTCCAATGCGAATCGTTGACCAAGACGTCGCACGGCTGCGCTTCACGCGCACCCGCAATTGCGGCTGCGACCTCCCTGGTCATGTACCGTCGATAGATCGGATACTCGTGCTCGTTGCTCGGATCTACTTGCGCCCACGAGCAGACGCCCGCGGTGCCTTCCATGTCCGCGCTGATATAAAGCCTCATTGCGATTGACGAAGATCCTCTTCGGCTTGCGCGAGTCCCGCCTGTGCCGCGACGTTGCGCGGATTGGCGGCCAGCGCGCGTTTGTAGAGTGGGATTGCTTCTTGAAACTTGTTCGCCGCAAGATACAGATCGGCAAGCTGCGTCAACGCCACGTCATCTTTCGGATGCGAGGCGATGCGCGCGCGCAGCGTCTGAAGTTGTTCCATCACCGCGGCGGGCGGACCGCCCTGGACATTCGTTCCCGACGACGGCGTCTGCGCTTGCGTTCCATTCGCCGGTGCCGCTTTTCCGAAGACCGAACCGGATACGCCGAAGCCCAAGCCGACGAGGTAGACCATGACGGCGAGAAAAGCGGCGGCGAGGACGCCAACGATGGGGACGTAAATCCGCGGTGGAAGACCGCGTCCGGAGGGTTGTGGCACGAAGAATCGTTTGGACGCGCGTTGAAGAAAGTCATCCGTGAGCCCATCGGAAGCCGACCTGCAATTACTTTTTGCTCGTCTGAATTACGAGCACTTCAACGGTGAAGTTCCCGATTGCGCAATCCGCTACAACGCGCGGTTTTCCAATTCGGCGGGACGCATTACCTATAGCGGCCATCCGCTGCTGATCGAACTCTCGCCAAAACATTTCGAGAAGTATCCCGAGGCGTTGGAAGAGACGCTGCTGCACGAGATGGTGCACGCATGGTGTTATGCGAAGTTTCGCGACACCGGCCATGGTCCGCGCTTCAAGAAGAAGATGCGTGAATGCGGGTTAACGTCGATCTATCACGATCTCGGCAACGTGCGGCCGCTCAATGAATCGAGTAAGCGTTACGTCTTGCGTTGCGAACATTGTTCGTTCGAAGTGCTGCGCCGGAAGAAACCAGGCAAGCCCGCGAGCTGCCCACGCTGCGACAAGCGCCGCTTCAACCCACGCTTTCCACTCAGCATCTACGAAATCACCGGCTTGGACCTCGTCGGTACGACAATCGACGGATTGAAGGCCGCCCAGCGCGCTCGCCCGCTCTAAAAGGAAGCCCTTTTCGCGACCTAAGTCTGGGCTGAGACCGCCCCCGAAGCGCGAAGATATGGGGGCAATGACGACGACGACCAAAACAAATGGGCACGTCAAAACGCGCATCGAGACCGACTCGATGGGCAAAATCGACGTCCCCGCTGATAAATATTACGGCGCGCAATCGGCGCGCTCGCTCATTCACTTCGACATCGGCGAAGGCACGTGGCCGCGCGACGTGATGCCGAAGCAGGTGATTGTTGCGATGGCACAGCTGAAGAAAGCTGCTGCACTCGTCAATCACGATCTCGGAAAGCTTGACGACGAAAAGACGAAGCTCATCGTTCAAGCGGCTGACGAGGTTATTGCCGGAAAGCTCGACGAGCACTTCCCGCTGCGTATTTGGCAGACGGGCTCGGGCACGCAGACGAACATGAACGTCAACGAAGTGATCTCGAATCGCGCAATCGAGATTGCCGGTGGTGAGATGGGCTCGAAGAAGCCGGTCCACCCGAACGATCACGTCAATATGTCGCAGTCGTCGAATGATACGTTCCCGACGGCGATGCACATGGCGGCCGCGGAATCCGTCGTGCAGATGCTGCCGGCTGTCGTGAAACTGCGCGATGCGCTCGAAGAGAAAGCCGAGCAGTGGAAAGACCTCGTGAAGGTCGGCCGCACGCACTTGCAGGACGCGACGCCGCTCACGCTCGGTCAGGAATTCTCGGGCTACGTCACGCAACTCGATCGCGCGATCGTTGCGATCAACGAAGCAAACAATCACCTCTACGATCTCGCGATCGGTGGTACCGCCGTCGGCACGGGCCTCAACGCCCATCCGGAATTTGGGGAACGCATGGCGCACAAGCTTGCGGAGCTTACGGGACTTCCGTTCCGCTCGCATCCCAACAAGTTCACGGCGCTTGCGTCACACGACGATTTCGTTTTCGCGTCGGGCTCGCTCAAGACGCTCGCGGCGGCGTTGATGAAGATCGCGAACGACATCCGGTGGCTCGCATCGGGTCCGCGCGCCGGCATCGGCGAGCTGATTCTGCCCGAGAACGAGCCGGGCAGCTCAATCATGCCGGGCAAAGTCAATCCGACGCAGTCGGAAGCGATGACGATGGTCGTCGCGCAGGTCTACGGCAACGACACGGCCATCAGCTTCGGCGCCTCACAGGGGAACTTCGAACTGAACGTCTTCAACCCGGTGATGATTGCGAACTTCCTGCACAGCACGCACTTGCTGCGCGATACGTGCACGATGTTCCGCGAGCACGCGGTCGAGGGACTTCAAGCGAATGAGCCGGTGATTAAGAAGTATCTCGGCGAATCGCTGATGACGGTCACCGCGCTCTCGCCGAAGATCGGCTACGACAAGGCTGCAGAAATTGCGAAGAAGGCGCACCACGAAGGAACGACATTGAAAGAAGCGGCGCTCTCGCTCGGTCACGTGACATCGGAAGAATTCGACCAGTACGTCGTTCCGAAAGAAATGACGTATCCGAAGAAGTAACCCGCGTCGCTGCGGACGCTAACGAAGAAGCTCGGCCTCGTGCCGGGCTTCTTTTTCTCTTAATTCTGGCGAATGAGCGACGCGCGGTACATCCAGTGGAGTCCCTCGCTGACTTGCAGCCCGAAGGCATGCTCCACGGGACGATCGTCTTCCAGCAGCTCGATCATCCACTCTTCAATGACGCACATATCGTCGGGAGCGTCGTTCATTTCCATTACACCTCGTTAATCTGGTACTACCAACATCGGGCGTCGTGGGCGCGAACTTGCGGGTCCCGTAGGACTGTTGTCCCAATGAATAACGGAGTCTTTACAAAAGGAGTTTGATCGTGAGCATAACGGCGCTCTACGAAGCAAGCGACGCGGTCGGGCTCGGCGAAGCGGTAGCATCTCGCGAGGTCACTTCCGCCGAATTGCTGGAGGAAGCAGTCGGGCGCGCCGAGCGTGTGAATCCGACGCTGAACGCGATCGCGGCGCGACTGTATGACGCGGCCGCACAACGCGCGTCGCTCGGGTTCCACGGGCCGTTTTGCGGTGTGCCGTTCCTTGCGAAAGACTTAGGCCCGCAGCTTGCAGGCGCGCCGTTGACGATGGGCAGCCGCTACTTCGCGCAGTATGTTCCGGCGGACGATCATGAGCTGTTCAGACGCGTTAAAGCAAGCGGCTTGAACGTCTTCGCAAAAACGAGCGCACCTGAGTTCGGGCTCGTCCCCTACACCGAGCCGCGGCTCTTCGGTCCGTGCCGCAATCCGTGGGACACCTCTCGTACGCCCGGCGGCTCGAGCGGCGGGAGCGCAGCGCTCGTCGGCGGGGGCGTCGTGCCGATGGCACATGCAAACGACATGGGCGGTTCGATTCGCATTCCCGCCAGTTGCGTTGGTCTTTTCGGCATGAAGCCGACGCGCGGACGCGCGCCTACAACAGGCGGTGTCGTGGGCGACGCAAACGTCGATCTCGGAATTTCGCGTAGCGTGCGCGATAGTGCAACGCTGCTCGATGCAATTGCATTTGAAAATACTGACTGCGCCCGAGCATCGTCGCGCGAGCCGGGACCGTTGCGCATTGCGGTTGTGAGAGGACCAATGCTCGGTCATGGGATCAGCGATGAGGCGCGTGCCGCACTCGACGAGGCCGCGGAATTATGTGCGTCGCTCGGTCACCACGTCACCGACGATGAACCTTCCGGCATCGATTATTCGGCGATGTCGTATGCGTTGCTGCTGCTCTTTGCGAGCCAGATCGGTTGGCATTTCGGCGCCGGCAACCCAACGCCGGACAAACGATTTTCCCGAGGCGACGTTGAGCCTGCGACGCTCGCGATGCTGACGATCGCACGCGTGTTGCCGATGGACGAATTAACGACGGCTGCGCACAACGCTCGCGTTCTGACGCAAAGATTTGCTGAGTTCATGCAGCGTTACGACGTGCTTCTCACTCCGACGCTCGCTGCGCCGCCGGTGCACGTCGGCGAACTTGCTCTCACGCGAAGCGAGGAAATGCAGATTGCGGTGTTGACGCGCCTTCGTTCCGCGACGCTCATGCGTAAAGCGGCACGGGATATCTCGGCGCGGATGTTCGATTGGATTCCGTACACGCCGATCTTCAATCTCACGGGGCAGCCCGCAATGAGTGTCCCACTCCATTGGACGCAAACAAATCTTCCTGTCGGCGTACAATTCGCAGGTCGTTGGAATGATGAGGCGACATTGTTTTCGCTTGCCGGCCAACTCGAGCGTGCGCGTCCGTGGCGCGATCGCCGCCCGCCGGTTTGGAGCGGTCCTGTTTTGGTTTAAGGGCATCGACAAAATATTGCGCTAAAAGGCGAAATATCGCACATTCGGGAAAAAGTACAGAATGAAAGAACGCGTGCTCTGGTTCGAGCGCATCCCAATGCGCGACGGCACGATGCTTGCGGCGACCATCTATTTGCCGCCATTGGAGAACGGCCGACGCCCTGCGCTATTGGCAATGACCCCTTATGGCCGCGACACCTATCACGCCCGCGCATTCGACTTTGCGAAAAAGGGCTACGTTTCGATGGTCGTCGACGTGCGAGGTCGAGGCGACTCGGAAGGTGACTTCGATCCGTTTTTCAACGACGGACGCGACGGTTACGATCTCGTGGAATGGATTGCTTCGCGGCCGTACTGCGACGGAAACGTAGGAATGCACGGCGGATCGTACGGCGGGATGACGCAGTGGGCAACGGCTCGTGAAAAACCGGGCAGCCTGCGCTCGATCGTTCCCGTGGCGCCGTCGTACCTCGGATTCGACATTCCCGCGCACGCCGGTGTGATTTCTTCCTATTGGATTCAATGGCTGACGCTAACGCGTGGACGAGCAACGCACTTCAATGGTTTCGGTGACTCGGAGTTATGGCGCGACATCTTTACGCGGCTCTATTGCGATCACGACCCCTTCGCGCGTCTCGACGAGATCGCAGGGTCCACGTCGACGAAGTTTCAAGAATGGCTCGCGCACGCACAACCGGGTGAATACTGGGAGAAAGCGGCACTCTCGAACGATGATTACGCGGGACTGCGGCTGCCGATCCTGAGTATTACCGGGTTGTTCGACGGCGCAATCGTTCCGACGCTGGAGTACGTTCGGCGGCACGCTGCAGTCGCTGCGCCTGAGGAGACCGCGCTGCATTTCTTGGTAGTTGGCCCTTGGGACCATGCGGGAACGCGCGTGCCGAAACCCGAGATCGGCGGCATTCGTTTCGGGCCGCACGCAATGCTGAACATCAATGCGCTGCATTGCGCGTGGTACGCGTGGACGATGGAAGGCGCCGACCGTCCCTCGTTTCTGAAAGATCGCTTCGTCTATTACGTGACCGGCGCTGAGGAGTGGCGCTACGCGTCGTCCGCCGAGGCGGCAACGAGCAAACGCGTCCCATTCTATCTAGGGTCACTTGACGGTCGCGCGCATGACGTGTTCGCATCCGGCCGGCTTGCAAGCGAGTCGAGCGTTACGCCACCGGCAACGTTCCGGTACGACCCGCTCGACACCCGGCCGGCCGAGGTGCAGCCGGCGCTCGACATCGTCAGTGGTCTGCGTCCGCTCGATCAAACGGCAGCGCACAATCTCTTCGGCAATGGCCTCGTCTACCACAGTTCGCCGCTCGAAGAGCCGGTTGTGTTGAGCGGAGTTCCCGAAGTGCATCTCTTCATTGCGCTCGACGTTCCGGACACCGACTTGCAGGTTGCACTGCATCACGTCATGCCAGACGGAAGCGCGATGGAGCTCGGCGTCGACATGCTGCGAGCGCGATACCGGCATTCGTTCCTGTCGGCGGAAAACGTCACGTCAGGACGGGTGGAAGAATATGTCTTCAAACGGCTGCCGTTTGTTTCGAGGCGGCTGGAAAAGTACAGCCGGATTCGTTTGGTCG
>JAMXLG010000053.1 GCA_024281135.1 Vulcanimicrobiia bacterium | reverse complement strand
ACCGTGTGACTGGGCACGCGCGAGCCCCCCGCGACAATGCCGTCGCTATCAATCTGATCGACGCGCACGCCGGTTCGAATTTTCACGCCGAGCGATTCGAGATGTTGCTTTGCCTTGACGGATAAGTTTTCCGGAAATGTGGGAAGTATCCGCGAGGTTCCCTCGTAGAGGAGTATTTGCGCCGTACCGGGGTCGATGTACCTAAACCCGCCATTGCGCGCCATGCGGCACAACTCGGCGATTGTGCCGGCCAGCTCCACCCCTACGGTGCCGCCGCCTACCAAAACAAACGTCATCATCGCTTGAATCTGCTCGGGACTAGCGTCGCACGATGCAAGGCGCTCCGCCTTTTCAAACGCCATCAGGATGTCGCGACGTACTCTCTCCGCACCATCCAGCGAATCAAGGGATGGAGCATAGTGTTCCCACCCGTCATTCCCAAAATAGTTACTGCGAATCCCCGTTGCTAACACTAAATAGTCATACTGGAGATCGCACGGCTCCACGTGCACGATCCGGTTTCGCGTGTCGATACCGGTCACTTCGCCCATACGAACCTCGACGTTCGCTTGGCTTCTAAAGACCGATCGCAGCGGCGCAGCGATCTCATCTGCCGAAAGTATGCCGGTTGCCACCTGATACATCAGCGGCCGGAACATGTGATACGTGTGCTTATCGACGAGCGTCACACGTAAAGGTGCCCGGGCCAAGCCCTTCGTGGCATAAAGACCCGCAAATCCCCCACCGACGATCACGACGTGTGGAAGACTCACTCCGGCAACCCGGCTTTTCGCAATCCGTTTTCTAACATCGCAAGATTTTCCGCGCTGCGAAAATCCAGCCAATCCCTGACGGACGACACGCGCAGCGAGGGATCGAGTTGCCGCACCAAGTCAAGCGATCGCTGTGCGTCTTCTTGCCGGCCGGCTAACGCATGGCTCGCGGCGACTACCGCCCTGACCATGAGAAAGCTCGGCGCATCCCTGAGTGCCTTCGCAGCCCACGATAATGCATCGTCGAAGCGGCCCTCAAAGAGATTCGTCATCGCCATTCCCGCCCGCATTCGGTACATTTCACGATCTAACGGACTCAAACGCATCGCACGTTCAAAGTGCTCGATAGCACCGTCGTTATCCCCATTGAATGCTCTCAGATAACCGCCGAGGAACCAGGCAGCTGCGAGATTGGGATTTAGAACGAGCGCTCGATCGATCAATTCAATGCCGCCGGCAACATCGCCGGTAAGATGTGCGAGTGCGTGACCACCTCTCGTGAGCGCGACAGGATCGTTCTTCCCAAGCTCAACGGCGAGTTGCCCCAAGCGTATGCCTTCGGCTAGCTCCGTATCCCGATCCGTGAGCCAACCGTTGACCTTGCGCCAGAAAATACACCACGCGGCCATTGCATAAGCCGATGCAAAGGTGGAATCGATCTCGATCGCCTTACGGAAATGCGGCAGCGCCTGATCGATTGCAGCTCTGCCACCTTCCTGCAGTCCCGCAATTCCGCGCAAATAGCAGTCGTACGCGGTCAGATTCGTTGTCGGGGTCCGCTGCGCGCGCTCAATCTCGGCCGTCTCCAACTGCGGAGCAATCGCGCCAACGACGCTTGTTGCTACTTGATCCTGCAACTCGAAGACGTCTTCCAGCGTACCTTCGAAACGCTCTGCCCAAATATTCGTCGCCGTCGTAGCGTCGATAAGCTGCCCGGTGATTCGCACGCGGTCGCCGGCTCTTCGCAAGCTTCCTTCTAAAACATATCGAACGCCGAGTTCACGGCCTACTTGTTTGGCATCCACCGTCCGGCCCTTATATGTGAAGCTCGAGTTGCGCGCGATAACGAACAGCCAGCGTATGCGCGACAATGCTGCAATAATGTCCTCGACGACGCCGTCGGCAAAGTACTCTTGTTCGGGGTCTCCGCTAAGGTTACGGAACGGTAACACAGCGATCGACGGCTTGTCAGGTAAAGGCAACGCCGGTTGGCTGATGGTGTGCGACTCGACGAGCGCGCTTTCCGCAACGTCCCCAACGAACCGAAATCCTTTGCGCGCGATCGTTCGAATCAAGCGCTGCTCGTCGCCGCTGTCACCAACCGCTTTGCGCACTGCGTTGATGTGACTCGTGAGCGTCGAGTCGGAGACGACGCGGTCTCCCCAAATCGCCTCTAGCAAGCCGTCCTTACTAACGACCCGATCGCGATGTTGCACGAGGTAGACGAGAAGATCGAATACCTGAGGTCCAATCTCAACTGAGCGCGAGCCCCTTTTGAGCTCACGCCGGTCCAGGTCGA
This sequence comes from Vulcanimicrobiia bacterium, assembly GCA_024281135.1. The sequence continues at coordinate 2,221 of JAMXLG010000053.1, read as the reverse complement.
GCACAAAGTCGTCGAAGAGGAATTGCACTACCGGTGCTTCTTGGACAGATACTCAGGGGAAAATAAACGCGAATTCAAGACGCGTGCAAAGCCTTCCCGTTCCAGTCCAGCTACGATGACGTAGATGAGATTCGTAGTTATCGGAGGCAGCGGTTTCATAGGTTCTAAGCTGGTTAGCGACCTGCGAGCAAGGGGGCAAGATGTCATTGCCGCTTCTCCGTCCACCGGCGTAGATACGATCACCGGAACTGGACTCGCGCAAGTACTTTTCGCGGCCGACGTGGTTATCGACGTGGCGAATTCGCCTTCGCTCGAAGCGAGTGCCGTACTCGAATTCTTCGAGGCGGCCGGGCACAACCTAATGGCTGCGGAAGCGGCCGCCGGTGTGAGACACCACGTCGCACTCTCACTTGTTGGTATCGACCGCAATCCCAAAATCGCGTATTTCCGCGCGAAGCTCGCTCAGGAACGTCTCATTAAGACATCGGGACTCCCGTACACAATTGTCCGATCGACGCAGTTCTTTGAATTCATGCAGCATATCGCACAACGGGGCACCGACGGTGAATCGGTTCACGTCTCGCCCGCTCTTGTACAACCTATTGCGTCAGACGACGTCGTCGCTGTGTTAGCGGACGTCGCACTCGGCGCGCCTTTGAACGGCACGATTGAGATCGCCGGTCCGGAACAAGCACCTCTCGATGAAGTGGTACGCGAGTACTTGGTACGGAATCGCGATGAGCGACGCGTGATTAGTGACGTTCACGCACGTTATTTCGGTCTTGAACTCAACGATAAATCGCTCACGCCCGGTGATACGCCACGCATTGGTATAACTCGTTTCAAGGACTGGTTGAAATGAACCCTAAGACACTTCGCATCTTGTCGCCTCCGCTGTTCGTTATCGGGCTCGAGTGGCTCGTCTCAGCCACGAACAAAATTATCGGAAACTTTGTCGCCGCATTCCCAGCGTATGTGACGAGCCTGCAGGCTTCACACATCTTCCTTCCCGGGCTCGCCCTGATGGTTCGATTTCCCGTCTTTTTTGCGTGGCTTGCAATCGTGACGGAAACGAGTTTGGGCGTTGCGTTAGTCCTCTCGTCGTTCTTCTTCTTGCGCGGAGCCAATCGTTTTTGGGAAATGGTGGCCGGCACCGCGCTTGGCGTGAGTGTATTCGTAGCCGTAGGACTTTGGCTCATTGTCGGGCGTCCGGCTTTTTGGCCCAACGGCAACGGTTTTGGTTCCGGGTGGCCGGTCGAGATCTTCCTCTTATGTATTTCAGCGGCTCTAGCGGTCGCGCTTGCCGTCGCGGATCCCGGCGCAACACTCATCGCGCGCGTGACCCGATTCCTACACCGGCGAAGCTCTTAGTTAGGAGACTCCGACATGGTTTACGAGATCGACTTACGGACTGACGAACCGCGCAGTGCTCATGAAACGCTTGGCGGCGTAAAGCTGCTCGCACGCATCATCGATAAAGGACGTGCCGCCATCAGTGGAACGCTTGGTTCGTACGTCTTTTTCGACTGTCCGCTGGATCAAATATTTTTCGACGCGGTCGGCGTCTCACGAGACGACTTTCTCGAAGTGTTGCGACAAGCTTATCTTTCCAATCTGCCCGCTAACGCTGCCGCACTTGCCGATTTGCGAGAATCGGTGGAGTGCGAACCCGAGATCAGTGACGAGTATTTCATGGAGCACGCAGAGGCGTCTGACGTGGACAATGCCGCGGTGCAGTGGTTACTCGATCAGAGACGGATCCCATCCGACGTTATTTCCGCAATTAATGATGTTGTAGATTCTTTACCACCAGACGCCTTCATCGATTGGATGAAGGAGGAAGGACCAAGAGTATGAGCGCTCTCCCAAATATTGTTCTAGTGCACGGTGCGTGGGCAGACGGCTCCAGTTGGAGCGCCGTTATCGAACGGTTGCAGGCCAAGGGTTATAACGTTACCGCACCGCAGTTTCCCTTGAGCTTGATCGCGAATGATGTCGCGCGACTGCGCGAAGTCTTGTTGCGCCAGCGCGGACCTACCGTCGTAGCCGCGCACTCTTACGGCGGCCAAATTATGACCGCACTCGGCACGGACGCGCCGAACGCCGTTGCCCTCGTGTATGTCGCAGGTTTCGGGCTCGATCAGGGCGAGTCGATCGGTGCGCTGCTCTCGAGCGCACCGCCGACGCCTGCATTAGCGCACCTGGACATCGATAAGCAGGG
>JAMXLG010000052.1 GCA_024281135.1 Vulcanimicrobiia bacterium | reverse complement strand
TGTCCGCTTTAGATGCCACGGACGAAGCCCTATTCGGTGCGGAATTCGAGGTCGGACGTGTCGCCCATCGGGATCTCCGTGGTTCCTCCGAACTGCGTCATCACGAACTCGGAGAACAGCGCGTTGGGCCACCCGAAGTTTTGCCGCGTGTACTGCTGCGGGTTGTCCGGATTGAACGATTCGTGCAGGAGATGGTCGCCGGGATCGCTTGCGAGCAGTTGGCTCAGCACGTCCTGCTTCTCGTTGCTTGTCGTCGCCGTCATGCCTTCGATGACGAGCGCCAGCGGCCAGATCCAGTGGTCGGGCGTGTGATAGCTGCCGATGCCGCGCGCCACATGCCCTTGATAGAACGACGGATTGTCTTGCGAGAGCAAGAAGCGGCGCGTGTTTTGATAGTAGCGGTCGCTCGGTACGGTGTAACCCATATACGGCGCTGCGAGCAAGCTCGGCACGTTCGCGTCATCGGTGAGGATGGCGTGGCCTAATCCGTCGACTTCATACGCGTAGATGTAGCCGTACTTCGGAACCAAAACGAGGCCGTACGTTTGAATGCCGCGTTGCACTTCATCGCGCAGCGACTTCGCTTCGTTCGCTTTTACGACGTTGTGATAGACGTCGCGTTCGATTTCCGCCATGTCGCCGAGAGCAACGACGGCAAACATTTCGGACGGGATGAGAAAGTTGTAGTAACACGCATCGTCGGAAGGCCGGAATCCCGTCCAGATCATGCCGGTATAACCGACGTCACGCCCCCTGCCGTTATTTGCGAGCTCCTTGTGCGTGTACCGCGAGTTGCGCGGATGATCTTGTTCGCGTTGAAGCGTGGCAAGAATCGAATCAAGCGCCTTCTGGTAGTCGCTGGTGAAAATCGAAGTGTCGCCGGTGGTCTTCCAGTAGCTCCACGCCAGCGTTACCGGATAGGCAAGCGAGTCTAGCTCGAACTTCTGCTCCCAGACGCGATAATCCATCGTGAACGCGTTAGCGTAAGGATCAACCGTAAGGTACTTCGTCATGCGTTGGATGATCGCGCGAAGAAGCGAACGCACGTCGGGATCGTCTTTGGCAAAGAACAAATAAGGGCGTGCTTGAGCACTTGCATCGCGCAGCCACTCGGCGGGGATGTCGCCGGTTTTGATATAGGCGGTTCCGTCCGGCGCATACTGCGCGAGCTTACCAGTGTCGAGCAATGCCGAGCGGAACATCTGTTGTAGATGCTCGTTCGGGCTGCTATAGTTTGCTGCTGCTCGCTCGATTGATTGGAGTTCGAGCGCCGAACCCGACAGCGGCGTAACCGCCACTACTAGCGTACAAAGGAGCGCCAGTACGTTAACTAGCTTGTTCAAGACCACGTTCCATAAGCGTGCAAGGCTTCCAGTTCTCGATAACGGCCTTGGTAATCGAGCCCGTAGCCTACGACGTAGACTTGTGGAACCTCAAAACCTCGGTACCTAATACTTATATCGGCAATTCTTCGGCCCGGCCTATCCAGCAGTGTGCATATAGCAAACGAAGCAGGCGCTCGCGAAGAGAGTGCCTTGGCGACGTACTGCAGCGTAAGGCCGGTGTCGACAGAATCCTCTACTAAGATAACGTTTCGACCCTCAATGGATGCAGAGGTATCTTTGTCGATGCGAATGCCCTGTGTATCGCTGAACTTCGTCACCGCGATAACGTCGAACTCGCAAGGAATAGTTATCGCTCGAGTGAGATCGGCAAGAAACGGTGCAGCACCGTTTAACACGCCGATAAGCAGCGGGACTTTGCCTACGTAATCGCAGGAGATCTCCGATCCGAGTTCACCTACGCGACGTGCAATGGCGGCGGCGTCGAAAAGGACGTCTCCGATCATTGCGTTTTCCGTGACGATGCCACGGGCTTATTTCTACGACATATCCTACAGCGATTCCGCTCGTATTTTGGGCATTGCGGTTAAAATTTGCAACACAAAACGCGCACCGCCGAGCGGCGAGGATTCGGCCCACACGCTTCCGCCGGCGCGTTCGGCAATTGTGCGAACGATGGCAAGTCCAATGCCATGGCCGGAACGCGCAGGAGTTGCCTTCCCACGCGAACGCAGCGTGAAAATCGCATCTCGCTCTTCTTCCGCAACGCCCGGCCCGTCGTCGTCGAAGGTAATGCGAATATACGGATCCTCGCGTTCAAGGCTGATTTGCACGCGACCGCCGGTGCGTCCGTACTTCAACGCGTTCTCTAAAAGGTTCAGAACCGCGTGCGTGCACGCGTCGCCGTCGATGCGCCCAAACCGCGGCTCCCGTGTCTCAGCCTCGATGCGGATCCCGCTTTCGGCCGCGATCGGGCCGAGCGCCTCGATAGCGCCGGCGATTATGCGCGAGATATCGCTTACGCGCCCGCGTGTGGGTGCGGGCGAAAGATCGAGCAGCGAAAAATCCAACATGCCGTCGACAAGCCGGCCCAAACGCAACGCCTCGTTGCGCGCGGTCTGCAGAAAGCGACGAGTCGTCGCCGCATCTGCTTCTCCATCTAAGAGCGTTTCTATGTAACCGCGAATCGACGTGAGCGGCGTGCGCAGCTCGTGACCGATCGTCGCGAGAAATTC
>JAMXLG010000051.1 GCA_024281135.1 Vulcanimicrobiia bacterium | reverse complement strand
CCCATGTTTGGACCGGTAAGCACGGCTACGTCTTCGATTGCAATCGAGATTTTCGTAAAGCGGCGACCCTCTTTTTCCAACTCGAGCGCTAGCGGGACAAAACAGCCGTCGGTAAATCGCAACGTCGCATCCGGAACGACGCGCGCCACGGTGCAGTCGTTCGTCTGTGCAAAGCGCGCGGCAGCAACGAGGACATCGGCCTCGCCGAATGCATCCGACGCGGTATTGAGAGCAGCAGCCTGCGAACATACCGCGTCAGTTAAGCCACGACGCACCGATTCTTCGGCGGCCCCGGCAGCGGTTGATAGAGCATCGCGTCGTTCGAGTGCGGCGAGCGTTACGTCCGTTTCTTCAACTTCACAAAGCAGATACGTAGGCGCTTCGCGGACAACGCGAACACCTGAGGGCAGCGCACCATTGAGATCCTTGCGCATGACGATGAATTCATTGCCTTCGACGTCACGGCCGAGTTGGCGCGCGATCTGTGCGGTTTCACGTCCGCGTACCGCGTCGTATTCTGCTTGGGCTTGCGCGAGCGCCGCTCGAGCGCGGCCGAGCGACGGATCGAAACCGTCAGCGAGGTAGAACCCGAACTTTCCCGCGCGGCCTAGTTCCAAGCGACGGGAGCACTCAACGACCGCATCCGTGGCAACGCGTGGCAACACATTGACGCCATGCGCCAGCGTATCGAAACGGACGCAAGCATCGAAGAAGCGCTGCAGTTCAAGCAGATTTGCATCGCTCAATATGTCGCCCATCGACGCGCGCGCGATTGCGCTTGCGGCATCCGGAACGTTACGGAAGATCTCGCGCATAGAGTCGAGCGTTTCCGCGCTTAGCGCCGACGCGACGGCGGCGATTCGCTGCGCTCGCGCTTGCGCGTGTGCTTCTTCGCCGCGCACGAAAGGGGCACACCGTTCAAAAACGCGATCTCCGTATGCGCTCGCAGGCGCAAGCGCTGAACGTAGCCAGCGAAACTCGAGCGCGCGGGCGGAGACGTCGTCGAGTAATCCTTCGGTCCTCAAGCAGCACGCTCCGAGGCGTAGACGTCGAACGCCGGCACGCTCGTTGCCTCCGCAACCGCGTGCGCGAACGTGCGAGGCTCGAATGCGCGATCGCGTCCGATCGACGCGACCGTTACGGCGACGACGTGAATCTCGCGCTCGCATCGGATGCGTAGACGTTCCAGCGCGTGCAACGCGGCGCGCCCTGTGAGCGCAATTTGCGTTGGATCGCGGACGACAATCGCACGCTCTTCGCGGTCGCGAATCAACTCTGCGGTGCGGGACGGCGTAAGCGCACCATCGATATGAATCGCCGGTTCGCTTTCGTCGTAACGAGGAACGCCCAGGCGCGCAACGAGCGCGCGCACATCCGCAACCGCTTCTTCCATCGTCGCTGAAGCCGAAGCGCCACATGAGACCACGACGGCGTCGGAGCCTCCCGCGAGCGCTGCAATGCGATCGATCGCGCCGTCGACAATTGCGTACTGCGTGTGATGTAGCAGCCTATCGATCGATTCGCGCAAACCGGACGCGGTGGGAGGGCCGACCAATTCATAATACGCATCGGAGCGTACGCGCGCATACACGAGTCGTCCGGCTGCCGTTTGCAACCGCGAAAGCTCCAGAATTTCGCTCGCAGGCGTTGCGGGAAGCACGTCGCGCGCGGTGGCTAACGACGTACCGGCGCGCAAAAACAGCCGCGGCTTGCGCTGCGAGTCTCCAACGTCGATCGCTTCGCCGTCGCGGCCGATCGAGGTCAATCCCGGTGCGATGCCGCGCGCGAGTGCAGCGCGATAGATCGCGCGCATCGCGACCGTTTTGCCGACGTTTTTCCCCGTTCCGACGACGACCAGCGAACGCGCACCCGTTGCGAGCGCGAGCTGCAGAATCGAGTCACCGACGTCAACGTGCATTGACGCGACTTTCGTCTATCCGATGTGGAGCGCCTTGAGCACGATGAACACCGTACCGGTGAGCACCAGCAGCGCGCCGCCGATCCACTCTGCTTCATCTTCGACCCGGGTACCGAGACGGCCGCCCAGAGTCAATCCGAGCGTCGTCGCAATCACTGAGACGATCCCGATGACGATCAGCGACACGACGACCGGCACACCGATGTAGAGAATCGAAAAACCGATGCCGAGCGAGTCGAGGCTGATTGAGAGCGATGCAACGACCAGTCCCCAGCCGCGAGAAAGATCCATCTTTGGTCGATCGCCCAAATCGCGCTTGGCCTCGTAGATCATGTAGAGTCCCACGAGCACGAGCGCGGCGAATCCCAGGTAGCCGGCAACATCGCCGATGAGCTTTCCTGCCGCGATGCCGAGCAGCGCGCCGATGCAATTCATGATGATCTCGGCACATGCGAATGAGACTCCGATACGGATCTTCATTGCACGCGAGACGCCACGAACGCCGACGCCGATGCTTACCGCGAAAACATCGAGCGCGAGCGAAAGCGCAATCGCTACGAGCTTAATTGCAGCGGATACAGCCACGCGAAGCCCGCTAGAACGAAGAGGCTTTGATCGACTGCGAAAGCAGGTGCGTTACCGCCGAACGCAGCTGTGAAATCGTGAAGGGCTTGTTCAGGAACAAATTTGCACCGGCGTTTTTGGCGCGGCCGTCCATCGCATAATTCGTGTGGCCGGAGATCATCAGGATGGGAACGCCACGCGTGCCCTCCTTGGCGCGCAGCCGTTCGATGAGGTCGATACCCGAGATGCCCGGAAGCATGAAATCGCAGATGATGATATCGAAAGGCCCTTGCCGGTCGACGGCTACGAGCGCGCTCTCGGCGTCGTTGCACATGACCATTTCGTACGGGCCCTTTCGGAGAACGGTATCGATTAGCGTGCAGATAGCAGGATCGTCATCCGCAATCAATACGCGCCAGTTGCGCTGGACCATCTCAGCTGGCATTCGTTCCTATCTTCTATCGGCCTCGCGCAAGCGAGTGAGGGTTTGGTAAACTTTCCATGATGGCGCGTCCGGTGCCCGGATTCTTCTTTCCGGCGGCAGCGATTCTTTTGCTCGCGGCGGTCGCCGGACCGATCGTTTTCGTCCTCGTTTCACTCTCGCCGGCCGAAGTCGCTCGCGCCTTTAGCCGCCCGGAAGCAGCCTCCGCGCTTCGCGTTTCCTTCGAAGCCTCGCTAGGTGCGACCGCCGTCGCGGCGCTGCTCGGCATACCCGGCGGGTATTGGCTTGCGCGCGCCCCGCGGGTGTATGCGATTCCGCTCCTCTTCGTGCTCGCGCTCCCACTTGCGTTTCCGCCGGTCGCGTCGGGAATTCTCTTGCTCTCAGTGCTTCGCGGCACACCTATTCCTGATTCGCTTGCAGGCGTAGCCGCCGCAGAGTTCTTCGTTTCGGGTTCGTTCGTCGCAATTTCCGCGGCAGCCGCATTCGGTGCGGCCGATCCAATCTACGAAGATGCCGCGCGAACCCTCGGCGTGAGTGAATGGCGAATCTTTCGCGCGATCGCGCTACCGGCGGCGGCCGGAAACGTGCTTGCCGGAATCGCATTCGCGTGGTTGCGAGCAATCGGCGAATACGGTGCAACCAGCATCCTCGCGTATCATCCTTCCTCCCTTCCCGTCGCGCTTTATGTGGAGCTCTCCGCAGCGGGCGTTCGCGCCGCACTTGCTCTGACGTACGGTTTTGTCGTATTGGCAGCCATAGTGCTAGCATTTGCGTGGATTTTGCGGCGGCGCGTCGTAGAGTAGGGACCGACATGGCTATTATCGATCGTTTGCTCGCCCCCGACTCCGCCTTCCAAAAGAACTTCTTTTTTCTCGCCAAGCGATTCGTCGCGGGTGAGACGACCGATTCGGCGATCGCGGCCGTTCGCAAACTCAACCGGGAAGGGATGACCGCGACTCTCGATTTCCTGGGCGAAGACGTTTTCGAACGCGAAGCGGCGATAAAGACGCGTGATGCGTATATCGACATGCTCGATGCAATTCGCATCAACGGCGTCAACACGAACGTATCAGTAAAGCTTACCGCGATGGGTTTGCTCGTCAGCGAAGATTTCGCGCTCGAGAATCTCACGCGTATCCTCGACCACGCACAGCGCAATTCCGATCA
>JAMXLG010000050.1 GCA_024281135.1 Vulcanimicrobiia bacterium | reverse complement strand
AGAACGCCGCGCTTGTCGGCGTCTACGAATCCTTCGTGAACGTCGTGCAACCGATGCTGGGCAGCTTGATGACGGCCGAATACATGGCGGCGGAGAACGACGATCTCCACGCGCAACTTTGCGACGCGATTGCGCGGGGCGACGAGATAGCAACCAGGCGTCTAGTGGTTTCACATCTCCGGAAGTCCCGCAAGGATTTCGGCAAACGTTTACTGTAGCGTAAGGGAAGACAGCAGGTCATCTGATGTCTAGCCCAGAGGAGGACCAAACGAGTGTGGCGGCTATGGAGCCTCTTGCTGTCGATTACCCTTCCAAGCGGCTGGGTTTTGCAGCCGGCGCCGGTGCTCTCCGTTCGCACGAATACGATGCCGCAAGGAGCGGCCGCGTCGCCCGACGGCCGCGAACTTGCAGTCGTCGAGTCGGGCTTCAATCCCGCCACACTTGGGCTCTTCGACATTCGCACGCTCGAGCAGATCGCATCGATCCCGCTGCCCGGGGCGTTTGGGCGGCCGGTGTGGCTCGATGCGCGGCACCTGCTCGTCGCCGGCGCGAACGCACAAGCGATACTCGAGATTGATGCACCGACACGATCGGTCGCAAGAATTCCGCTTCCGCCGCACACGTATCCCATTGCGATAGCACGATCGGGCGAACGGGTTGCCGTGGCGACGGACGACGACGGCAACGTACGAATCGGGACGCTACGCACGGTCGCGGCGGCACGGCCCATCTATGTCGGCACGCATCCCGGCGGGCTGGCCTTCAGCTCCAGCGGGCAGACGCTCTTCGCTGCCGACCGCTCCGCAAGCGACATCAAAGCCATCGACGTGCGCACGCTCGCCGTACGAACGATTGCAACCGGCTTGCATCCCAGCGACCTATTGACCGTCGGTTCGCGCTTGTACGTGGCCGAAAGCGACGACGACAGCGTCGGTGTCTATCGTCTCCCGAACGAGGCGCGCGTTGCCGACGTTTTTGTCGGCGATTTTGCCGGCACGGGGCGGCTGGCGGGCGTCTCTCCGAACGCGCTCGCGTGGGCGAATGGAACGCTCTACGTAAGTCTCGGTGCGGCCAATGCAGTCGCCGTGATCCGCGGCACGCACGTTTTAGGGCGCGTCAATGCCGGTCGCTACCCGACCGACGTCATTCCGTTACGCGACCGGCTCTTAGTCGTCGACGGGAAGGGCGAAGCCGTGCCGGCGAATCCGCGTTTCAACGTGTTCAGCCGCAGCAACGTCGATTACGTTGCAGCGATCGAATTCGGATCTATCAGGACCTATCCGATGCCCGGCGCCGTCGGTGCGGGCACGCCGCAGGGCGCGCGGGGCTGGCAGCGCACGGCGCCGTCCGATTCGGTAGTGCGTCCGGGCGGCCCGATACAGCACGTCTTCTATATCTTGAAAGAAAACCGCACGTACGATCAGATCCTCGGCGACATTGCTGCCGGGAACGGTGATGCCAAACTTGCGTTCTTCGGGCGCGCCGTAACGCCGAACGAGCATGCAATCGCCGAGCGTTTCGGGCTTTTCGACAATTCGTACACTAGCGGAGAGGTCAGCGATCCGGGACACGACTGGTCGGACGCAGCTTTCGCCAACGATTACGTCGAGCGCGTTTGGCCGTCGGCCTACGGTGGACGCGCCGACGGCGACGACACCGATGAGGGATTCGGTGCAGCGATGCCGCACGGCGGATACATCTGGGATGCGGCAGCGCGAGCGCACGTGTCGTTTCGCGACTACGGCGAGATGGTGAATGCGGGTGGCCGGTTCGAAACGTCGCCCGAGGTTGTTGCGCCCACGCTCGACCATCGCTACGATCCGAAATACATCGGCTGGAACCTCGACTACAGCGACGTCGACCGCTACCGCGAATGGAAGCGCGAGTTCGATGCGTTCGTTGAGCGCGGCGATCTTCCGCAGTTCGAGTACCTTTGGCTGCCGAACGATCACACCTCCGGCAGCAAGCCCGGAAAGCTTACGCCGGCGGCGTACATCGCCCAAAACGATTACGCGGTCGGGCTCGTCGTCGACGCGATTTCACACTCGCCCGTGTGGAAGTCGTCGGCGATCTTCATCATCGAAGACGATTCGCAGGATGGCGCGGACCACGTGAGCGCCCAGCGCACGACCATGTATTTTGCCTCACCCTATGCGGCCGGCGGAGTCCAGCACGGACATTATACGACTGTGAGCATCCTGCGGACGATCGAATTGATTCTCGGCATACCTCCGTTGTCGACCTACGACGCGATGGCCGTTCCGCTCTACGCGGCGTTTGGAACTCGAGCGGATCTGCGTCCGTACGTCGCGATTCATCCAACAATCAACATCACGTCGCGCAACCTGAAGACCGCCTACGAGTCAAGGCTGAGTTCTATGCTGGATTTCTCGCGCCCTGACGCTACGCCGCCGGGGCTGTTGCGAGAGATCATCGCTCACAATGCCGGATACAAAATTTGACGCAATCCGTAGGGCGTCGTGCGACGAAGCAGCCGGCGCCGTGCGCATCCTTCAGCGGGTTGCGACGTTGTCGCTGGAAGAGGGCGTCCGACTCTGGGATCCCGAGAGTTTCGACCTCGACGATTTTCGAGCGGCGGCGGCACGCGGCGAACTCGTGCTCGGCTACCACGGCCGTGAGCCCGTTGCGTGCATGCTGCTGCAGCGCTCCGATCCGGTGTTTTGGCCGGACGACTCGCCTGGCGAGGCGCTCTACCTACACAAGCTCGCCGTTCTGTCCCATGCTCGCGGCCGCGGTTGGAGCGTTCGGCTCATTCACTGGGCTCAAGCGCAAGCACTTGAGAGCGCCGTGCGCTTTCTTCGGTTAGATGCGGCACCTCGCTTAAGGCTGATCGCACTCTACGAGAAGCATGGCTTCGTTGTAATTGACCCGCAACCGCGGTGGTTTGGCAAAACCCGAGCGGTGCGTTTGGAGATGCGTTTACTC
>JAMXLG010000049.1 GCA_024281135.1 Vulcanimicrobiia bacterium | reverse complement strand
TCGGAAGGATTGTGTACCAAATCCGATCCTCGATGTCCGGCGTGTAATCGCCGCTCCCTCGCTGCGTAACGACGTACACTCGGGCTTGGTACGACACGCCGGCAACTCCGAAAAGTGCGAGGATCGTCGCGGGCCACAAAATCGTTGGCCAAGGTGCACAGAGTAGGCCGGAGATCATGAGCGCTGCCGTAAAATGTACTACGATCGCGGTGCTGACGGTCGCCAAACCGTCGCTAGCACGTTGGTTGTCCTTCATGATCGTGATCACCACGAACATCAACCCGGTCAGGGCCGCGGCCGAACTGCCGGTTATCGTATAGAAGACGGCCCACGGGGCAAAAACCGACGGAACTGATTCCATTACGGGCGTCGATTCGCTGCGAACGATTCCGCAACTTCGCGAGCCGCGCGCTCACCCGTCGCGAGCGCACCATTGACGGTGCCGCCCTGCCCATCTTCAGCCGTTGCTTCGCCTGCAAAGAATAACGAATCGTCAACCGGCTCGGCGAGTTGGCGACGTGCACGTTCACCATCGACGGCGAGGTAACTGTACGCGCCGCGCGCAAACGGATCGCCGCCCCAGTCGTGCATCATCGCACCTTCAAATTCATCGTGCGCGCGCAACCGGTCGCCGAGCAGCGACCCCAGCCCCTCCAGCGCTTGGGCTGCAATTACGTCGGCAGACTGTCGACGTAAGACCGTTGCGCCCGGACCGCCAACCCATGCGACGATCACGGGCTGCCGCAGCGGCGACTGCGTCCAATAGGCGTGAAACGTCGCATTGAAGGCGCGGAAAAATCCGGCGTCTCGAAAACGACCGTCTTGAATGTTCTCCCAAAAGCGGCTTGCGAACCACAGTGCTACTTTGACAACGTCGCCGGTCTCAATCTTTTCCAGTCCCTCGCGTTTCGCCGGCGGCAACTGCGGCGCGAACACGATCTCGTCTGCATCGCCTCGATGGCGAAGCACCCCGGCGGGAAGAGTAATTATTGCCGCTCGCGCCCGAAGAATGCGATCTTCTCCTGCCGAGCCGCGCACGGACACTGAAACGGATCCGCGTTGCCATTCGACACGGGTAACCGGGGAAGAGAATTGGAATCGTATACCGGCTTCGACACAGACGCGGTGAAGGTGCTCGAACAGCGGGCGATATCCGCCGAGCGGCCGCGCGGTTCGAGAATCTACGCCGGAATCCCATTCAAAGGCGATCCCGCGCGCACTCGCCTTTGCCGGATCGGCAGCATCAAATCCCTCGACGAACGTTTGTGCATCGCGCAATTGATAGCGCGGAACGCTGCCGTTTAAAAATCGCGCTAGAAACCGCTCGACGCTTTCGTCGTGCTCAAGCGTTGCGACCTTATCGAACAAGGATACTGCAGCGCGAAACTCGTCTTCGCTGGGTTGCAATTCGCCATCGGCACCGCGGACCCAATCGTCACCGTCCGGTTCAACTTCGGCTTGACCGATCTCGTGCAGCAGCGCCCGCGTCTCGGGCGCGTTGCCGTGAATGAATTCTGCGCCGAGCTCGGCTGACACGGATCCCTTCGAGGCTTCAAGCACGCGACCGCCGACGCGATTGCGCGCCTCGACGATGATGCTGTTGATTCCGTCGGCGGCCAACCGCCGAGCTGCTGAGAGGCCGGCTGCGCCGGCGCCGATGACGATCGCATCCGCATCCATCGCGATCTCATTCGGCTGGGAGCCTAGCGCGTCATTGTATCGTTGCCGGACTCGGGAGTGACGACGCCGATTCCAACAGCAGCAGCAAGAAGCGGCCGGAATCCGACTGAACGACTTCCTTTGTAAGCGCTGCTTTCACTGGATTGGCGCTCCCGGCGTTCGCGTAAATTTGTTGCAGCGACGCCCAGAACGATTGCGCGATCTCGGAGACCGCGCCACGTTCATCGGGCGAAAGCACGGCGTTGATGCGTTTCGACGCGTCCGCTTCAGAGACGAGACCGTGTTCGCACGCTTGCGCGATAGATGCGACTTGCGCTCGGTGTGGTTGACTTATGATCATGAACGTTGCCTCGAGGGCGTAGTCATATTCGAAGGACGCGTGAAGATCCGGGGACATTGCGAAGCTCGCCTCCGAACCACGCTCCTGAGCCGCCGCCGTCAATGGCGTTGCCGCGAAGCACGTGAATAGAGCTAAAAGCGCCGCCGATACATGTTTCATCATTTAGACCTCACGCCAAACCTACATCCCGCACCTTATATAACGCTGCCATCGCATTCGTAAAATTCCGTCACTCTGAGAAGATTCCAAGAACCTCCGCAGAGCCTGGAGTTATAACATCACTGAGACGTACATGAGAAAAAGGCCGCCCATTGGGCAGCCTTTTTCGTGGTCTCGTTCGAGTAGCTATTTACATCCGTTTGTCGTGAGCAGAACGTAGGAGTCGTAGTTGTTGACCGTCAGCGGATTCGATACCGGACGTCCCTCGAGATCCGTGTAGGTATGACCCGCAGGAAGGTTTGCGATTTCGTTCGTACGCGATGAGCCGCTGTTCACGACGACGAGTGCTTTGCTGAAGCGACGATACCAGATCTGCGGATTATTCGGGTCAGTTGTCGCTCCACCGTAGTATGCGCCGCACGGTGAACCGTAGTTGACACGATATTCCGGATAGTAGTTTTCCACACCGTAGCCGCCGGGATCGATACTAGCGAAGAGTCCCTCACCGCCTTCGTTACCCATCATATACGTCGCAATCGACCATTCGATTTGGACAGGCGTGACCGCCGTTTTCTGATAGTACTGGTCGATCACAAGCGGCGCCGCGCCGTGAGCTTGCGCATAACGAACCCAGTCGAGCGTCATTTTGAAGAGCGCCGGGCTGGCCGTGTAGTTTCCGTAACTCGAGTAACCTGTTTCATCGACGTCGGCATCGACGTTTTGCAGAATCGCTTGTTCATTCGGGTTAGCGATGTTGCCGGCCGGGTGATTCACGATGAGCTTGAGGCGGTGCGGCGCGATCGTTTCATCCGTCTTAAGAATGTTGTGCGCGGCCTCGACCCACGCGACCGTGTCTGTGGTCCATTGCGGATCGTTCTTACCGGTATAGCGACGGACGAATTGACCGTTCTGATAAATTCCGCATCCGTAGGCGCCCGTGCCGGCCGTATAGCCACCGATGTTACCGAAGAGCACTTCGTCAACCGCAAGCGCGTTGTATCCGTTTGCGATCGCGTAGTTTGCGCCCGTGTGAATCTGATAGTTCACGACCGCGGGATTGTGGAAGTCTAGCGGAACATTGTCCGGAAGACCGCTGATGGATGCGGGAATCGTCGTCGGCGTGCCGTCAGCCGTGCACGAATAGAGCACCCAATCCGGATGATTCGCTCGCCACCACGCTAAGTTGTGACCGGGAGCGCCCCACGAGATATAGCTCCCATCCGTTTCTTGAGGAATATAGTACGACGCGAGCATATTCGGATTGCCGCTGAGCCACGTCGATGCCATTCCCGGACGCGCACCCCAGACGACACCGTAGCGCGACCCATCCGCGAGCATCGCCGACGCGGAAATACGCGGCGTACCGAACGCGTCGAACACTTGGAAGAGACCGATGCCGTTCTTTGCTTGCGGCATGAGCGGTGTCGTCGATATTCCATTCGGCGGCAAAGTCGAACCCGCGATCGGCGCCGTCGGAACGGCGCTCGGCACCGCGCTCGGCACCGCGCTCGGACTCGGGCTCGGGCTCGGACTCGGACTCGGGGATGCCGCGTTTGCCTGCGTCACCGTCAGAGCCAGAATCGCTGTTGAGAACGAACCGCCGCCTGTTACAGAAACGCTCTCACCGATGTACGGCTTTGCGCCCGCGTAGGCGGTGGCAGATGACGTTGCGATCTTGACATAACCATGCGGGTTCCCTGTCTGCATGACAAAACCGGCGGAGTAAAAGCTCTTGATGGTGCCGCTCGTTTTCAAGGGTTCTACGCCCGCCTGCGTTACCGAACCCGCGTCAATCGCCGTCAGGAACGAACCGCCGCCGGTTACCGAAACGCTTTCGCCGATGAACGGCTTCGCGCCGACGTACACCGTGGACGATAATGTAGCGATCTTCACATAACCATGCGGGAATCCGGTCTGCATCACAAACCCGGCTGAATAGAAGCTCGAAATGGTACCGCTGGTTTGCAACAGAGGAGCCGCGGTCGCAGACGCGGCCGTCGTCAGGCTCGCTTTGATGCCCTGAGTGCCGCCGGCCGCAAGTCCGGTGGAAGCATCCTGAGATACCACCGTCGGAGCTATAGAGCCTCCGCCATTGCCACCGCCACAAGCAACAAGCGAGGTGCACAGCGCAAAGAGCGCGAGTTTCGTTACACAATTCTTGCTCACGCATAAGGTCGTCGGACGCGGAATCTGTCTACATTAAGGGTTTTGCGTTATCTTTACGCAGCCTACGGGATGCTTGCCTATTTATCGAACGACCATGCCTTCCGATTTGCGTCGGGACCTTTGACTCTCGGAGAGCGTCATGGCGCCCATGTCCCGAAACCGCACCGTTGATAAGATCAGTCCGAGCACGTCCAATCGGCTTTGGATTGGGCGCGAAATTGCGCAAATGATTCGGTCGTGCTATTCACGGCGACGCGTGTTCTTCGCTGGGAGGATGGTTTGGCTGAATGAGTACGTCGAAAAGCGCAATTCATTTTTTTTGCCTCGCGCTTACCGCCGTCACGGTTTTACTCGGCGGGTGCTCTGGTCACGGTGGCAGCATCGTTCCTCCGACCGTAAACACCGGTGTCCACACGCATCTAGGGCCTGCGGGCGTAAACGGTTCGTTCGAGCAACTCGTCCTTCAAAGTAGCCCCGGCCAG
>JAMXLG010000048.1 GCA_024281135.1 Vulcanimicrobiia bacterium | reverse complement strand
CCGGTATCAGGCTTCCGGCGTATGCGGCAACCCACACGATGAACTGAAAGCCGATGGCGGCAATAAAGATGCCGCCGGCCTTACGGCGCGCTTCGTCCCACGCATCATCGAACTTCGTCTTATATCCGCGCGCGATATTATTTGCCTGAATGATTGCGACGCCGAACGCAAACAGATACACGATCTGTATGATCATGCCGAAGATGCCGTTCCCAAGGCCGCCGAGCGGATCGGTCGTCACTTGCCCGGTGTATGAGAGCAGCATGTCCAGCACGGCTGCCAGCAGCGGCATCGCGAGGATGGAGGGATTGCGCACGAGGTAGGGCAGGGCGCGCCCGTAGATCGAGAAGTCCACGCCCCGCCGTCCGCTTCGCATGGTTACGCGCGCGCTCCTGAAAGCGCGTGGTGGCACGAACAATCGGCATTGATGTCCATCTTTTCGATGATTGTACCGATGGCGTTTTTCACGCGTTCGTTGTTCTTCTTGAACACTTCAATGACTTCATGATGAGACACGGGCGGAATACCTTCGATTCCGACGTCGTAGTCTGTGATCAGCGAGATATTCACAAAGCAGATCTCGAGTTCGCGGGCGAGATACGCCTCCGGGTACTGCGTCATGTTGATTACTTCCCAACCCTGGCTCTGGAACCACTTCGATTCCGAACGGGTCGAAAACCGTGGCCCCTGGATGACGACCACCGTACCTCGCTCGTGGGTTTCGATGCCGAGCGATTTCAACGCGTCGATGGCGTTCTGCCGCAGCGCCGGGCAGTACGGGTCCGCGAAGCTAACGTGTGTCGTGATCGGCCCGTCGTAGAACGTGTCCTTGCGTCCGGACGTGCGGTCGACGAGTTGGTCGCACACGACCATCGAGCCGGGCTTTACTTCCTTTTTAAGCGAGCCGCAGGCATTCGGCGCAATAATGAACTTGACGCCGAGCGATTTCATCGCCCAAAGATTCGCGCGATAGTTGATTGAGTGGGGCGGATACCGGTGATCTTTGCCGTGACGCGGAAGAAACGCGACTTTCTTTCCTGTGATTTCGCCGAGCGCGATGCGTTCGCTGGGCATGCCGTACGGCGTTTCGATCCAGACTTCGCGTGCGTTTTCGATAAGCGAATAAAAACCTGAGCCGCCAAAGACGCCGATGTCGGCGCGTTCCGTAGTTTCCATAGCCGGGCGGGCATTCGAGGTATGCGAACGGTCCCCTCGAAGCCCCGAGCATGCGACGTATCTCGGCGGCCGTATGTGTGTTCGCCCTTTTCCTTAGCGCTTGTACGCGGGTTACGACGACGGAGGCGGGCCAACGCCATCCATGGACCATCCCGCACGTGTTACGCGTCGTCGATCTTGCCGAACCGGATCACCTCAATCCATATCTTTCCGAGATGGACATCGCGTACGGGTTCTCTTCGCTCGTCTATTCATATCTGGTAGTTGCTGACGATCGCGGGCAACTCATGGGAGACCTCGCAACCGACGTGCCGTCCGTTCACAACGGCGGCATCTCGAAGGACGGCCTGACGTACACGTACCATCTGCGCCGCGGCGTTCGCTGGCATGACAGCGCGCCGTTCACGTCGCGAGATGTCGTCGCTTCGTGGAATGCGGTTGTCGATCCACACAACCTCACGATCTTTCGCCAAGGGTACGATCGCGTCGCGTCGATCTCGACCCCGGATGACTACACCGCAGTCGTTCATCTGAAGGCGCGGTATCCGGCGTTCGTTTCTCAATTTTTTGCGCCGCTTCAGGAAGGTGGCAAACCGATTCTTCCGGCGCACATTCTCGAACGCGAACGAGACTTCAATCGTGGCTCGCTGAGTGCAACACCAGTCGGAACCGGGCCGTTTAAGTTCAAGGAATGGAAGCACGGCGAACGCATTACGCTCGTTCGAAACGACGACTATTTTCGTGGGCGGCCGAAGCTCGAGCGCATCGAATTCACGTTTGTTCCCGACGTGCAAACGATGATGACGCAGGCGCGAACGCATCAAGTCGATCTGATCTACTCGCCCTCGGCCCCGCTGATGCAGCAATATAAAACGATTCCTGACGAAGCCGTCTATACGGCACCGTGGAACGGCCAAATACTTGTCGTGTGGAATACCGGAAAGCCGGGGCTCGACGACGAGACGGTTCGCCATTCAATCATTTTGGCGATCGATCGGCAGAGTCTCATCGATCATATCGCCCCCGGCGTAGGCGAACTCGCGCACGATGTGATTGCACCGACCGCAATCGGTTACGTGCAGCGCGATCCGATGCCCTACGATGTTGCAAAAGCGAACGCAATGCTCGATGCCGCGGGGTGGAAACGCGGCAGCGACGGAATCCGCTCGAAAAACGGCGTGCGGTTAGAATACACGATCGCAACGATTGCGGGTTCGGCTCTCCTCAACCGCACAGCGGTTCTCATGCAGCAGATGTTGTCGCAAGCCGGAATAGCGCTCCACATCAAAGGCTACGCGTACAATCAAATCTTCGACTTCAGCGGCCCGATCGACACCTACAAGTACGATCTCGCAATCTACGGAACGGCGTTATCGTGGGACCCGGATTCACACGTGTATTACGGCTGCGATCAGTGGTACCCGAACGGCCAAAATTTCTTCCGCTACTGCAATCATGAGTACGACCGTCTGCAACAGCAAGG
>JAMXLG010000047.1 GCA_024281135.1 Vulcanimicrobiia bacterium | reverse complement strand
TTGGTCGCAGCGCGAACCTATTGCGGCTTAGGTTCGGGCTCGAACGAGCCGCGACCGTAACCGCCGTACGCGGCGAGAAGCACGATCGCAGTGTGCAGCGGCACATCCCAGCCGTAGATGGGTGCCGCACCGAAGAGCGTGAAAAACGCAAAGACCGGCAGAGCGCCTAGCACAACGAGAATGAGATAAACCCACGTCACGGCGCGACAATAGACGACCGCGGATCTAAAACCCATCGCGGCGATAAATCCCCACAGGCCGAAGATTAGGTAGAGCACATCCACTGCGGCATTCACCGGAAAGACGCCGGCGATGAAGCGGTAGAATGCGTCGAGCGTAATCACCGGAGCGTCGAGCGGAGCGGCAGGCGCGGTCCATGGGAGCAATCCCGCAATGCCCGCAATGAATAACAGCGACCCCAGAATACGCGCAAGCGTGGGTGCGTTCATGGTAAGCCCTACGGTACGTCCGCGAGAACGCCCTGCATCTCGTCGTGAATCCTTACGTTCGTTGCAAGAATCGAGCGCGCGTCTAGAGCCGGCGACGTCCCATCTATCCGCGTAACGCGCCCACCCGCTTCGGTCACCAGTAGCGTTCCCGCCGCGACATCCCACGGGTTGAGGTCCCATTCCCAGAATCCGTCGAACCGGCCGCAAGCAGTGTTTGCGAGATCGAGCGCCGCTGAGCCGTCGCGTCGAACAGCCTGCGCGAAGCCCGACATGCGCTCGAAGTATTTTCCATTGCGAGGAAAATCAGCCGGATGGAACCCGGTACACACCATTGCATGCGCGAGAGTATCGATCTCCGAGACCTTCATCGGCGCATCGTTGCGACGTGCACCCGCGCCATGTTCGGCAGCAAAACACTCATCGAGCGCCGGCGCATACACTACACCGGCAATGAGTTCACCGGCGCGTTCGAAGGCAATCGAGATGCAATACAACGGGTAGCCGTGGGCGTAGTTCGTCGTGCCGTCGAGTGGATCGACGATCCACCGCTCGTCAGAACTGCCTGCGTAACGGCCACTCTCTTCCGCGAGAACGCTCGCCTTCGGAAACGCGCTTCGGAGCTTGCCGAGAATCACCGCTTCGCTCGCGCGATCCGCAGCGGTAACGATGTCGGCGCGTCGTCCCTTCTCGACGATTTCGAGCGGCCGGTGCGCGTAATCGAGTAGCACAGCGGCGCCCTCGCGCGCTGCCTCGAGCGCAACGGTTAACGGGTCGGGAGGGTAGATGGTGGAATCGCTCACGCTATGATTGCCAAGGTCTTGTACGTCGTTCGAATCGTGCTGCTCGGACTGTGGGTAGGTGCGATGGCGGGGTTCGCGTTCCTCTTCGCGCCGATTGCCTTCGCAAACGTCGGTCCAACCCACGCATTTGCTGCAACAATCGCGGCGTCGGTGCGTGCGGTCACTGCGTTCGGCACCGTGATCGGCATTCTAGCAGCCTTGATCACGCTCGGCATTCAAGGCGAAACGGCACGCCGTAAGATCAGCATTGTGCTCTGCATCGCGATTGCGATTGCCTTTGGTATCCTTGAAACGCAAGCAATCGTTCCGCGGATGGAAGCGACGCCGCTGATGACGGCGGCATACGATGCGCTTCACCGTCAAAGCAGCGGCGTCTACTCGATTGTGCTTCTCTTTGGGCTCTTCGCGCTTGTGCTTAGCTGTGGATCATACGATAGCTAATCGTCGCATTGTACGTTCCGGCCGCGACGTTGCTCGGCACGGTGACCGAAAGATCGATGCAGACGTTGCGCGTCTGACCTGCGGTTCCACTGAACGTCAGCTGTCCGGGCGCACCGGCATTAGAAAAGATCGCAAACGTTGAAGTCACACCTTCGGCGAGCCAACTGAGATCGCTCGAGGTCGGTGTGTTGTACATCGGAAACTGGTTGAATCCGGCGGTACCACCCGAAGTGTTCGAACCGTACGCCCAATCGTTGATCTGCCACGCGGTAGCGTATTTCCCGAAGACCATGTATACACAGGTGAACGTGTTGCTTCCGTACCCGGCGTTCATCGTCGTATTGACCGGCGTCAGGTGAAAATATTGGTACGAGGGGTCGGGCTTCACGGTGAACTGTACTTTGACGCTGCCTTGTGGCGGCGTGGTTTGAGCAACCATGTCGCCGAGCGAGAATGGATCGTAGGCGAGCATCGAAGCAACATTCGGCATCACGGGCATCGATTGGCGAGCAATCGCCGTCCCCGCGCCGTTCACGGGTGCGTACGCCATCGGCGTCGGTGACGGCGTCACGATGATCGTGACACTAATGTTCTTGGTTGCAAGCGTCGCTTGAATCGCAACGGCTTGGCGCCCGGTAACGAGCACCGCGACGACGACGAGAACGAAAAATGCGAGCTTCTTCAATTTCCCACCGCCGTGTAGGTAATGTATACGCTGAAGTTATCGGGATTATTGACGGTCCCGAGGCGAAGCTGATAATCGTAGCCTTGCGTCGCCGTATGGTTTGTCAGCGGCATCGTCGACGTCGGGTAGTTCCACACGACTGCAGTCGCCGGCGGTTTTCCGGTGTAGTTGATACACTGGCCACCGCAACCCGCGCTCGTGGGATACGAGGTCTTCGTAAAGGCCGTTGCCGCGGAGTACTCGCTGTTCCCCGGGTTTGAAACGAGCCAATACAAGATCTGGTTGATCGGAACGGTCGTTGCGTTCGTGGTGTCGTTGATGTCGGTACCTTCCGCGTAAAGCGTGAAGCCGCCGCCGTCGTTCGTCAGCACTCCCGCCTGCACGGCGTACTTGTAGATGTACTGATAACCTTGAACGACTTGGTTGCCGAAGTCGATGACACCGCCGTTTAAGACTGCCCCTGACCCGGGTGCCGGCGTCGAACCTGAACCTGAACCGCCGGACGGGCCAAATCCCGCTTGATAGTTCGGTGTCAAGCTCAACGTAATAATCGGCGTAACGGTCCATGCGAGTTTCGCGGACCCGTAGTTGACCTGAGCGCGGGCGCTCTGTCCCGCAAACGCGACGTACGTTGCGGCAACGAGGAAGGCGATGGTCGGGAGCCGTCTTAGGCCACGCATTAGTTGAACACCAACGTGTAGGTAATCGTGACGTTTTGTGGCGACGTGTTGCCGCCGGTCTGCACCTGGAAGTTCTGCACCGTGTCAGACGGCGCGTGTCGCCCTGTTCCGGTGTACGTGGTCAGTTGTAATCCTGGACTCGTTATCGGAACGAGCGTCATCGATGTGGCGCTGTACGTTAGATTCGTGGCGCTCGATGAACTCGCGCTGTGAACCTGCGTGTAGAGCATATTCGACGGATTCGTGCCGGCGGAGATATACAGCGTCCACGAGTTCGGAGAGTTTGCGTCCGACATGACGCTCGCATCGACGATGTCGGTAGCGGTAAACGTCCCGGAGAAGACACCAAAGTCGATCAGCGACGGGCTTCCGATCGTCACACCGCAGCCGATACATGAGGTCGACGGACTAGCGCCGCTTCCCGTCGCTGACGAGAGCATGTTGCCCGCATTGACCGAGCCGTTGCCCGGCGTAAGAATCGTCAGCGTTCCATTGATCACGATCAGCATCGCGTTCGACGAGCTGTACGACGGTTGAGCATTGACCTGCGTCGCGCCGCTCTTCACGGTCGCGGAGAACAGGAAGTCGCTACCGATCAAGTACGGCGTTTGCGCGGTGAAGGTCACCGTGATCGTCCCGTTTGTTGCGATGTTACAGCCGCTCAGGTTGATCGCGCCGCTGCCCGAAGCGGTTGCGCTCGAGTACTGCGCCGCGTTCAAGGTGCCGCTACACGTTCCGGCTGTTCCGGTAGAACCGCCACTAACTGTAACGGTTGGTGCACTCGTGATCGTCCAATACCTACCCGTCGCGTCCGCACCGCTTGTTCCGCCACGAGTCGTGTTCGGAATCACGATCGACGCCGAGTTAATTGCCGACGCACCGTTGTTCGTGATCGTGTAGACGAACGTTGTGCCGTTGGTCGTGACGTCGGTGCCCGTTTGAGGCTCGCCACTCGTAACCGCAACACCGTTCACCTTCGTGAAGGCGACGGAAGCCGACGTCGCACTGAACGTGATGCTCGCGGTAGTCGTAATCGCGCTCGTGTTCTCACCACCGTTTGCTCCGGTCGCGTACCACGTTACGTTGTACGTGCCGGCCGCCGGACCCGGGGCGTTGTAGTTCATCGTCATGGACAGCGACCCGCCCGGCGCGATCGCAGTCGTCTCGTTCGTCGAACACGGGGTCGCATTCGTCGGCGCGGCGCAAAGCGCGATCTGCCAGTTGTCGGTGCTCGTCTGCGTCGCAACCCAGCCGCTCGGCACGGTGATGCTAGCGGGATTGATGGCCGCGGGGAAGACGAGGTTCACCTGGTCCACGTAATCCGGATTCGGATCCTGCGACGTTGAAGTGTTGTTATAGACGAGCGTTGCCGACGTTGCCACGCCGGTGCCTACCGTGTTCGGCGAGAAGGACGAGTACATCAACGTCGGGTTGAGCGAGAATCCGCCGAGCATCATCGAGTCGATATTCGTCAGACCCGCGATGCCGTTCACAGTTGTGTTCGTTGCGTTGAGAACGTACGACGTTACGTTACACTGGCCGCAGCTGCCTCCGCCGTCGAAGTTCGCCGTCATCGCGGTGTCTTGTTCGACGAACGATCCGCTGAAGAGCGGGAAGCTCAGCGTAAACGTGCCGGTGCTGCCGGAACTGATGCCGCAGCTGTCGCGTGAGGTCGGATTACACGTTAACTCAAAGACGTTCGCTCCGCCGAGCGCAGCGTTCGCCGAGTTTGTCACGACCTTCCAGGTACCGGTGCCGGCGGGCGACGACGCAATCGTTGGCGGACTCGCATTCATGTCGAGCACCGAGGGCATCACGATCTTCAAATCCATCATCTTGTGGCCGCCGGGCGATGAGGCGTTATTGATCGTTAGATTGATCTTGTAAGTATCACTGGACGGCGCATTTGCGGTTCCGAGAATGTAGGCGAGATGGTTGAAGTCCGCGACGCGCGCCGCCATGTTCGCGGTCGCCGACTCGCTTTGCACGGCCCACGTTGCAGTCGCGACAACCGAAGACGGCGGAACGCCGTTTGCAAGAATGCCGAGTGCATTCGAAACGCTGTCGACACCGCTGTAAGCCACGCCGTGGCGAGGACGAATGGCTGTGTCGAAATAGCACGGTGAGGAGGTACATTGCCCGTTGGCTACCTGAATGCTGATATTAAATGAGAGCGTTCCGCCGACAGGCAGTGAGGCACCCGACGAAAGGTTCACCGGCTCAGCGTAGATGATTTCGTTCTTACCGCTGCCGACGCTGAAGACGTTCCAGACGTTTCCGGCAGAGTCGGTAGCCGTCGTGCTGACGAGATTGAGCTGCTCGTTATAACTTGCGTTCGGCGCAATCTCGACGCCGTTGACGCCATCGCCGTTCCATGTACCGTAGTTCTGATTACCGGTATTCGTGACCGTGACGTTTTCGGTCACACCAGTGCCCGGCGCAGCATTGACGACGGTTCCACCCGCCCATGAGAAGCCGGCCGCGTAAGCGAGAACCTGAAACGACTGCGCACCGATGACGGTCTTCGAGCTGGTGTCGTAGAGCTGCGCGCTATAGACGTTCGGCGCGAAAGGGTTTTGCGTTGGGCCGTACGCCATCTGCTCGTTGAAATCGAGCGGAAACGCAATCTGCTTCGAGATTGCGCCACCAGCTTGCGACGTTGAATTGGC
Organism: Vulcanimicrobiia bacterium; assembly: GCA_024281135.1. The sequence goes on along the minus strand of JAMXLG010000047.1, from coordinate 85,896 downwards.
GACGCTCAACGCGTTTTGCGTCGGATATCCCGCCGTGTTGTTCGGGCTCGTCAGAACCACGCCGTTCGGATTTGCGATGGAGACGTAGACCGGGTGACCGTTTGATGATGCGGCGAGACCGCTTGCCGCATACGTCAAGCCCGTCGTCGAGTTGTCCGTCAACCCGTCCGTTGCAAAGATATTGTTGTACGCCATTCCAGGCGGCGGCGTCGCACCGGTGGAGCTATAGGGTGTCAACGTCCACGATGCCGTCGACGATTCCATGGAGATTTGTTGATGCCCGATCATCTCCGACGTCGTCGTGTCATACAACTCGACGTCGTACGTGCCGCTCGATGCGGCGCTCGTCGATGGCGAACTCGAACTGTTCCACCACTGTTCGAAATCCCCGCTGAACGCCTGAACGCCGGTCGCGGCCCCGGTAAAGCATACGCCCGTTTTTCCGGCGCCTACTGTTGGAACGGAATAGACACACGGCTGACCGGCACCCGACGTATAAACCCAACCCACGGCATAGTAGTGGTTCGGATTCAAACCGGTAGCGCCGACAGCGATCGTGCTGCCTTGCGAGAACTCGAGCGACGGCGTCGATTCCGCGACGTCGGCATACGTCGTGAAGTTGAACGCTGAACTCGCGATGATGTTCGTCTCGCTCGTGAGCGTACCAGTCGTGGTATCGTACGTCGCCACGACCCAAACACCCGGATAGGCCGTTCCGTTGACCGTGCCGCTGTTGAAGCCGCCAAACGGCGTCGACAGATTGAAATACCCATAATTGTTACAGGTATTGTTGCCGCTCGTCCCACTCACGGCCACGGTACCGCTTACATACGGTCCGCTGCCGTCGGGAGGATAGACATAATACTTGATGCTGTCCGTCGTCGCCATGTTCTCGCACAGCACATAAATCTGTTGTCCGTACGAGAGCGTGATGTCGTTCTCGAAGAAGTTCGATTGATCGCCGGTTAGCAGAATCGTGCTTCCATCGGCCGACATCGGCCGCACCGTGTGCGCGCTCATCGCCCTCATGGCGGTGCGCGCGGCGGAACCCGACATCACCTGACGTACGGAGTACCGCGACTTGCCCGACTTCACGAGAAACTGCGAGAGTTTGGGGATGTGTTGAGGGCGCGGAAGACTCTTGTTGACGGACCACGTGCGCACTTCCGTTATGCCGGCCGGAATATCTGACGGTGCGCCGTTGCCGGACGTACCATTCGGACCTGCGCCAGGCACTGGGCTCGCACTCGGAGTCGGGGATGCACCAAAGGGAAGCGGCGGCGGCGTACGGAGCTCGATCGGGTTCGGATGCGTCGGCACCGGATCATCGATTGGATGCGCGGGTGGTGTCGCGGCTCCCGCGATGCGGGGGCTAGCGAACACACCCGCGATCATTCCGACGATCGCGAGGAGTACGAGAGCCAACTGAAGCTTACGTAACATCCTGTATTTTCAACGCCTTCCTTAGCGCTACAGCACCGCTACTTCACGGTGAAAGTTGTTTGTCCACCCGCAAGATTCGGTCCACCGAAGTCGAGCAGCGCAAGCGCTGTATACGATCCCGGCGGAAGCTTATCGGTAACGTAGGCTTCGATCACACGGCGCTCACCGCGTCCAACGAGGAGTTGAGGTGCGAACGGCACGCGTGCGACTACCTGGTCACCTTTGCGCACCTCAATTCTTCCGTTGACGTAGAGGTGTGCGTTCCCGCGATTTTTGAATCCGACCAAGAAGCGTTCGCCGATCCCTGTTTCCTTGACGGCGATTCCGTCGACGGCACCATCGATACGAAGCGCACTTGGCGTGTAGGCATAGATTTTCGCTGCGACGCGCTCGGCGAACGTGATGCCGTGCGTGGCGTGACGCTCGGGGCGCGTCGTGAAAAAAACGATTCCTGAGTACTCACCGCTTACGGCTTGTGGAACGTTGAGCGTTACACGCACCTGTTGCACGGTGTTTGCTGGTATATCAAACTCGCGAGGATTGATACCAATCCATGTCGCGAGACTATACCGGTTGGATCCCGCCTTGCTGAAGATGTAATCGCCGCCTGGGGTTAGTGCGAAGTCCGATAACGAGACCTGAATGTGGAGCGGCGCTGTGCCGCTGTTCCGTACCGTGATCGGAAACGTTTGCGTCGTGTTCGGGGCGATCTGTAACTCGAGCTTCGCGGGAGCGACGTCGAGCGAGAGGTCAGCTGAGGCCGGATATGTCGCGCAGAGAGCCATCAAGATTGCCGCTGCTACGGCGTGCAAGGAACGTTTCATACCACCCGACATATTCGGCTCGGCTAGACTCGTAGATTAGACGCTTGGTTCTTAGTTCGGGATGAACTGGATCGTCATGATCGCGCTCTGCTGCGTGGTCGTTGACGAAACCGTGTTGCTCAGGACGAGCTGGAGATCTTCACCGGCGTAGCCGACCGTCGCGTTCGCGGCCGCGGTCGAGATCCAGGGCAGACCACCGATCGAGTACGGCGACGTGGCGTTTTGGTAAGTTTCACCGGTGCCGCCCACTATGCTGGAGGTGCCTGCCGTACCAGTCGTCGCACCACCGGCAGCTACCGGAACGGTCGCGCCGGGAGCGGTGCCGCACGTCGTGCTCGGCGCTGGTCCGGTGCCCGTACGCGTCGATTGCGTGATCGAAGCGCCGAGGGTTTCCGGAAACGCTGCACCTTGGTTCGGGAAGGCGCAGAGGCTGGTGCCGGCCGGGAGCGCGGCATCGAGCGCTTCGTACACTTTCACGCCGCTCGAATCGTTGTCGATAACCGACGCGCCGACGGCGTTGAGGTACGTGCAACCCACGCTGGCCGAAAGCGACGGCGTCAGGGTGCCATAATCGAGGGTGAGATCCGCGTTACCGGCACCGCCGGCAGCCGGGCACGTGCCCGTGGGGTTCGCGAGATTGGCGGCCGGCGCTGCGTATGCAAACGCTGCCGTGTAGCTGCTGTGGATCACCGCGGTCATTGCGGTCGCTACGTTCCATTCCAGTTTGACTGAACCGTATTGCGGCGTGCCAACTGCCAGCGCCGGGCTGCTCATGGCCGCCGCGCTTGCAAGCATTGCCACTAAGGCTAGAGCTCGCTTCACTTGTAGAGTCCTTTCTCTTGCAATCGCATACGGACCGGGCTACCCGAGCCGTCCGATGGAAGCGGGCCAATCATTGACCTGGCTCCCACATAACGTTCTTCGGAGATAGCAAGCGGGGGCTTGAGACGACCCAGCATTGTAACCGGAAACTTAACTGCCTACTAACCGGCAGTTTACGGCTCGATGACAAACGAGCAAGCACCGCCTGCTTGTCTGGCGACAAAAGTCAGCGCGAGTCGCAAACCGCTACGGCTGGATGACGAAGGGTATGCGTTCCCCTCGTTTCGTGAAGATGATTCCGCGGAACGGAAGCGCGTGCGTCACGCGAACAGTGAACGCATAGACATTGCCGCGAGGCTTCGGCAATTTTATCTGCTCGCCACTCTCGAATGCGACGAGGTCACCGTCTTCCACGTCGGCGACGATTTTCGCAACGACTCGAACGGGCTCACCCGAATTTGGGTGGGACGGCACGCCATGAGCAATAACCGGTGCGATTGCGTTACTGATCGTGAGCGACGCGTCGGCACCACCGCTTGTATCCCCGTCGACGGTCACGTGTACGGGATAGTCTCCATTCGAAAGTTGTGGCACACGGATGCGCGCGATCCAGGCCTTTCGAGAAGCAACATAACGTAGCGGGAACGTTCCGATGTCGCCGGCGGCACTCACGGAACGGATTCCCTTAGCGTTTGTGGAGACAACCAGTTCGGTCACGCCGGCTGGCGGCGCCTGATCGGGAATGAAGTTGGCCTGTACCGCGGCACTGCTGCCACCGGAGAACGTAAAGACAACTTGCTTGGCCTGCGGCCCTACTTTAAATGTAACGCCGCGCACGGCTTCGCTCCCCTGAATCGAGACCTGCCCGTCCGGTCCCTGAATGACGGCTTGTCCGTCGGGGAGCGAGTCCTGATCGTCGCTCAACGTGTACTGCCCGACGGGCAAATTGTCGATTACGAAATGGCCGTCGTCATCGGTGATCGCCGCGTGCTCGCCCGGATCAGCAACGACATAGACGTTCCTAGCACCGGAAAGGTCGCCGAAGCCCGAGTCGGCCGTATAGAGCACAACGCCTTCGATTGAGCCGAGGCCCGCGAGCGTCCAGTCTAGAGTCGTCAGGTTGCCGGTGGCGACGTTGATGTCTTGTTTTCCGGTTCCCGGAACCGTGAGATTGGACGGCAGCGATTCCGCAACGATCGCGATGACGTGCTTTCCTGGCGAAAGATGACCGATCTGATAGCTGCCGTCCGAAGCCGTGAAGCCACGTTGATGGTCGTCGACCGTTAATTGGATGCCGCCAACCGGAACGGTTGTGTCACCGCGCTTCTCGGTAACGCGCCCTTGCACGCCGGCAAACATGCCCGCCGAGAAGTCGACGTTGAAGATCTGTCCGCCCTGGACGCTAAAGCTTTGCGTCGCCGTATCGGGGATCACGCCCGGAGGCAGCGTCCCGGTCGCAATCGTTAGCGTATGCGCTCCCGGGCGAACGAATCGGAATTCGAAGTTGCCCGTCGCATCCGTGCGCTGCGTGACGCCGCCGTCGAGCGTAACCAGCACATTGGAAATGCCGCGGTTACCGACGAGACCGTAGGCCGAGGCCTCGTTTTGTAAGTAAACGTGGCCCTCGACGGTGGCCGGAAGGTTCGGATTGACACGTCCGGAGTAGCGCGACGCTGCGCCAAACGCGAGCGGTCCGGTAATATCGACGTTAAACGAATGCGCGACACCACCGAGCGTCCCGCTCTGACGCGTCACGGTATACGTTAAGCGTGCGCCGACGAGCGGCGAGAAGCGCCGCGTCACCGAGTACGTTTGCGTCAATTGATTGGTAAGTGATCCCGAGAGCCCGCTGTCGGTATTGATGCGCAAGGAATCGATCCCATACGACACTTGCGTCTTCAGTCCGATCGGTTCCATAAGGTTGATCGCATTCTCATTTTGGGCCGACAGCGTTCCGTCGCCAAAAACTCGTGTCCGTGTCGTTTCCAGCATGAGAAAACCGCGCCACACCGGCTGCGTTACTCCAAAGGCATATTGCGTTTGGCCAATCGTTCCGCCGCCGTTCGTCATTTGCTGACTGCCTTGAATCGTTTGCGTCAACCCGAGCGACTTCAGCTGTTCGTTCAGCGTCAACCCCGCATCGCGCTCGTTCGTATCGACGCCGTCGGAAGTTCCCTGCGCGAAGTTGAGCAGCGCTTGCGACGTAACGATGCTTCCGAATGGCATGGTAAGGTTCACGGTTTCATGCTGTGTTTTGCTTTGCGTGTCGCTGATCGTCGTGAAGAGATCGCCGTAATCGAGCGTGAGTAAGCCACGCTCAAAGAGCGGCCGGCGGTTCGTAAACGAAAAATTCTTTTCGCTCGTATACGCTGAACCTAGGGTGAGATATCCCACGGGAATCGTGAAGTAGCCGATGCTCGTCGATGTGTTCGAGCCGAGATAGTCTGCGTGCAGCTCATATGCAAGTCGCGTGCCGTTGGAGAGTCCCGACACACCAGATGTATTGCTCAGAGCGGCTTCAGCGCGATACGTTGCGCCCGCTTTATACTGACCTACGGAAAAATCAAGCGTCGTATTGCGCGCATGCGACTGGTCGCCGCGCGCGACGTAGAGCGTCTGCGAAAAAAGCAATCCTCGCGGATACGCCGCGTTGTGGCGAAGTCCGACGACGCCGTAACTTTCGCCGTTGAGACCTTGCGAACGCCCGAGAATGAGGTCGACCTCATCGCGTCCCTTGGGGACGCCGAGCGTAATGCCGCGATTGAACGTGGTAGCTGCGAGCTGTGAATCGCTCGAGTCGGAGACGATCCCGTAACCCAGATAATACTGCGGCGTACTATAGACGAGATTGAGCTGCGATAAATTGTAGGCGCCGTTATTTGCGCCAAAGCTTTGATCGAGACTGATGGACGAGCGCTCCGTCCGGCGGCCGACATGCAGCGCCATCGAAAGATTCGCTTCATTATCTTGTTGGCTGTAACTGTCGGCACTCGCTCGATGCGTTCCGAGATCGACACCACCGTTACCCGACACCTCGATCGGACCTTCACCGAAGAGATGATGGCGGTGCGTCGGACATGGTGCGAGAGCCGGACCACGCGAGGGAGATGCGCTTCCAGCGGGCGCCGGAGTTGCAGTTGCCTCGGGTGTCGGAGACGGCGCCGGCGTCGCGAGCGTCTCCGTCGGCGCGAACACCGGGTAGCTATCTAACTCTTTTGCGGGCGCTTTTTCCGGCTGAGGCGTAGCGCGTGTCATTTGGACGGTGGACGGACCTGCCGGAGCCGGGCTCACGCCATCCGGAACGCACGGGTCAGCAAATGCGATGAGGCCCGCGCCCTCACCGAGGAGCAACAAGCCGCAAAGAGACGAGAGCATGAGAAGCAGGCCAAGGACCTGCAATGGCCTACCCATCGCTTTTCAAGGATTCGGCGGGTAAGACCAACATTTACAGACGCAAGCCTGTTAAAGGCGTCAAGATTTGCGTTAGCGGGCCGATAGACAATCTATATAGGAACCGTTGCCGACGGGTGGCAGCGGGGACTGTGTTCACACCAAGGATGGGAGAATACAGGACGAACATGGATGTGCTGCCAGTGCTGGCGACAGTGCATCGAAGGACGACAGAGCAGGGAAGATCGTTGAGGATCGTCTCTGTTTTGCCACGTCTGATCGATGCGGAGGTGCAACGCTAGATGCGCCTCGGGCTCTCCGATAGCTTCGACTCAATCCTGTACAACATGGACAGGAACCAGTCCGCATTGGAAAGCCTCACTACCAAACTGTCCACCGGACTGCGCATCACGTCCGCCGCCGATGATCCTAGCGGTCTCGCCATTGCCGAATCTCTGCACACTGTTAGTAGCGGTCTCCAGCAAGGCATTACTAACGTGCAGACTGCGAGCAATGCGCTCACGGTAGCGGAGGGCGCGATGTCTTCCGTAACGCAGGCACTCCAACGGATGAGAAGTCTCGTAGTGGAGGCGAACTCGGACTTGAACTCACCCGAAAATCTGGCCGCAATCCAAACCGAAATCGATCAGCTCACACTCGAGATCAACCGCATTTCCTCGAATACCAATTTCAACGGTCTGAAACTACTCGACGGCAGTTTATCGTCGACCCAGTATCAGCCGGCGCAGTTCCTCTACGTTCAAAATCCGCAGGTTGGCCCAGGCGCTGGAAGTCCGTTGATCGACAATCTCACGCCGAACCCCGGCGGCACGCAGATATCAGCCAACGAACAAACCGAATTTTCGTTCTCCGTCGATTCGTACGATGCGTCGACGAATCTGTTGCAAGTCACCGTTAAAGTCGAAAGCCCCGATCCGAACGGACCTAACGAAGTCGACGTACTTCACGTAACGCCTGGAGCTGTACCTCAGGGACAAAACTTCTTCAACGAGTATGGCCCCGGCTCAGCGCCGTATACCTTTACGGATCAAGCCGGCAATCCGGTGTTCCAAATCGCGTTCAATGGACTGAGCGTCAACGATGTCGGACAAGAAGCCATCGTCGTTTCGGTTCCCGCGCAACAAGCGAGTACGGGGCATGCCCTCGAGGTCAACACCGGAACGAATGAAGGCACAACGCTTTCCGTCTCAATCGGATCGGTGAGCGCTCAAGAACTCGGCGTCAATCAAATCGTTGTCGGCGACGTCCTCGCAAATCAAGCCGCGGAAGCAAAAATCGACTACGGGCTCGACAAGATCGTTGGACAGCGCGCGGAGATCGGTGCGCAAATCGTCTCGCTATCTGAAGCTGCGAACGACGCTTCGATTCAATACATCAATCAAACGGCGGCCGAGAGTTCGATTCGCGATCTCGACGTCGGCGCCGCGACGACGGAACTCGTAAAAGAGCAAATCCTCACGCAGGTCGGCACGTCTGTGCTTCAGCAGTCGGAGCTGAGCACCCGGCAACTCGCGTCACTCCTGATCAACGCCTTAGTCGCGTAACCCGGGGTTGACCCCGGACCCTATACTTAAAGGAGGATACCTCGCTAGGTGAGGCGTCCACGCGATACACATGCCGCTGCCCCGAAACGTCGAGAGACGCCAAGTGAGGTAGACCAGACTACGCCGATACAAGGCGATGTCTAACGCGGCTCCCCGTTACTGGGGTACGATGCGTGGTGCCAAAGCTCGGAAGCGAATGAGGTAGCGTCGGATACGATCCCTGCGCCCATTCGAGCCGGCCGCCAGCGAGGCGGACGGCTTTTTTGATGGCGAGAGGGGGTGATGAGCGTGGGATTTACCGAGGGATTCGTTTCGGAATTAGTTGGTCGCAAGGCGACCGTCAACCAGATTCCGATTGGGAAAGTCAGCGATTTTCTCGTCAATAAACCGGACGACGTTTTTCCGAAGATCGACGGGCTCGTCATCAAGACGACGAAAGGTCCCCGCTACGCGCCGATCGATACCGTCGCCGATATCGACGCAGACGGTTCCATTGCGCTGAACTATACACCGAAAGAACCGGCACCGCCGGAGGCCGACGCGCTGTACCTCATCGCAGATCTTCTCGACAAGCAGATCGTCGACGTCGACGGACGCAAAGTCGTGCGCATCAACGACATCGAGATCGCAAAGGCGGGCGATTCTATGCGCGTCGTTGCGGCGGACGTCGGCATCGGCGGATTGCTCCGCCGTCTCGGTCTTAAATCGTTCGGCAAGCGGTTCACGCCGGCGATCTACCGGTCTATTCCCCGTTCGATGATTGCGTGGGACTCGGTGTCCCCGATCCGCGACACCAATCCGTCGCAAGTCAGCCTTTCCGTCACCGAAAGCAAGCTCTCGCGGCTTCACCCCTCCGAGCTTGCGGACATCATCGAAGATCTTTCGGCGCGCGAAGCCGCAGCGGTTGTTCGTCAACTCGACGATGAAACGGCAGCCGATGCGTTCGAGCATCTCGAACCCGAAACGCAGCGCTCGCTGATCGAAGATATCGGCACCGAACGCGCCGCCGACATCATAGAAGAGATGGACTCCGACGACGCGGCCGATTTGCTCTCCGAACTCGACGAGGAGCAGCAGCAAGAGCTGCTCGCCGAAATGAACGAGTACACGGCGAGCGAGCTACGTCAGCTCGTCAAATACGCGGAAGATACGGCCGGCGGATTGATGACCACCGACTACACATGGATTTATCCGCATCGCACCGCGGAAGCGACGATCAGGAAGATTCGCGAGATCGCACCGACGTCCGAGTTCATCTATTACCTCTACGTCGTCGACAAAGAAGACACGCTGCTAGGTGCGCTTTCGTTGCGAACGCTGCTGCTCGCCGATCCCGAAGAGTCGATCGAAGCGATCATGGATTCGGATCTCGTCACGCTTCGCCCGGACACTGAGGCGGAAGAAGTCGCCGCGACGATAGCGCGTTATGACTTACTCGCGGTACCGATCGTCGACGAGTCGGGAAAGATGCTCGGCATCGTGACTGTCGACGACGCGATCGATGCAATCATGCCTGAGGACATGGCCCGCCGTCTACCCAAGTTCACAACACACCGCACCGCAACGCGCCGCCCGCAGCAGGCAAGTGTCGGCGGCTGACTACGTCGCCGCACAACCGCAGCGGCGGCGATCGCTCCGGCGATCGCTGCTGCTTATTGCGGCAGTTCTCGGCCCGGGATTCGTCACGGCCTCCGCCGGCAACGACGTCGGCGGTATTGCCACGTATTCGTCTGCGGGCGCTCAATTCGGATACGACATTCTGTGGGTGATGGTGCCGCTTGCGGTGGCACTCATCGTCGTGCAAGAGATGTCGACTCGAATGGGATGCGTCACCGGCAAGGGACTTGCGGCGCTCATCCGCGAGAACTTCGGCGTAAAGATCTCGGTCTTGGCGATGCTCGTGCTTTTCTTGATCAACACGCTGATCACGTCGACGGAGTTCGCCGGCATCGCAGCGGCTGCGGAAAACTGGGGCATCTCACGCTACATCGCAGTGCCCGTTTCCCTCATATGCGTCTTCTTCTTCGTTCTGAAGTTTAACGATAAAGTCGTCGAGCGAACGTTCGTCGTCCTTTCGCTGATCTACCTCACGTACATCATATCCGCGGTGCTCGCGCACCCGGATTGGCATGCGGTCGCGGCCGGCACGTTGGTTCCGCACTTTCAGTGGCAGACGCCGGGGTGGATCGCTATGGTCATTACGGTCATCGGCACGACGATCTCGCCGTACATGCAGTTCTTTCTGCAGTCTCAAGTCGTCGAGAAAGGTTCGAAGCCGGAAGACCTGCCGCTGGCGCGAGCCGATGTTATCAACGGATCGATTCTGGCGATCGCGCTTGCCGGCTTCATGATCGTTGCGAACGCCGCGACCATTTTCTTGGCGAACGAACATGGGGCGAAGCTCAATCCGCAAGACGCGATGGATTTTGCCGTCGCCTTAAAACCGCTCGCCGGAGCGGCCGCGTCGACGATCTTCGCGCTCGGCATCCTCAACGCGGGACTCTTCACGGCGACGGTGCTTCCGCTTTCGACGAGTTATATCGTCTGCGAAGCCCTCGGCTTTGAAGCGGCGGTCGACCGCAAGTTTTCGGAAGCGCCTCTGTTCTTCACGCTCTTTGCCGCCGGCCTCATCATCGGCGCGGGATTCGTTTTACTTCCCGGTCTGCCGTTGCTGAAGATGATCCTCTTCGCGCAAGCCTTGCAGGGCGCACTGCTGCCATTCGAACTCGTCCTGATGCTGATCATCATCAACCGCAAATCGGTGATGGGCGACTATACGAACGGCGTCATCGGGAACGCCGTCGGATGGACCACGGCGGTCGTGGTCGGCCTTCTCTCGATTCTGTCGGTCGTTGCGCCGTTTATTCCGCAGCTTGGCGGCGGTTAAGCGGGCCCTTTAACTCGCGCCGCGCCACGTCATCGTTCGCGAAGCACCACCGATTTCGGCCCTGCTTCTTGGCGCGATAAAGTGCGCGATCGGCGGCTTCCATAAGCCCGTCGATCGTCTGCGCATCGCCGGGGTAAAGCGCAATCCCCATGCTGACGTGCACGCTGTGCTTCACGCCTTCGATCACGACCGGTTCTTGCATCGACACATTGAGTTTGCGCGCAAGATCGGCAGCGTCGCTCGGTCCGTCGACGATTGGTTGCAGTATAACGAACTCATCGCCGCCGAATCGTGAAACGGTGTCGCTCTCGCGCGTTGCCTCACGTAATCGCTTGGCAACCTCTTGCAAGACTTCGTCGCCGATGCCGTGACCGTAGCTGTCGTTGACGAGCTTGAACTTATCGACGTCGATGTACATCACCGCAAACCCTCGATCGTAGCGCCGCGCGGTTGCGATCGTTTGTTCGAGGCGGTCGTTGAAGAGGACGCGATTCGGAAGCCCGGTAAGCGAGTCGTTGAAGGCGAGCTGTTCAATGCGTTCGTTTTGCTCGGCGCGTTCGAGCGCAGCCGAGATGAACAAGCCCATCAGCTGCGCCATGTCGCGTTCGTTCGGCAACAGCCCTTCGGTTCGCGGCACGTGACCAGCAAAGACGAGCCCGCCGTAAAACTGATCGAACACCGTCAAACCCACGGCGAGATACGAACGCCAAGGCGCCATACCGCGTGTGGGGTCGTTGCGCCACTCTTCGGACTCCGTATCGTCGATAAAGAGCGGATTGCGGCCGTGGAGCAGGTGGCTCGTCACAGCAGTTGCGAGCGGATACGCGGAGCCTTTCGTTAGCGACGGTTCTCCATAGACGTTGAGCACGCGTGCGCGGTCGCCTTCGACATGCGTGACGTAGGCTTGATCCCAGCCGAAGAGCTCGATTCCGAGCTGCAACGCACCGTCGATCTGTTTGTCAAGCGACTCGCCTTTTGCGGCGACGACCATATACAGACGGCGAAGCTGTTCACCGTGCGCGGCAATCGCGCGCTCCGCATCCTTCTGCGCGGTGACGTTCTTGAAGATTGCATACGCGCCGTGAATCTCGTCCCCAACGTGAAGCGGGACGAGTTTGAGCTGCACGTCGAGGCGATTGCCCAAACGGTCGAGCAGCAGCGAATCGTTCTCCATCGCTTCGCCGCGCATCGCCGAGCGCAGAAGTTCCTCGGCGCCGTCGCGTAACTCCGGTGCAACGAGCTCGGTCCATCGCTTGCCGACGAGTTGCTCGCCGTAAAATCCAGTCTCGCTTTCGAGCGCAACATTTACACGTGAGATCGTTCCCGTGCCTTTGATCTCTATGATGCCGTCGGGATGGTACTCGAAGAGCGAACGGAACTTTTCTTGATTGATCGTCAGCGACGCTTCGGCTGAACGAAGCGCGACGATGTCGCGCGCCTGCGCAAAGATACCGACGATTTCATCGTTGAAACGCGCGGGGAAGACGTAGCACTCAACCGGTACGACCGTCCCGTCCTTGTGTTTTGCGCTCGTATCGAAGTGATCCGTGCTACCCGCAAGTGCCGTTCGGAACGCGAGCTGGACGCGGTCGATATCGCGCGGAGCGCAGTGCGTTTCGTACGACGTTCCGATGAATTCCGACGGCGAGAAGCCGGTGAGGAGTTGCGCAGCCTCGTTTGCAGCAACGGTTAACCCGTCGCAGTCATAAAGCACGACCGCGTCGGGAGTATAGGCGTATAGTGAGGTCACTGCCTCACGAAGAACCGCTGCGTCCATTTCCAAGAACCTTGCTCCGTTTCGCCGAAAGGCGGCGGCATGACTCCCGACCAGATCGTCGAGTTCGCTGAGGCGCTCGCGCGCGTTTCAGCCTCCGGCGGCGGCGCGAAAGCGCTCGCGACGCTTCTGGCGGAGCGCGCCGGTGCCGGCGTGCTGGTCGAAGACGTAGACTGGCGTCCCGTCGCGACCGCCGGGAAAGGGTCTCTTCCGGCGAGCGCACGTGGACTCAACGGCGAACGCGCGCGCACGGTTCCCATCGCGGTAGGCGACGCGACTTTCGGCTGGCTTTCGGTGGTCGGCGAGCGCAACACCGACTACGAAGCGCTGCTGCCCGTGATCCGGCTTGCCGCAAGCGCGATTGCCGTCGAACTTGCGCGCGACATCGTGGGTGGACGCGGGCGAAAGCGCGCCTTTTGGGAGCGGCTCGTCGAGCGGAGTTATGTCGACGCAAGCGCGGCGCGTGAAGATGCCGGCGCTCGCGGCGTCGCTATCGTCAATCACTACGTCTGTGTCGCGCTGGAAGCCGAACCCGATGAAGAGCTTCCGAATAGCGGCGACGCGCTGCGAACGCTTGCAACCGAAGCTTTTCGTGTTTCAGAAGGCGAGCTCGGGTTGGTCGAACGCGGAGCGGCGATCGTTGCGGTCGTGCCTGCGGTTCGTGAAGTCGACGCCGAAAACGCAAAGACGGCGGCGCATCTTCTTCCGAAGACGGCGGCGAAGCGGCACCTCAAGTTGCGCCTCTGCGGCGGCATCAGCGGCGTTGTCAGTTTGCTCGACGTTGCGCGCGGGGTTGTCGCAGCTGAAGCGTCGCTTGCCATCGCGCGACGGATTTACGGTGGCGGCAGGGTCGCGTCATACGAAGAACTCGGCGCGTATCCACTGCTCTTCGGCGGCGCCGACTCGGAAGCGCTGCGCACCTTCGCCGAGACGACGCTTGCGCCGCTGCGCGCGTACGATGAAAAGCATCAAACGGAACTCGAACGTACGCTGCGTCTCTATTTTTCAACCGGGCAAAACGTCAAAACGGCGGCCGCGGAATTGAACGTACACCGTCATACCGTCTTCTACCGTCTCCGTCAAATCAGCGAGATCTCGGGCCGGACGCTCGAGAGCCCGCACGATCAACTCACTCTTCGTCTAGCGATTGCGATTGATGCACTCCACACATAAACGCGACGTCATCAAACTGGCAAAAGACCACAACGTGCGCTTCGTGCGTTTGGTCTTTGCGGATATTTTCGGCGTCAGTAAAAACGTTTCGATTCCCGTCTCGGAACTTGAAGCCGCACTGGCTGGACGCGTGACGTTCGACGGCGGATCGATCGATGGGTTCGTGCGAGGCGAGGAACTCGACATGGTCCTTCGCCCCGATCCGGCGAGCTTTGCGCTTTATCCGTGGTCGAGCGGTGACGGTGCGGAAGCGCGGTTGCTCTGCGATATCGAGATGCCGGACGGAGCGCCCTTCGAAGGCTGTCCACGCACGACGCTCAAGCGCGCGGTGGAGCGGGCAAGCGACGTGCTTCCATCGCTGCAAATTGCACTCGAAGCAGAGTTCTATCTCTTCGAAGGCGGCACGGCGACGCCCGACGTCGGTTCCTATTTCGATTTTTCCGCAAACGATCGCGGCGAAGATGCGCGCAATGCAATCGTCGCGGCGCTACAGAGTATGGGCATTCGGATTGCATCGGCGCATCACGAGCACGGCGCCGGCCAACACGAAATCGACTTCGCCTACGATGATCCACTTGCGGCCGCGGATAACATGCTTACGCTTCGTACGGTTGCGAAGCACGTTGCGGCGGGCTTCGGACTCGATGCGACCTTCATGCCGAAGCCGCTCGAAGATCGCGCCGGGAGCGGCTTGCACGTCGAACTCCTGCTCGGACCCGATGCGGACGAGGAAACGATGCTCTACGTGGTCGGAGGGCTGCTCGATCACGCCGCAGCGACTACCGCTATCTGCAATCCGACGGTCAACTCATACAAACGCCTCGTCGCAGCTTGGGACGCGCCGATTTACACCGTATGGTCCGAGCGCAGCGCGAACGCGCTCGTGCGCGTACCGCCGGCCGAGCGTCCGCGCCACATCGAAATGCGCAGCCCCGATCCCGCCTGTAATCCGTATCTCGCGCTCGCCGTCCTGCTCGGCGCTGCAGCGGACGGCGTCGAGCGCTCACTGCTTCCCGGGGGATCGCTTCCCGGCTCCACCTACGATTTGAACGATCGTGAACGCCGGGAACGCGGAATTGGAACGCTGCCGAAATCGCTTCGTCAGGCCATTACAGAATTAGATAACGACGCCGTCGTGCGCGCAGCACTTGGCGATCATTTGTATCACGCGTTCCGCGACGCCAAGCTCGCTGAGTACGAGCAGTACCGCCGCGCCGTGCACCCGTGGGAGCACCGCGCGTACTTGCGTCTTTACTGACGCACGAGACGGTTGGCGGGCGAATCGATCGCGCGCAAGAGGTCAACGGCCAGGAATGGTTTGGGCAGCGTAGCGTCCCAGCCGTCCTCGTTCGGTTCGCCGAGTCCGACGATTCGGAGGGTGCCGTCGTCTGTCACCGATGAGCGTACTTCCGCAATTGACGCGACGCCATCGTCGACGATCAACACGTCGCCCTTGCGCAAGTCCCCATTTGCGGCTTCCGCGAGCGACGACGTTTCGCGAACGCGGTAACCGCGCGTGCGAAGTTCGTATGCGGTAAAGCGTGAGAGCGTCGCATCGGGGCTCAGAAGCGTCACGCGCATTGGACGCAGCGATTGTGCTGCATCGATGCCCGGTAGCAGCACGTCGAACCGGCTTCCCTCTCCGACCGTGCTCTCAAGGCCGACCTCGCCACCATGGCGTTCGACGATCATCTTGACGATGAACAACCCGATGCCGGTTCCTGCAATTTTCGCGCGACGCGCGTTCGAGCCGCGCGAGAAGCGATCGAAAAGACGCTCCCGCTCGTCTAGCGGGATGCCGATGCCCTGATCCGTCACCGAAACGACGTAGACCTCGTTTTCGCGACGCAGGTCAACGCTGACGCCTTCGCCGTTAGGAGAGTACTTGATTGCATTGCGAAGCAGATTGTCAAAGACTTGGCGTAGACGTTCCGCATCGCCACGAACGAATGCAGTCGCGACGTCATAGCGGAACGCGATCGCGCGCTCCTTTGTGTGGAGGTCGATCGCTTCTTGTATCAATTGTACGAGTTCAACCCGCTCGTCCGCGATGTCTAGTTCTCCGTGCTCGACGCGCGAAAGCGCGAGCACGTCATTGGCCAGGGTCGCAAGACGCTGAGCGTTCGAACGAATCGTTCGCGCGGCATCCGTCGCTGCATCACCTTCGAGATAGCCTTCTTCAAGCAACTCTGCGAAGCCGACGATCGACGTCAGCGGCCCTTTGATATCATGCGCGAGCACGGCGATAAGATCGTTCTTCAGTTGATTCAATTGAAGTACCGATGTCCGTTGGCGCTGGAGTTCTTCGATTGCAGCAGCAAGCCGAGAACTGAGTTTAGTGAATAGCCCGATATCAAGTAAGGCCACATCCAAGCCTTCTTGCTGCTCTGCCAAGCGGATCGCGTCAGTCACACTGCCGGCAAGCGTTACCTCGAAACCGGCACGTTGCAACTCTGCGGTCCGTTTTGTGCTACCTTCGCCGTCGCCATCAATGATCAGGGCGTGCAAGCGAGCGCTCATGCCGGCACCTTAGCACTTTCCCGCGCGAGTATCGACCAGGCTTCCGCCACGTCGCTCTCGGCCGTTCTCAAATTCCCGATGGCGAGACGCAATGCATAACGTCCATCGATCTTCGTATGTGAGATGAACATTTCGCCGGTTGCATTTACCGCATCGAGCAGCGAAGCATTGATCCGCTCGAGTTCCGCTTCATCATCAATTCCGGCGGGATGGAAACGGAAGCACACAACCGAGAGCGGATGCGGCGCAAGAACTTCCCACTCGCGTTCTGCTGCCACCCACGACGCGAAGCGCTGCGCGAGCGCGATGTGCGCTCGAAGGCGTTCGCGCATTCCTTGCGCGCCCATATGGCGCAAAACGAACCAAAGTTTGAGCGCGCGAAAGCGGCGTCCAAGCTGCAAGCCATAATCCATGTAGTTGCGCACGTCGATGTCGGTCGTCGTCAAGTACTCCGGCACCAAACTAAATGCACGCCGGACGGTCGCTTCATCTTTGAGAAAGAGCACGGAGAGATCCATTGGAATGAACAACCATTTGTGCGGATTGACGACAAGCGAATCCGCGCGCGCAACACCGTCCATGAGATCGCGGTGCTCCGGAAGAATCGCCGCAACGCCGGCATATGCCGCATCGACGTGAAGCCAAATGCCGAACCTTTCGGTGATATCGGCAATCTTCGCGACGGGATCGATCGACGTCGTCGACGTTGTGCCGACGGTTGCGACGACCGCGGTCGGACGATAGCCTGCTCGGAGATCGCGTTGAATCGCAGCTTCCAGTGCCGCGGGGCTCATGCGAAATTGCCCGTCGCAGTCGACTTTGACGACGTTCGCCTGTCCGATGCCGAGCGCAATCGCCGCCTTTTCGATATGCGAATGTGTATGTTCCGTCGCATACACGCGCAATGCCGGTAGATCGCGTCCGCTCATGCCTTTCTCGCGAATCGCAAGGCCGAGCGATTCGCGCGCCGCCGCAAGCGCCGTGAATCCGGCGATCGAGGCGGTGTCATAAATGATCCCGGTCCAGCCCTCGGGGACGCCGAGCAGACGCCCTAGCCAGCGCATGACGACCGATTCCAGCTCGGCGGCCGCAGGCGAAGTGCGCCAGAGCATTACCTTCACGTCGAGCGTTGCGGCGAGCGCTTCGGCCAAAATCGCAACCGGCGCCGCGCTCGTCGCAAAATATGCGAAGAAGCGTGGATGGTTCCAATGAGTGATGCCCGGGATGATGACGCGCTCGAAATCGTTCATGATCGTCTCGAACGGCTCGCCCGTTTCGGGAGCATGGCTAGGCAGCTGCTCCGCAATCTCTCCCGGCCGGACGTTCGGCAGGACGGCGTAGCGCCCCGGGTGCTCGAAGTACTCGTCGATCCAGCGGGTTACCCGCGCAAAGTCTTCTTCAAAGGTGCCGGACTGTTCCACAATATGAGGGTTGGCGGCGGCCCGTTGAGAAGCCCGCCCGGCGAGGAGCAAAAGAAGCACATGAAATACCGCACGTATCCGAATTCCGACGTAACCGTCAGCGAAGTAGGCTTCGGGATGTGGACCACCTCAACAGGATGGTGGGGTGAGATGACCGATGATGACGCTTTGAACATGCTCCACGAAGCACTCGATCTCGGCATCACGTTCTACGACGCCGCCGACACGTACGGCAACGGACGCAGCGAAGAGCAACTCCGCAAAGCTTTCGGATCTCGCCGCGGCGATGTCGTCTATGCTACGAAGTTCGGATACGATATTTATTCGAATCCCGGCGAGCGCAAAGGCCAGAATGAACTGCCGCAAGACGTATCGCCCGCGTATATTCGCAAAGCGCTTGATGAATCGCTTCGACGCCTTGGCACCGACTACGTCGACATCTATCAAATGCACAACGCAAAGATGGAGCACGTGCACGACCAGCAGATGTGGGCGACGCTCGAAGAGCTCAAGCGCGAAGGAAAGATCCGGATGTACGGTATCGCGCTTGGACCTGCGATCGGTTTCTTGTACGAAGGCGTCGACTCGGTGAAGCAGCACAACGTTTCGTCGCTGCAGATCATCTGGAGCATTCTCGAGCAGTATCCGGGTAACGAACAGATCAAAGCTGCATACGACGTAAAAGCAGACACCGGCTACATGATCCGCGTTCCGCATGCGAGCGGCATGCTCGAGGGTCACTACACGGAAGACACGGTCTTCGCGGAAAACGACCATCGCCGCCATCGCCCGCGCCACTGGCTGACCAACGGCGTCAAGAAAGTCGAGCAACTGCGCTTCTTGGAATTGCCGAATCGCACGCTCGGTCAAGCCGCAATTCAGTGGCTGTTGCGCGAACCACGCGTGATGACGATTCTGCCGAACATCTACGATCGTGCTCAGCTCGTGGAGTTCGCGAACGCGCCGGAAACGCCGATGCTCACCGACGACGAGATGCGCAAGATCGACGAACTTTACGCGAAGAACTTCGGAATCACCGACGAGCCGCCGATGGCGTTCAAGGGCGTCATGACGCGCGATGCGGTGAACGCGTGAGCCGCGTTATTGTTGGTACGGAGGACGCGCCGGCACCGATCGGTCCATACAGTCAGGCCGTTCAAATCGCCGGCGAATTGTACTGCTCGGGGCAAATTGCACTCGATCCCAACACGATGAACGTCGTCGAGGGCGATGTTGCCGCACAAACGCAGCAAGTCTGCCGCAACCTCGGGGCGGTACTCGAAGCCGGCGGCTACAGCTACGACGACGTCGTCAAAACGACGATCTTCCTCATCGATATGAACGACTTCCAAGCCGTCAACGAAGTCTACGACAAGTACTTCGGCAACGCGAAACCCGCTCGTTCAACAGTTGCGGTTGCAGGACTCCCACGCGGAGTTCGCGTGGAAATCGACTGCATCGCCCGCAAGTGACCTTGTGTCATCCTGTTCTTGTCGAAGGATCGTTTCGAACAAAAAGCCCGACGAGATTCCGTCGGGCTTTTGAATTGAGGCGATCCTTCGACAAGCTCAGGATGACACCGCGCCGTTATCGCTCTTGGGGTTTGGAGCCGTTACCGTTGATGTCGCTGACTTGGAGTTTGGCGATGCGGGCGGCGTCGGGGTCGGTGCCGGCTGCAGCGAGCTTGAATTGCGCGATGGCGTCGTTGCGATCGCCTTGCGCTTCATAGGCTTTTCCTAAGAGGAAGTGCATGCGGCCGTCGTCGGTTACGGCTGCAAGGCCTTTGATCAACGCGGCTTGCGCGAGCGGATACATCTTGTGTTCTTCGTACGCGAGCGCCAAATCGATGTACGATTCGCGCAGATACGGGAACATCTGGATCGATTGCGCGTAGTCCTTGACCGCCTGCTGCCAGTCGCCTTGCATGTCGGCCAGGAATCCATAATTCACAAACGTTTCGGCGCGTTCGGGCGCGAGGTGGAACGCTTTATCGAGCGATGTCTTCGCGTCGCCGAGCTGATGTGCTTCGAGCTCCGTGGCGCCAAGGTTGTTCTGGCACTGATAGGTGTAGGCGTCGATTCCGAGACACGTGCGGAATTGCTGCTCGGCATTGCCGTAATCGTGCATGCTCAGCAGTGACAATCCGAGACCGTTGATTGCCGTGAGGTTCTTCGGGTCCGCATCGAGCGCTTTACGGAAATGGACACTCGCTTCATACGGTTGGTGAATTGCGTTAAAGACTTGCCCCACTTCGCCTTGAATCGCGGGATCGGTGGGATATTGAACCGCGAGACGATCGATTTCCGCGCGGTATCTCGCAAGATCGCCTTTGCGCGTGTGCAACGCGACGAGATCGTCGACGGAATCGGTCCCCGGCAGCGCCGCATTGAATTGCGCGATCGCCGCATCGACTTGGTTCTGGACGGCGAGGACCGTGCCGAGACGATTATGCGTTTCCTTATCGCCCGGATTCTGACGAAGCAACTCTTCGTAAGCAAATTTCGCGCGCTCGAGTTGGCCGGTGCGGAAATATAAGTCACCCAGGAAACGGTGCGGACCCGGTTCCATCGGATGCGCGGCGACGTAGGTTTCGAGGTGCTTGATCGCCTCGGTCATCTTGCCTTGGGCGATCAGCTCGCGCGTGCTCGTGATTGCACCTATCGGATCGGATGCAAAGCCCGGATTCAGGTGTTCGGGATCGGACGTCACCATCGGAACGGGGTCCATTGCGCGGGCCGGAACAGCCCATAGCGCCGCCCCCACAAGCGTGGTGAACGCAGCGCATGCAACAATAAAACCGCGAACCATTGGCGCGACCTCCGTGCTTACCCCAGTATTGTACTCCTATTTCAAGCGCGCGGAGTGCCGTCGTCGTGACGCACGTTCTCCGTGATGCGCTCCATCAGGGCCACGAGATGGTCGCGCTCGGACTGCGTAAAACCGTTCAGTGCGTGCTCGGTCTCTCTAGCGAGGATCCGCGAGGTATTCTCGCGCTGTTCCAGGCCGTGCGGGGTGAGGTAAATCCGAACCGAACGCGCGTCATCCGGATGCGCTTCACGTCGCACGAACCCGTCGCGCAGCAAGCGCTGCACCGTTCGCGTGACGGTCGGCATCTCTACGTCGAGGCGCTCGGCGAGTTCGCGGGGCGTCATTCCGTCCTGCTCCCAGAGCAGACGCAACAACTGGTATTGGCCGAGGCGCAATCCCGCGTCTTGCAGCGAACGGTCCAGCCGCGCGCGCACGGCGCGAACGGTGGCACCGATCGTCGCAAAGACGTCGGGGTGCTCTTTCATTTCACCAGCGGCAGCACGTTGCTCGGCAGAAGCGGATAGAACGTCATCGCGATGATGAGGACAAAGCACACCGCCGCACTCGTCCAGGCCAGAGGAACGTTCGGATGCGCCTCGTGGACGTGCGCGTGTTCATCGCGCTGATACATCGCGCGAATGACTTTCGCATATGCGTAGAGCGAAATCGCCGTGCCGACGATGAGGACGGCACCGAGCCACGCGTAGCCGGCACTCACGCTCGTCGAAAGAATCAGAATCTTTCCGAGGAAGCCGGCTGTCGGCGGCAGACCCGCCATTGCGAGCAAGAAGAACGTCATCAGCCCCGCTGCAACCGGATGGCGCCGGCCGAGCCCGCGATAATTCGCAAGCTTCGAACCTTCTTCTTTATCGCTCGAAATGAGCGCTGCGACTGCGAACGCGCCCAAATTCATGAATGTGTATGCCGCGAGATAGTAAATCGCGTAGCGCAGTCCGAGCGGCGTTCCGCCGGCGAACGCCGTGAGAATGTAACCGACTTGTGCGATACCGGAATACGCGATCAGGCGCTTGAGGTCGTGCTGCGCGAGCATGCCGACGTTCCCCGCGATCATCGAAATCGCCGCAATGATCCAGATGGGAAGCAGCAGCTTGTCGGCGACTCCCGAGGGTAGCGCGGCGTAAATGAACCGCGCGAAGACGGCAAGCGTTGCGGCTTTGGTTGCGACGCTCATGAACGCGGTGACCGGAAGCGGAGCGCCTTCATAGACGTCAGGGGACCACGCATGGAACGGCACGAGGCTCAACTTGAACGCAATGCCGACAAAGAACATACCCGCGCCCATCCAAAACAGCGGGCTCGTTGCAAGCGCCGGTTGCGTGAGATCGGCGAGCGCGACACTGCCGCTTGCACCAAAGAGCAGCGCCATACCGTAGACCAGGAATCCCGAAGCCATCGAGCTCAGAATCAAGTACTTCAGCGCCGACTCGCGTGACGTCGGCCGGTCGGCAAGACCGCACAAGCAGTAGAGCGCAAGCGAAAGCAGTTCGAGGCCGAGGAAGATCACCATCAAGTTGCCGGCGCCCGCCATCAGCATGCCACCACTGGTTGACCACAACATCAGCGCGATCGCCCCGGCAATACGCTCCTCTCGTCCGATCGCACCGTACAACACGATCGAGCCGAGAGCGGCGATCAAGATAATCTCTTGGAAGACCGTGCTAAAGCCGCCGAGAATAAACGCGCCGCCGAACGCACTGTAATTCGTCCCGCTCCGGAATTGCGCGTACGCTATCGCTCCTGCGACGATGATGCCGATTGCCGCAATAACGATGCCGGCGTACCGGTTGATGTGTTTGGGCGAAAGCAAGTCGACGAGCAACACGACGAGCGCAGTGACGGCGACGATCGAGAGCGGCGCAATCGCATTCCAATCAGCGGGGGTAACGTTGACGATCATCGGGTTACTCCTTGAGCCACGCGCGTTGCGTTGTATTGAGATGGATCGAACGTCGTGAGCGCATGCGGATTGACGCCGAGCACCAACAGTGCAAGCACGAGCGGTGCAAGCGCAATGCCCTCGACCCAACTCAAGTCACGCCGTACCGGCAGATCTTCGACTTCAGGACCCCACATGATGCCTTGGAACAAGCGCAGCATGTAGGCGGACGCGATGACGATCGGAATGAGCGCGACGATTGACACCCAGATGAGGCCGCCGCTTTGGAAGACGCCCGTGAGGATGACGATCTCGCCGACGAATCCCGCGAGTCCCGGAAGCCCAAGCGCTGCAAGTGAGGCGATGCACAACGCACCGGCAAGTTTTGGATTCGCCGCACCGAGCCCGCCGAGCCGCACGAGCGAACGTGTGTCTTCGCGCGCTTCGACGTAACCCAGTGTGATGAATAGCGCGGCGGAGAAGAGTCCGTGCGCGACCATGTAAATGACGGCACCCTGGAGCGCAATCGGATTGAACGATGCAATCGCGATAACGATCAATCCCAAGTGCGAGAGCGACGAGTAGGCTACGATGCGCTTCGTGTCGTTCTGCACGAGCGCGACGACCGCGCCGTAGAGCAGCGAGATCACGCCGAGCACGATGAACGCCCCGGCATACGCCTTCAGGTAATCCGGCATGAACGCCATCGCGATGACGATCAAGCCGTAGAGGCCCGCTTTAGACTGTACCGCGCTGACCACGGCAACCATCGGCGGCGGCGTATCGCTATAGGTCAGCGGCATCCATGTGTGCAGCGGCCACACCGGCGTCTTCACCAAGAAGGCGAAAGCGAAGCCGATGAAAATCCACGGCACCCATGAGCCGACAACGTGCACGTCGCTGCGGCCGATCACGTCGGTCGATCCGAAGAGCACGCCGAATGCGGCCGTTGCCAGTAGCAGCGCCAAGCCGCCGGCAAAGTTATAGATGAAGTAGCGCCATGCGGTCGCCGGATGCTGGCCCCAGCCGAGTAGCGTGAAGAACACGGGCAGCAGCATCAAATCCCAAAAGAGCGCGAATACGAGCAAGTCTTTCGCGAGAAAGACACCCATCATCGTTCCTTCGAGAATCAGCATGTGCGCGACGAACTGTCGCTGCCGCGGCATGCTCATCGCCAAGATCGCGGAGAACGTGCAGACGGCCAGCAGAAGCGCGATCCAGAACGAGATCCCGTTCGTTCCGAAGTGGAACGCAGACTCGAACGGACGCGAGAGCCACGGCCGCAACGTAAACTCCGAATTGCGCGCGCCGAGCGCGAGCACGAATTCGATCGCTGCAACGATCGTACCGATGCTCTTAGCGAGCACCGGATTCTCTTCGCGCGAGGGCACTAAGAACATGATGATGCCGACGACGATCGGCAAGAGGACTAGAGCAAGAACGATCATTAGTGGCCTCCGACCGCGACCGCGTAATAGATCATAAAGCACGTCGCACCGATGACGAGCAAGAACGCGTACGTGCGCAACAAGCCCGTTTGGAACGAACGCACGAGCGTACCGAGCCACTGCGCGGAGAACGCCGTTTCCCGCACCGCACCGTCGATGACTTGCGGATCGAAGAAGCGCCCGAAGACCGTGCCGAGCAACTGCGACGGACGCACGAAGAGCAGATCGAGCGCGTAGTCGAAGTAGAACGCGTTCGTCAAGACGGCCGGCATGCGTACCGATTCCTGACGCAAACGCGCCACGGCGTTCTGCTGCGCGGGCGCAACGCCGTAACGCATCCATGCAATCCCGATGCCGATCAACACAACGATGAAGGCGATGACCGCGGTGAGCGTCTCGCTAATCGGTGCTGCGGCAAGCGTCGGATGCGGGAACTGCTGCGCGAAAAAGCGCGACCACGGCGAGTTCTCGCCGCCGAACATCAGCCAGCCGATCAGCACGGTTGGCACGATCAAGATCGCCACCGGAACATTCATCACCGCTGCCGGAGCATGATGCTCCTTATGCGGCTCGGCCTGTGTGGTTCCGGCAAGCTCAGGATGGCGGATGCCGAGATCCGACGGATCGACGTTCCCCCGATATTGACCGAGAAACGTTACGAAGAGCATGCGGCACATATAGTAGGCAGTGATTCCAGCAGTGATGATGGCGACCGCGTACATGACCGGATGTCCGTGTTCGAGGGCACCTTGGATCACAAGATCCTTACTAAAGAAGCCTGAGCCAAGGAACGGAATACCGGTGATCGCGATCACGCCGGTGAGCATTGCCCAGAACGCAAAGGGCATCGTTCTGATCAATCCGCCCATGCGGCGCACGTCTTGCTCGTCATGGAGCGCGTGAATGATGATGCCGGAAGCGAGAAAGAGCTGAGCTTTGAAGAACGCGTGCGTGAAGAAGTGCGCGACGCCGCCTTCATACGCGCCGACACCGACGCCCATGATCATATAGCCGATTTGCGACATCGTCGAATAGGCGAGAATGCGTTTGATGTCCCACTGCGCGCAACCCAGGATCGCGCCGATGAGCGCCGTAAGCGCGCCGATTATGCCGACCAGCATTTGCGCGTCTTGGTTCTGGCTCCACAGCGGCGCGCATCGTGCAACGAGATAGACGCCGGCGGTGACCATCGTGGCAGCGTGGATCAACGCGGAGACGGGTGTCGGGCCTTCCATAGCGTCGGGAAGCCAGGTGTGCAGCGGAATCTGCGCCGATTTCGCGGCCGCGCCGATGAAGAGCGCGAGGCAGATCACGAAGAGCCAACCCGTGTTGTACGATCCTGCGAACGCGAATGCATCGCCGAACGCGATCGAGTGCACCGACGCGAAGATAACAAAGATCGCGAACATGATGCCGACATCGCCCACAACGTTGATAACGAACGCTTTACGCGCGGCAGCTACGGCGCTGGGCTTGAAGAACCAGAAGCCGATGAGGAAGTACGATGCGAGACCGACGAGACCCCAGCCAACGAGCATCCCGACGAAGTTGTCGGAGACCACCAGCGTGAGCATCGCAAACACAAAGAAATTCATGTAAGCGAAGAATCGCGCGAAGGCGTTATCGCCGTCCATGTATCCGATCGAGTACACGTGGATCAGGAAGCCGACGCCGGTAATGATAAGCGCCCACAGCAGTGCGAGCGGATCCATCAGCAAACCGAAGTTCCACCCCGGCATCCAGCTGAAGAGCGATTGATGCGCGCCGACGAGGTTCACGCCTCCAGACGGCACGCTCTGCGTCGCCGCGCCCCACATCAAGAGCGTCGCGATAAACGCAACGCCGATCGTCGCCGAGCCAAGCGGACCCGCCGCGCGTTTGAGTTGCGGCCCGAACGCCCAGTTGATAATCGCGCCCGCAAGCGGCAAAAGCCAAAGGGCAATGAGATAGGGGTAATTCCCCTCGTTGCCCATTACGTGATGCACCGGCACGGACTCGACCTACCCTTTCATGAGCGCGATGTCGTCGACGTCGACATGGCGCGAGGTGCGGAAGACGGTCACGACGATCGCAAGACCAATCGCCGCTTCAGCGGCGGCGACCGTTATGACCAAGAACGCGAAGATGTGCCCGGCATTATGGAGCCACGCACGCGAGAATGCGACGAAGAGCAAATTCGCCGAGTTGAACATCAGCTCGATCGACATCAGCATAATCAGCGGGTTGCGGCGCACGAGTACGCCCGCCACTCCGATAAAGAAGATGACGGCGGAGAGTCCAACGTAGTTGGCGATGGGAACGGCCATGGGGTTCATCATTCACCACTCCGCAAGATGGCTTCACGCATCTCGCGCCGGACCTCTTCCGCCTGTTTTTGGGTTGCGACGTACGGCGCCTGATCGCCGGCGAGCAGAATGACGCCGATAACGGCGACCATCAGCACGAGCGCGGTGATCTCAAACGGCAGCAAGTACGTTGTGAAGAGCGCCTTGCCGAAATCGCCGACCGATCCGAATACGTCGGCGTGTCCGACTGCTCCGAGCGGCGAACTCGGCGTCGCGTTTGCAAAAGTGCCGGCCGCTACGCGATTGACGGCGTAGGAGAGAGAGCCGAGCGCGATCAGCAACACGGCGACAGCGGGAATCCCGATTCGCGGGAGTCTGTTCGGCCCGACCGAGAACGGCGTGACGCCGCTCGAGAGCAGCGCGATTACGAAGAGGAACAGCATCAGGATCGCGCCTGAGTACACGATCAGTTGAATGACCGCAAGAAACTCCGCGTTGAGTGTGAGGTACATTGCCGCAAGCGCCGCGAAGTTCAACAGCAGCGCAACGACGCTATAGACGGGCTTCGAACTGGTGATACACCAGATCGAAGAACCGACCATGATAATGCCGAGAATCCAGAACGCAACCATTAGTCGTCCCTCTTCAGCATCGCAAGACCCTTGCGTTGCACTTTGAGCACCTGACCGCGGTTCGTCGCGTTGTAACCCTCATCGACGTCTACCGTCGATTTGATCTCGGTTACGCGGCCGAGGTCGGCTGGAATGCCGTTCGGGCGTTCGTCCGGCGCGCTGCCGACGCCGGCTTCGGGCGGGACGAGCAGACGGTCTTTCGAGTAGATCAATGCGCCGCGGCGGTAGTCCGACATTTCGAAGCGCGGCGTCAACACGATCGCGTCGGTCGGACACGCTTCTTCGCACATGCCGCAGAAAATGCAACGAAGTTCGTCAATCTCGTAGCGCGCGGCGTGACGCTCGCCCGGAGACTTGCGATTCTCCGGCGTGTTCTCCGCACCGATAACCGTGATTGCGTTCGCGGGACACGCGCTCGAGCACAGTTCGCAGCCGATGCAACGCTCTTTGCCGTCGGCATACCGGCGCAGTTCGTGCAAGCCGTGGAAGCGCGGCGCGTGCTGTTTCTTGACCGACGGATATTCGATCGTCGGCCGTTTCGCGAACATGAACTTGAAGGTGATCGAAAGCCCCTTCAAGATCGCGCCGACGTTGTAGAGTTGCTTGCGCATATCAGTGTCCCATGAAAGCGACGATAACCGCCGTAACGACGAGGTTCAGCGTGGCGAGCGGCAGCAGAAACTTCCAGCCGAACGCCATCAGGCGGTCGTACCGGAAGCGCGGCAGCGTTGCGCGCAGCCACATATAGAAGAACATGAAGAACCCGACCTTGATGATGAACCAGATCACGCCCGGGATGTGAAGATTCTCGAGTCCGAACGGTGCGTTCCATCCGCCGAGGAAAAGCAATGAGGCGATACACGAGACCGTGAGCATGTTCACGTACTCGGCGATGAAGAACAACCCGAAACGCAGGCCCGAGTATTCTGTGTGGAATCCGGCAACGAGTTCGGTTTCGGCTTCGACAAGGTCGAACGGTACGCGGTTCGTTTCAGCGACGGCCGTGATGATGTAGACGATGAATCCGACGAACTGCGGGAGGATGAACCACCACCGCTCTTGCGCATTCACGATCCCGTCGAGCGAGGTCGTGCCGGCGAGAATCAGCACGCCGATGAACGAGAGCGACATGCCGAGTTCGTAGCTGATCATCTGCGCGGTCGCGCGCACGCTGCCGAGCAGCGGATATTTTGAACCAGATGCCCAGCCGCCGAGCGTAATCCCGTAGACGCCGATCGACGTGATCGCCAGCAGGAACAAGATGCCGGCGTTAACGTTACCGATGGCCCACGTGCCGGCGCTGCTCGCGCCGAACGGAATCACCGCGTACACCGAAAAGGCGGTAAGCAGCGAAATGAACGGTGCTAGGCGATAGATCAGCGGATCGGCCGTGCGCGGCGTCAGATCTTCTTTCAAGATCAACTTCGCGGCGTCGGCCGCCGGCTGCATCAGACCCCACGGACCCACGCGGTTTGGACCGGGACGCAACTGCATCCAGCCCAAGACCTTGCGCTCCGCAAGCATCGAATACGCGAACGTTGTGACGACGACCAACAGCAGTATCGCGGATTTGATGAGGATGATGACCCAATCCGGCATTATGCTTCCACCAGCTCTTCCGTGGTAACAATATGATCTGCGCGGAGTTGCGCGATGCGTTCATCGTGCGCGCTCGTGCCGCCGCCGTCCCAAATGCTACGTGCCGGACGCCCCTCGACGTGAATCGTTTCCGTGCTCGGCGCACCGGCGTGCTGCGCGGTGAGCGACAGCACCTTTTGCTCCAGTTCTTCGATAGTCGGAAGCAGCAAGTCGAATTGCTGCGCGAGCCCGATCAGCATCTCCAAGTCACTGAGCACCGTGTCGGGTCCCTTCAGCGACGGATTGACTGGGACGAGATCGCCCGCGATGTTGATCGTCGTGCCGCTCTTTTCGTATGCACCACGCGCGGGGAGCACGAGTGTTGCAAGTTCCGCCGTCTCCGTCATGAAGAGTTCGCTCACCACAACGAACGGGGTCGACTTGAGCGCTTCACGTACTGCGTCGGGATCGATGCCGTTACGCACCGGATTGACGCCAAAGAGCGAGAGCACCGCCATTTCGCCACGCTTTGCTGCGTCGAACATCGCGAGTGAATCCATACCGTTGGTCGGGAGCATGCCCATCGCTTCTGCACCGCGCGCGTTCGGCTGTTCGCTTGCGATATACGCGGTGCCGTTGCGCGACGCGAGCAAGTCGCGAAGCGTACCGCCAAGTTGCGTGTCGACACCGTCCCAGATGACGACGACGTTCCCGTTTTCGGGCAGTGTGCGCACGGCTTCATCAGCCGACGCCACGTCGACGAACGGAATGTTCGGCGCGCGGTCGAGCGACGCGACGCGAATAAGCTTCGCATTGTTGCGCGTCACGGCTTTTACGACGCGTAGCCACATCACGGGTGCGCGTTCTTCCGGTGTCTCGCCGATAACGACGATCGCTGCCGCCTTCTCGATATCTTCGTACGAACCGCTGCGCACCGGGGTTGCGACACGCTGACGTCCGGCGCGCCAGTCGAGGTTCTGGACGTCCAACGAACGGAAGACGTGTTGGAGCAGATACGCTTCTTCATTTAAGAGACGGCCGCCGCCGATCGCGCCGACGCCCTTGCCTGACGTACGCGCATCGCGAATCGCTTTGCCCCAGAGCGTAAACGCGTCGTCCCAGGTGATTTGCACGAACTCGCCGTTGTGACGGTAGAGTGGCTGGAGAATCCGCTCCGGCGACGTGTAGAAGCCGATGTTATAGCGGCCACGATCGCAGAGCCAGCCGTCGGAGATCTTGTCGTCGCTCTCGACCATCATCGTGCGCAGGATCGTGCCGGAGCGCGAGTCCACGTACTGCTGGCAGCCGACCGCGCATTGCTGGCAACTGGTCTGCACGCGATTGAGGTCCCACGGGCGCGACTTGAAACGATACGTCTTTGACGTCAGAGCGCCGACGGGGCACAGTTCCGTGACGTTACCCGTGAAGTTGTGTTGATACGGATCGCCGGTCGCCGTCGCGATGATATCGTGACGCCCGCGATCTTTTACGACGAGTTGCTGCTCCGCCGCGATGATGTCGTCGTAGCGCACGCAACGCTGGCAGACGACGCAGCGTTCTTCATCGAGCACGATCGTCGGCCCGAGATCGACGCCTTTCGGCTTCGAGTATTTTGGATCCGCGACGTCGGATGCGCCGCGGCCGTACGCCATCGCGTAATCTTGAAGATCGCACTCGCCGCCCTTATCGCAGATCGGACAATCCAGCGGGTGATTCACGAGCAAAAGCTCGAGGATCATGCCACGCCCGGCATTGACCTTGTCATTTTGCGTGTGCACGATCATGCCGTCGGCGACCGGCGTATTGCACGCGATCTGCAACTTCGGCATGCCTTCGATTTCAACCAGACACACGCGGCAAAGCCCGGCGGGACCGAGCTTCGTGTGATAGCAATAGACCGGAATTTCTTGCTTAACCGTCTTCGCCGCTTCGACGAGCAACGTTCCCTTGGGAACTTGCAAGGGCACCCCGTCGATCGTCAGCGATACGAGTAGTTCGTCAGCCATTTATGCCGTTACCAATTTCTCTTCTGGAAGAAGACGCGCATCGAATTGTTCCGGAAATCGTTTGAAGACGGACATCAGGAACGGCTCGATCGAATCGCCGAGCGCGCAGAGGTTCAAACCGGTGATCGTCGTGCTGACGCGCTCGATCATGTCGAGGTCGCCGCGTAAACCGCGCCCTTCGACGAAGCGGTCGAGCACGCGTTCGAGCCAGTGGCCGCCCTCGCGGCACGGCGTGCACTGTCCGCACGATTCATGCGCGTAGAAGCGAATCGAGTTGCGCGCGGCTTTGACCCAATCCGTCGTGTCGTCGAACACCGTAAACGCACCTGAACCCATCATCGATCCGGCCTTCGCCATCGACTCATAGTCGTACGGATAGTCGAGGTGCTCTTCGAAAATACACGCGGAGGATTGTCCGCCGGGCTGCACCGCCATGAACTTGCGCCCGGGACGTAATCCGCCCGCAATCTCGATGATTTCGCGTACCGGTGTGCCGACCGGAACTTCGTAGTTGCCCGGCTTCTGCACGTGACCGGAAACCGAAACGATCTTGTAGCCTTTGCTGCGCTCGGTTCCGACAGCTGCGAACCACTCCGGGCCGTTCTTGAGAATCGGCACGAGATACGCGAGCGTCTCGACGTTGTTCACGACCGTCGGCATGCCGTACAAACCCGCGACTGCGGGGAATGGCGGTTTCAAGCGAGGTTCGCCGCGTTTACCTTCGAGCGAATTGAGCAAGCCCGTCTCTTCACCGCATATGTATGCGCCGGCACCGCGATGCACCGTAATCTCGACGCTATAGTCCGTACCGAAGAGATTCTTGCCGATCAATCCTGCAGCGCGCGCTTCCGCGACGGCTCGCATGAAGATTTCGTAGCCTTCTTTGAACTCGCCGCGGATGTAGATGAACGCGTGATTGCAGCCGATGCCGTAGGCGCCGATCAAGATGCCCTCGAGCACCAGATGCGGCGTCTCTTCCAGCAACATGTGGTCTTTGAACGTGCCGGGTTCGGCTTCGTCGCAGTTACACACCATGTAGCGCGGCTTGCCGTTGTTCGGCAAGAACTGCCATTTGCGTCCGGTCGGGAAACCGGCGCCGCCGCGTCCGCGCAACCCGGACTTGTCGCACATCTCCATGACGGCCGCAGGCGTGAGTTCGCGAACGGCGCGTTCCCACTGCTGGTAACCGCCGCGCTCCCGATACACGTTGATATCGCGCAGGTTCGCCTCGCCGATTCCGGCGGTAAGGACCTTAGTGACCGGCATGGCCGTTCGTCCCTTCTTCTTCCTCGGTGACTTCGTAGACGCCGCGAGATTCACGCACGGTGCGCTCCTTCGTGCGCCCGGTGAACGACACGTCGCGCGTGACGAAACGATCCAGCATGATAATGCCGCTCGGATCGCCGACGCCGCCTGCGTTGTTCGGTTCGCTCGAATTCAGCGTGCCCGGTGATTTGCGTCCGGTACCGACTTGCGTGTCCTGCTTGACTTTCCAAGTGCGTTCCGGTATCGCGGTTTGCACCATGGGCTTCGTCTTATAGGCGCCGGCGCGCATCGCGTCGAGCATTTGGTCGATCATCTCGGGTGTCAAATCGTACACGAATTCGAGATTGACTTGCATGCACGTAGCGCGATCGCAGGCCGCAAGACACTCGACTTCTTCGTACGAGAACAATCCGTCGTCTGTCGTTTCGAGATGGCCGATGCCGAGCTTCTCGCGGAAGTACGCCATGATGTCTTCCGCCCCGCGAACTTCGCACATCAAACCGCGGCAAACTTGCAGCATGTATTTGCCGACCGGCTTCCGGAAAAACAGCGTATAGAACGACACCGTCGATTCAACGACTGCCGGCGTGACGTCGAGCATCTCGGCTGTTGCCCGCACGGCGCTGTCCGAGACGTAGCCCTCATGCTCTTGAAAGAGATGTATCAAGGGCAAGAGCGCCGAGCGCTTCTCTTCGTATTGCGCGATCAGCGCACCACATTGTGGACGTAGCTGTTCGTACAATTGCGTGAAATCGAGTTGATCCATTAGCGATCGACCTCACCGAAGACCGGGTCGAGCGAACCGATCATAACGACCAAATCGGCGATCAGATTGCCCGGCGCCATGCCCTTGAGGCACTGCAAATTATAGAGACTCGGCGGACGCGTGCGTACGCGGTACGGCCGGTTCTCACCGTTGCTCACGATATAATAACCGAGTTCGCCGCGCGGACCCTCGATCGACTGATACACGTCGCCCGGCGGCACGCGGAAGCCTTCGCTGACGATCTTGAAGTGATGGATCAGCGCTTCCATCGAGAGCGCGATCGTCTCTTTGGGCGGCGCGAAGATCTTCGGATCGTCGATGGCAATCGGACCCGGCGCGTCGAGCTTCTTGCGTACCTGTTCGATGATACGCATCGACTCTTCCATTTCATCGAGACGCACGAGGAAACGCGCATACGCGTCGCCTTCCGTGCGCGTCGGGATGTCGAATTGGAACTGATCGTAACCCGAGTACGGATACGCTTTGCGGACATCGTAGGCGATACCGCTGCCGCGCAGCGGCGGACCGGTCACGCCCCATTGCACTGCATCTTCCGCGCTTATGAAACCCACGTCGATCGTGCGGTCTTGAAAGATCGGGTTCGCTTGCAGCAGACCGCGCAATTCTCTCATGCGCCCGGGGAACTTCGCGATCACCGCATCGAGTCTGTCGAGATAGCCGTCGGGCAAATCACCGTTGAGTCCGCCGACCCGAATGTAATTCGGGTGCATGCGCGCACCGCCCGCTGCCTCTTGCAGATCGAGAATGTTCTCGCGCAGATCGAAACAGTAGAAAAACACGGAGATCGCCCCGAGGTCGATGCCGTGCGTTCCAAGCCACACGCAGTGCGATGCAATGCGGGTCAATTCAGCTGAGAGCACGCGAACGTGCTGCGCGCGCTCGGGAATGCGGTCGGTAATACCGAGCAGTCTTTCAACCGCGAGCGCGTAACAGAGTGCGTTCGAAGAGGGCGCGAGATAATCCATGCGTTCTGCATTGGTCTGCCCGTGCGACCAAAACAGATTCTCCATGTTTTTTTCGATGCCGGTGTGCAGGTACCCGATTTCGGGCTCGGCTTTGACGACTGATTCGCCTTCGATCTCGAGCATGATCTGCAGCACGCCGTGCGTCGAGGGATGCTGTGGTCCCATCGAGAGGACCATCGCGTTGCCTTCTTGTGAAACGATCTCCGGCGTCAGCGGAGTGGTCGACATACTCACTTGCCGTCCTCCTCGCGCGCGCGCTTAACCTGTTCTTGCAACGCTTCGAGCGTGCGGCCCGTCGGCGGTGTGCCGGCTTGCACGTTGCTCTTGAGTGCAAATGACGGGCGCGGCGAGCGTTCGCGCGCCGGTCCGCGCAGCGGATAATCTTTTCGCAGCGGATGGCCTTCCCAGTCGTATGGCATCTGAATGCGGCGCAGATCGACGTGACCGTCGAAGACGATGCCGAAAAGATCGAAGATTTCGCGCTCGGCCCAGTCCGCGTTGCGCCACAGATCCATCACCGTCGGCAAATGCTCGCCGTCGCGAAGGCCGCAGAGCACGCGCAGGCGTTGCGGCGCGCCGAGTTGCTGTACGGTTGCCGATTTCACCGGCATCTTCAATAGATGAAAGACGACGTCGAAGCGCGGCTCGCGCGGCAAATAATCCACCGCGCCGAGATCGAGCAGCATCGTGTAGCCTTCCGCTTTAAGTGCTTCCAAACGCGCGTGCAATGCTTGCGGCTCGACACGTTCGATGAGGGCATCATCGATCGCCGGGCGCACGCTCGGGGGATCGATCGCGGCACCCGCGATCGGCGGCTGTTGTGTACTGGGCATCGTGTTTTCCTTACGACCGGGCTAAAATGCCGCCGCGGCCACCTTCACGGATCTGCTGTTGAATCAAATTGACGGCGTACAACAAGCCGTCGGGCGTGGGCGGGCAACCCGGAACGTAGACGTCGACGGGAATGATCGTGTCGATACCTTGAACGACGGCGTAATTATCGAAGACGCCGCCCGAACTCGCGCAAGCGCCCATCGAGATCACCCACTTCGGGTCGGCCATCTGATCGTAAAGGCGTTTCACGACCGGCGCCATCTTTTGCGCAACGCGGCCGGAGACGATCATGAGGTCGGCTTGACGTGGCGAACTACGGAAGACTTCCGAGCCCAAACGCGCGATGTCGTACTCGGCCGACGTCACGGACATCATCTCGATTGCGCAGCACGCTAGGCCCATGGTGAGCGGCCACACCGATGAGCTCTGCGCCCATCGCGCGACATCATCGAGTCGCGCGAGGAGGAATTGCCCCGGACCTATCTCCACTGAAAGCCACCCTTCTTCCACACGTACGCGTATCCAATTGCGAGCACGATCACGAAGATGAGAATCTCGATGAGGCCGAACACGCGCAGCGCGTGCATTTGGACGGCCCACGGATAGAACGACGCGGCTTCAACATCGAAGATCACAAAGAGCATCGCAATCAGATAGAAGCGGACGGGAAACCGTCCGGCGACGGCCGATGTCGGCTCGACGCCGCATTCGTACGCGTCCTGTTTCTGCGGATTGGGCTTCGCGCGCCCGAGCAATCCGGGCAAGAAGGTGAACAACAGTGCCGCCGCGAGCGCGACGACGAGGTAAATTCCTACCGGTCCATACGGGTTCATGGCTTGTGAAATTTTTCACAAGCGAGTGCGTTTACCTGGGTAATTGCCCAGCCAAATCTCGGGTTTGGACGGGTGCTAGCGAGCCATTGGATGAGTCTGGTATCGTTATCATATGCGCAGATTGCTTCTTGGCTTCGTCTTTCTTTTAACTGTTGCCGATAGCTGCAACAACGGCGTCGTCGGCGTGCAAGACTTCGGTCAGGTCTCGGGACGAGTGCTCGACGCGATGACGAACCGTCCCATCGCGAACGCCATTATCTCGGTAGGTTCGCTCTTCACGGCAACCGCTGACGGGAACGGCGCGTTCACCCTGCCCCGCATCCCAATCGGGCAGCAGACGATCACCGCGCGCATGCCTGGATTCTCGACGGTTTCCGCGCCGATTCGCGTCCGCAAAAACGAGATCGCGCAAGCGGGCTATCTTCGCTTGGTCCCGATCACGAAGCCGGCTTCCGTCCCGACGCTCCCTCCGCCGCCCACACCGACGCCGCAAGTGAGCGAAGAACCGACGTATAATCCCGAAGCACCGCAGGCAAGCGCGAGCCCGGGTGCGGCGCCAGCGCCATCAGCCGCCGTTACGCCGGCGCCGGCTACGTCACCGCAGCCGTAGCTGCGCTAGATCCAAGTCGTAGGCGATCGAGCGGAAGATATCGTCCGGTATGTCTCCGCTCATTCGCAGCCGCGCAATCTCGTTGCGCTCCGCTTCGAGAAGCGCTTGTTGCAAGCGATGATCGGTCTCGTTCGCAAGTTTTTCTTCTTCCGCGATATCCTCTCTCAGGTGCCCGCGAAGGTGCTCGATGCGCGTCTCATACTCGTTGAGTAGACGTCCCGCGGCCTCCCATTCTGACGAGCTATGAAACGTCGGCTCGAGGTCGTGCAATTGCCGCACCCCGGCCTCGAGTGCCCGAATGCGCAGCTTCGATTCTCGCTTCTGCAAATTTGCCGTCTCGCTGACGCCGAGCCACGCGATGATCGGGCTAAGCGTCAATCCTTGGAAGATTAGCGTCACGACGATGACGCACAACGTGATGAAAATAATCTCGGCGCGGCCGCTCAGCGGATTGCCGGATGAGTCGGTAAACGGAATAGCAAGCGCCGCGGCGAGTGATACGATACCGCGCATGCCTGCCCACGAGATCACGGCAACCCATCGCCACGGCGGCAAGGGATCATTGATACGAATGCGCTTGAAGAGCGCGCGCGGAAGCCATACCGCGGGATAAACCCAAATGATGCGAATCAGGATGACTGCAATGCTGATGAGCAGACCATCGAGTGCGAATCGCGTAAACGAATTACCGAGCGAACTCGTGATGCGCGGAAGCTCGAGTCCAATGAGCAAAAAGACGAGTGCATTGAGCAGAAAGATCATCATATTCCACACGGCGCTCCCGACGACGCGTCCTTCGGATGAGGATATTTGCGCCGCCCGCCGGTTCAAGTAAATCCCTGTCGTCACGGTCGCAAGGACGCCGGAGACGCCAATCGCATCGGCCGGCAGATATGATGCGTAGGGTGCGATGAGAACGATGACGTTGGAGATCGTTGCATCTTCGAGCTGTTGACTCATGAGTATTCGCAGCACGAACTCTATGAAGACTCCCGCTAGCAACCCGATGACGATGCCGCCGATAACAACGATGGGAAACGACAACAACGCCTTGACGACCGAAAACGTTCCCGTCACCGCAGCAACGAGCGCAAATCGATAGAGCACGAGCGCCGTCGCGTCGTTGAGGAGTCCCTCTCCGGTGAGCACTGCGACGATGCGCCGCGGCACCGACATACGTTCGAATACGGCTTCGGCTGCGACCGCGTCGGGCGGGGAAACGACGGCACCGAGAACGAACGCCATCGCCCAGTCAAGGTGAATCAACGCGTGGGCGATCACGGCGGTTACGACCGTGCTGAAAACGACGAGTCCAATCGCAAGCAGCGTAATCGGCCGAACGTTACGCCTGAATTCAAAGAGATCGGTCGCCCATCCGCCGGCATGCAATAACGGCGGAAGGACGAGGAGAAAAATCAACTGCGGATCGATGCGCGGTTCGGGCATGTTCGGGACGAACGCGAGCAAAAGGCCGCCGAGTACAAACGCAATCGGATAAGGCACGTTGACGCGCTTTGCAAGAATCGCTGCCGCGACGGTGGCGCAGAGGAGCACCACGAGCAGCAGCGCTGCGCTCATCCGATGTTCACACCGAGTGCACGTAGATCGAGAGCGTATCCGCATACGACGAGGTATGCGTGACGCGCTTTTGCCGCCAACCGCTGTTTCATTCGTCCCAGGACGTCTCTGAAGAGCCGCGCTGATGCTGCCGCCGGCACGATGTCCCAGCCGACTTCTTCTGTTACGACAATGACGTGCGCGTGCGACGCCAGCATGGCGTCGGCAATTTCAGCGGCCTCGCTATCAATCTGGTTCTCAAATGCCGCAAAATCACGCTCGAATGCATCGAGGTGGGTGGCAATGCGCGCGGCAATCCACGTCCCTAACGCGTCGACGACGACGCATTCACCGTCTCGTGCTTCGCTGAAGATCTCGAGCAACTCGCTGTGGCTGATCTCGGCCGCTTCGATACTCTCCCAGTTCGCCGGGCGGTCTTGCATGTGGCGCCGCAAGCGCGCCACCCATTCATCGTCGGCGTCGTCTCGAATTGCTGTCGCGACGTAGCGTACGCGCCCTTGCGCCTGCGCGGCTATTTGCAGAACGTAACGGCTTTTTCCGGACCGAACGGGCCCGGTCACGAGCGTCACCGGCATAGCGCAAGCGTTCGCCGAGCCGGTGTTGAACCACTCCGCGCATGCTCGTCCGCGTCGTATTGACGGTCCTCGGTATGCTGTTCGTGTTCTCTGCGCTGAGCGACGTGTTCCAGTCGGTGATCGTTCCACGCGCGGTAGGACGTGTCTTCCGGGTCAGCCACGTTTGGTTGCGTTGGACCTGGCGAATGTGGCCCGCGCTTTCTTTCCGCCTCTACAGCGGGGACGAGGATGCGCGTGAAAATTTTCTCGCGCTCTTTGCGCCACTCACCTTGGTACTTCTGTTGATAGCGTGGACCTTGATGCTTCTTTGCGGGTTCGGACTCATCTTCTGGGGATCGCGCGAACACATCACGCCGCATTTGCATTCATTTTTCGAAGCCTTGTATTTTGCAGGCACGTCATACTTCACGATCGGTTTCGGTGACTTCGCCGGACATTCGGGATGGACGCGTATGTGGTCGCTCGCCGCGGGCGCAGCGGGCTTCAGCGTCGTCGGTACGGCGACGGCGTTTCTGTTCGCGATCTTCGGTAATTTTCAAACGCGCGAACAATTCGTCGTCGTCGTGGGCGCTCGCGCCGGCCTGCCGCCAAGCGGCGTCGAGTTACTCGTCATCGCGGCTGAATCCGGAACCGTCGACGCACTACCGACACTTATGCGAAGCGCACAATCATGGTGCGCTCTTTTGATGGAGACGCATCTCGCATATCCCGTGCTCGCGTACTTCCGTTCGAGTCACGATTACGAATCCTGGGTCGGGACACTCGGTACGCTTCTCGATGCAGCGACATTGATGTTGACCACCGTCCAAACGAACTCTGGTGAAGCGCGCATTTTATACAATCTCGCGCGCCACGCGTCGAGCGACCTCACCAAATACTTCCACCAATCGTTCGACGACAAAGACCCGGGTCTACGCGTCGAGGAGTTCCATGAGGCGTGCGATCGCTTAGAACATGCTGGCTACACGCTCCACGACCGCGACATGGCGTGGGAACGCTTCGCGCGGCTACGCGCGGCTTACGCGGGTCGCGTCAACGCACTTGCCCACTACTTCTCAATTCCACCCTTACGATGGATTGGCGATCGCTCGTCGATCGCGGGCCGCGAGCATTAAAGCCGGAGCTAGAAACCGTGTTCGGCATCGTGTTTGTGGAGGAACGTTTTCGCGTCGTCGATCGGTAGCGCAAACCCAATCGAATGCTCGTCGTCGAAACGGGATTCAGCGATGCCGATGACGGCACCGGTGTCGATCAGGAAAATCGGCGCTCCGCTTTCGCCGGGAACGATCGGTAAAGAAACTTCGAGTGCGTGCTTGCGCAACGACGAGAGGTGACCGCTGTTGAATGAAGCAGCTAGCCCGAGATCTTCGTCTTCGAATTCGTCCGGAATAGGATAACCGACGAGGCCCACATCGCGGCCGAGTTGCATGTTCAAATCGGACGACGACCCGAGAGGAAGCACGCGCAGGCCGCCCCGTTTCGTGCGCAGGAGGGCGACGTCGAGATCTTTGTCTCGCGCAATGACCGTTACAGGGATGTGCTTTGTATTACCGACCGTTGCGACGATGTCCCATGCGCCTTCGACCGCGTGCGAAACGCTGAGGATATCGGTGCCCCAAGTGCCGCTCGCAACGACGATGCCCGTTGCGTACTCGTCGTCGTATTTATCTTCTTTCTTCTCCGGCGGCACTTTCATCGTAAGTAACACGACTGAGGGTCGCACGGCATTTGACGCATCCACAAATCGGTCATCGGGATATCGTCCAGCTGCAGCGCAGGCCGACGTGAAGAACAGAAGCGCGCATACGAGCGCGATTTTGAGTGGCGGCATGGGAGCACGTCGCGAATTCGCTATGCAGGGGCGGCGGTCCGCTCGGCCATCGCGGACCGCAACGCGTCGAGCCCTTGTCCGGTATAGGCGCTCACGGCGAGTGCAGCACCTTCGGGTGCGCAATGGTGTGCCACGGCGTCGACCTTATTGAAGACGAGGATGCGCGGTGCGCTCTCGAGTTGCAGCTCATGCAAAATCGAATCGACTGCTTCTCGCTGACGAGGCCAATCGGGGTTCGACGCGTCGAGGACGTGAACGAGCAAGTCGGCCTCGCGCAGTTCTTCGAGTGTGGCGCGGAACGCGTTGACGAGATCGCGCGGCAAGTCCGTAATGAACCCGACCGTGTCGGCCAAGCGCACGTACCGGCCTTCGTCGAGAAAGACGCGCCGGATCGTCGGATCGAGCGTTGCGAACGGCTGGTTCGCGACGTACGCGTCGCTGCGTGCCAAAGCGTTCAGCAGCGATGACTTGCCCACGTTTGTATAGCCAACCAATGCGACCAGTGGCTCCTTATGCGGAGCCGCTCGGCGGGTGCCGCGTTGCCGTTCCACCGTTTCGAGCTGACGACGCAAAACGCTAATTCGCGTTTGAATCCGGCGGCGGTCGATTTCCAGCTTCGTTTCACCGGGACCGCGCGTCCCGATACCGCCGCCGAGTCGCGACAGATCCGCGCCGACGCCGATGAGATTTGATTGGCGGTAGCGCAGTTGCGCGAGTTCGACTTGCAGCTTGCCTTCACGACTGCGCGCGTGCCGGGCGAAGACATCGAGAATCAACATCGTGCGGTCGACGATCGGCACGCTGATGATTTTCTCGAGATTCTTTCGTTGACGCGGGCGCAGATCGTTGAGCACCAGCACAAGACCGGCGTTGCGCTCGCGCACGAGATCGGCGATTTCGTGCGCCTTGCCCGAACCCACGAGCGTCGCCGGGTCGACGTGCGCCCGTTTCTGCACGACGCGATCGACCAGCTCCGCGCCGGCCGCTTCGGCGAGCGCTTCGAGCTCGATTAGTTCCGGTTCGAGCGGCCGCTTCGGGTCTTCGGTGTCGACAGCGACGACAATTGTTCGATCAGCCAGCGGAGTCCCTCGTTATAACGTGGTCCCGGACGGTAGAGCGCATTCGCGATGCGTTCATCCGAGACGATGAAAACGTGTCCTTCGCGCACCGCTCGCAAGCTCCGCCACGGTTCGCGATTGACGACGTCTTGCAGATTCGTTTCGTGACCCGCGACGATTGCATCGGGTTGCGCGCGGAGCAACGCCTCTTCACTATATTCACCCCATGGCATCGAAAGATCATCCGCGGCATTGCGGCCGCCCGCGAGTTCGATGAGCGTCGCGAGGTACGAGTGCGGGCCGACGGTCCAAATTGGTCCGGTGCCGAGCGCAAAGAAGACGCTCGGGCGATACGCGCGCTGTGCCTTGGCATGGAGTTGCGCGGTTTGACGTTGTAATTGCGCGATGAGATGCGTTGCTTGCGGCGTTCGGTCCGCAAGCTTTCCGACGGTTTGCAAGTCGCGGAAGATATCGTCATAGGTGTCGTCGGGAATCAAGACAACGCGCACGCCCGCGCGGCGCAATGGTTCGGTCAGCCGCGCTTGCGACGGAATTCCGATGACGGCATCGGGATGGAGACGCAGGATCGTTTCGACGTCGACGCTTTGGAAATCGGCGACGACGGGCAGTCCACGCGCCTGCGGCGAGTCGCCGGTGAATTTCGAAACCGCAACGACATGCGCGCCGACCGCAAACGCGTCTTCGGCGAGCGACGGAACGATCGCGACAATACGCGGTTGGGTGGGCGCAGCTCCGAAACAGCACAGGATGGCGAGCGCGGCAACGACGGTCCGAAACATGCGCCGCTGTTTCCAGCAGG
The DNA here is from genome assembly GCA_024281135.1 of Vulcanimicrobiia bacterium. The sequence continues at coordinate 44,266 of JAMXLG010000047.1, read as the reverse complement.
TCCGCGCGGGCGCCTGTGCCAAAGTGGCGCGGTCAGGTTTGTGCGCGGGAAGCCGGTGAAATGCCGGCACGGTCGCGCCACTGTATGCGGGGAGCCGCTCCTTCGTCACAACTCCCTAGGGAGTCGGAAGACTTGGAGCACGACGGTAACGATCCGCAAGTCAGGATACCAGCACAGACCGCAGCATCACGTTCCTCGCGAAAAGGAAGACCGGATCATGTTCATTTTTGATGCGCTGCGCGTCATGGCCGCAGCCGTTACCGTTGTTTCCCCATCTCCATCTGCATCGCCGTCGGCTCCGCCCGAGATCACGCACGTCGTCACGAGCGACCGCGCCGATGAAACGCTGCGTTCAACGACTCGCACGACGTACGTCGTAACCGCTGCCGACATTGCGCGGCGCGGATACCGCACCGTGGGCGACGCGCTCGCCGATATTCCCGGCGTCGAGATCAATCGATACGGTGGAATCGGTAGCAACGTTTCGTACGGCATTCGTGGAAGCAGTTCCGCGCAGGTGCTCGTGTTGATGGATGGACTTCCGGCGCCGGGTGAGTTCTCGAACTCCGTGCAATTCGGTACGATCTCCACGAGCGGCGTCCGGCGCATCGAAGTCGTCGAAGGCGGTGGCTCGACGCTCTACGGAACGGGCGCCATCGGCGGCATCATCAACATCATCACCGATGCCCAAAACGCCGGCCCGACGGAGAGCGTACTGTACGGAACGTTCGATGACACGCAGTTGCAAGCGCAGGGTAAAGGCTTCTCGCTCGAACGGATCACAGCGAACAACGATTACCGCGTCAACAGCGACTATCAAGCAACGACCGCGCGGCTCGGATTCGATCGCACGCTCGGCAAAGTCGGGGTAGCGTTTCGCGGCACGCTGGAGAGCGACAATCTCGGGGCGCCGGGACCATACGGTTTTGAGTCTCCGACGAGCCGCGAAGGCGACACGAATAATACCGGGTCATTGACGTTTTCGCTGCGTGGCGCGCAATCGTTACCGACGCTCCAACTGGGCGGATCACGGCAGAGCATCGCCTTCGGATGCGACGCTGCGATCGACTCTAATTGCTTTTTCGCGACGCAAGCGGTTAGTACGGAAACACGGACTGATCTCGCGTTTCGCAACACGGTCTCCGGAGCTTCATCGCGGCTGATTTACGGCGTCGACCTCTCGCGCGGCAACGTGCGTAGCGATGACGGCGGTGGCACGCCGACGGACGTTTCGTACAACGCGATGGCGCAAACCGCAGTGTACGGTCAAGAAAATTGGGCCTTGCATTCCGGCGATCTTTACGTCGGGCTGCGCGGTGAACGTGACGGATCGCTCGGCGGCGAAATCTCGCCGTCACTGGGTTTACGCACCGAACTCGGAAACGGCGTATCGTTGAAATTGAATGCGGCATCGGCCTTCCGCGCGCCGAACGCGAGCGAACTGTATTTCCCGAATTACGGAAACCCGAATCTCGCGGCTGAGCGCGCAACCGTCGGCGACGTGAGCGTTCGCTTTGACAATGTACTCGGTGGGACGACGCTTACATGGTTTACTAACTACACGCACAACCTTATTATCGCGAACCCGAACGACAACTTCGCACCGGAGAACGTCGCACAAGCACGCATGCAGGGCTTTACGTTTGAGACGCAGACGCTGCCGACACACGGCATCACGTTCGGATTCAACGCCACGGATCTGTATCGTGCCGAGGACGTTTATCTCAACACGCGCCTTCCGAACGATCCGGTGCTGACGGTCAACGGACTTCTTACGTTCACCGGGCCCAACCGCGGTCTCTTTTCCGACGGCGGCATCTCGGTACGGGTTGCGGGACAACGTCAACCGTTCGATCCGACGCTTCCGCCGTTCGCCCAGTCAGCGGAGTACACAACCAGCGACGCCTTCGTACGTCTGCGCGTCATGCCGCGAACGTTGCTTGCATTGCACGCGTATAACTTCGGCAACGCACAGTACGCCGAGGTGAGCGGATATCCGATGCCGGGACGCACGTTCACCGTGCAGTTGATCGCGCACTGATGGCCTTGCGCGTAGCGGCGCTCGCGGTGCTCGCGCTGGTCGCGTGCGCTGCGAGCCTGCTCGCCGGCGGATCGTTTCTGGACCCCGCCAGCGTTTTGCGCGCGCTCGTACATCCACATGCGACAAGCGACGTTGCAACGATCGTATGGCAGCTACGCATGCCGCGAGTGGTAATTGCCGCAACCGTGGGCGCGGCGTTATCCGTCGCCGGTGCGCTCATGCAAGGCATGCTTCGCAATCCGCTCGTCGATCCGTATCTCACCGGCGTAAGCGCCGGCGCCGCAGCAGCGATTGCGCTCTCCATTTTGGCCGGTATCGCCGCACCGGTGCTCCCCGCTATCGGATTCATCGCCGGTCTCGCGACAGCGATTCTCGTTGCGGCGCTGGCACGACGCGGCAGCGGCCTCGACGCGTACCGGCTGATTCTGGCCGGCGTGTCGATTTCGGCGTTCTTCTCGGCTGTGATCGCATTTGCGATCGCGCGATCGACATCGCTCGATGCGGCGCAACAGATCCTCGCATGGCTCGCCGGATCGATGGCCGGGCGCGGTTGGAACGACCTTGGGTTCGCACTGCCGTACCTCGCCGTGGGATTACTGCTCGCTGCGCTGTCAATACCCGCGCTCAACGCCTTGCGCATCGGAGATATTCGGGCGCGAACCGTGGGACTCAATGTCGAGCGCGCGCAGTGGACGATTCTCGCGAGCGCAACGCTTCTCGCGGCGGCAAGCGTGACACTGGCCGGCATGGTCGGCTTCGTCGGTTTGATCGTCCCGCACATCGCGCGGCGGTTCGTCGGATCGGACGCTCGGGCGACACTGCCCGCATGTATTTTTCTCGGTGCGGCGCTCTGCAGCGTCGCCGACGCCATCGCGCGCAGCGTCATTGCACCATCGGAACTTCCGATCGGCGTCCTGCTGGCGTTTATCGGTGTGCCCGCATTTCTGTATCTCTACACGCGCAGCGTGGAGCAGCGCGCGTGATCGATCTACAACATGTCACCATTGCCGCAGGCGGAAAAACGCTCGTACGCGATATCAACGCACGTATCGAACCCGGCGAATTTATTGCCGTGCTCGGCGCAAACGGCGTCGGCAAAACGACGTTGCTCCGTGTGCTCTCAGGCCTGGCCCACGCCGAATCAGGTTGTGTCTCGATCGACGGCGCTTCACTTGGGGCGATGACACCCGCAACCCGCGCCAAACACATCGCGTTCGTCACGAGCGACGACGTAATGAGCGAAGCGCTACGCGTGCGCGACGTCGTCGCGATAGGGCGTTTCTCGCATCATGCATGGTGGCAATGGCGCACGACCGAGGAAGACGAAGCCGTCGTCGCGGCGGCGCTCGATGCGGTTCAAATGACACCGTTCGCCGACCGCCTCCTTACGACACTCTCGAGCGGTGAACGCCAACGCGTGTGGATCGCGATGGGTCTCGCGCAACAAACGCCCGTTCTTCTTCTCGATGAACCGACGAGCCATCTCGACGTCCGCGTCGCACACGAAATTCTCGCCTTGCTCAAACGCCTCGCCGGCGAAGGACGCGCGGTCATCTGCGTGCTGCACGATCTTAACGATGCAGCAGCCTATGCGGGCCGGCTGATGTTGCTCGGCTCCGAACGGATGCTCGCCTTTGACGCGCCGGATGCGGTCATGCTTCCGCCGCTGATTGAATCCGCATACGGAATTGCTGTGGAGCGAATCGACACGGCGGCAGGACCGCGCGTCTTTGCCTCAGTGTCCACGCCAAACTAGAACAGCGTACGTTGCGATCCACCACGCCACGATCAGTAATACCGTGATGATTAGCAGATTGCTCTTGCGGCGTTTGGTGGGGCACCATCGTTTACGGCCTTGCCGCGTGTATTCGAAGCGCGGGCCCTCTGTAGTAACGTCTACCAATCGAAGGTCTCCGTCCGCCACCATTGCGATGAAGCGCGCATTTAGTTGCGGCTGGGTCACGGAACGCGCTGTTTACGAAGCGAGCTGTGATGCAGCAGCATCTCGCGCAAGTGTGCGCGAACTAGCGGGTCAACGACTTTCCGGCCGAAGTCGTCGTCGATGAGCGCGAAGAGACGTTGCGCCGCGGTAGGTTCAATCGGCTCGCCCCGCCATTGTTGAAGCGTTTGGGAAACAAACCGGTAGAGACGACCCCATGTTTCGTCCGACGGTTCAAACAGCGCAGCGACGTAGAGACGTACCGCGTCGATGATACATGGCTTCGCGGCCCCCACGGCAGACAGATCGTTCGCAAAGCGCTCAATCGCGTCAATGTTTTCTTGCATCATCCTTCGGACTTACGCGGCGTTGAGGTCCGGTTGTAAGCGTCGGCGCATGATAAGCGTGGCGCGATGGACATGCGACTTTACGGTGCCTACGGGCTGCCTGAGGCGTTGGGCGATCTCCATGATTTTCAATCCATGTAGAAACCGCATCCTAGCAGCAGGTCGGAGATGCGCCGGCACTTCGCTAATTGCCGCCTCAACCAGCTCACGATTTTCGTGCTGCTCCACATAGAACTCCGGTGTCTGGTCGGTCCGATACGGCGAGTCAGTCCGATCGATGATCGCATCAAGCGAAACGAGCGGCGGGCGTTTTCGAAGGAATCGATTGAGTGCAACGTTCCGCGTTATCACGAACAGCCACGGCGTCAGCGCAAGGCTGTTTCGTTTCTCCGCCGGCATGCACTTCAGAGCACGATAGGCGCGTACGAACGCGTCCTGAACCACCTCTTCCGCATCCTCGGAATTGTGGACTATGCCGAGCGCAAACATCGTTAACTTACGCTCGTGGCGGCGTACGATCTGCTCGAAGTCGGTAAGAACCGAATCAACCACGACACTAGCTCGTCGAACGAACGAGGGCTAAAGCCCATCCTGCTGCCGTGTGAATACGTGCGTGGAGGAATCCCTCCGAATCAGGAATCGGCGATTCGATCGTGAAGCCGGCGCTAATGGCTTCTTTTACATTTGGGAAAATTTGAATACCCATCGCTCTCACATTCTAATGGGCCAGAACTTCAAGAGGCAGTTACGAACAGTTACGGTTACAGCCTGACCTTCCGGGCCACGCAGCAAGTATCGCGGAGTAGCGTGGTAGGGCGCCATCGCACGGATCGTGCGATAGTCCGGCATAGGGCGGTCTTTTCTGACTATCCCATTCGTGCGAGGTGAAAGGCCATGTTGACGACACCAGTGGACGCAACGCGCAACAAGCTCCTCGCCGGCGTGTTAGATGCTCACGGCGGGCTGGATCGTTGGAACGCATTGGAAAAAGTCGAGGCAACGATTGTGAGCGGGGGCGGCTTCTTCGCGTTCAAAGGCACGATTCAGGACCCGGCACCACGACGCATGACGGCGTGGCTCCACGAGGAACGCACGTCGATCACTCCATACGGATCTCCCGATCAGCGTGCGACGTTTACTCCCGACCGTACCGCGATCGAAAAGCTCGATGGAACGCTAATAGCGGAGCGGCGAGCACCGAAAGATTCATTCGCAGGCCATCAGATGCAGACGCCTGGGGACCCGCTACACCGAGCGTATTTCAACGGCGAAGCGGTGTGGACGTATCTTACGACGCCGTTTCTTCTGGCGATGAACGGCGTTTCGGTTGAAGAGGCGGAGCCGTGGCAAGAGGACCGCGAAACGTGGCGCGTGTTACGCGCATACTTCCCCGGCTCAATCGAGACGCACAGTGCTATTCAAGACTTTTTCTTCGGCGAAGACTTTATGCTTCGCCGGCACGACTATAGCGTTAACATCGCCGGCGGTTTCCCTGCTGCACAACTGACGTCGGATTACATCACCGTAGACGGGATAACATTACCTACCAAGCGCCGAGCTTATACCCGCGGACCGGATCGGCGTCCTATCCTGCAGATGCTCATGGTAACGATAGATTTTAGTGACGTAAAATACACGTAGCGCTAATGGTGCACGCTGACGGGATGCGTTAAGTCGCGCGCGCTTGTGCCAAGGACCCAACCACGCTGACCGCTGAGCGGACCACCGAGGATTCGAACGCCGATCGCGTCATCAGGGTTCGTAAAGTATTTCGATTGCACGAAGTTGCTCACGCAGCTTTCGACGACGGCACGCGTTCCGGGACGCGCGAGTACGGCGTGCGGCAACAACGCATTCATTTCATCAAACGATCCGCCGGCGTAGTCGCGTAGGCGGAAACGCGAATCCCAAATGAAGACGTCGGGATCGTCCGTCGTTCCGTAAAGCACGACCTTATCCCCGGCCCGCAGACGGCAGTCCGACTGCGCAACGCCGAAGCACACGAGGAGCATCGCAAAGGCGAAGAGCACGGCGCTAGTCGTCTTCATTGACGACCTCCGCTTCGTGCACGCGAATCGCGAGAACGGCCAGGTCGTCGCGGATCTCGTTTCCGCCCATCGTGCGGACTTTGGCGACGAGTTCGTCGGCGAGCAATTGCGGCTGTGCGTTGCTCGCGGCGATGAGACGCATGGCGCCCGCTTCTTGCAGTTGCTTCCCATTACGGTCTCGCGCTTCGGTCAGTCCGTCGGTTGCGAGCACGAGAGTGTCCATGTCCTCGAGATGCAGCGTCTTTGTTTCGAACGGCTCTTCCATCACGCCGAGGACCGGGCCGGTTACAGCGAGCTGCGCCATCAGGCCCGTCGCGCGTCGAATAAATGCGGAATCGTGCCCGGCGCTAGCATAGCGGAGCTGCAGTGTTTCCGTGTCAAGCACGCCCACGAACATAGACACGAAGAGATACGGATTCTCGACCGTCTGCGAAAACGCCGTGTTGAATTCGGCGAGCATCGCACCGGGATCACGGCGGCGGAGAGCGATGCCGCGAATGGTGAACTTGATAAACGCGGTGAGGACCGCCGCGTCGACGCCCTTGCCGCTGACGTCCGCTATAAAGACGAGGGCCAGTGTATCGGAAAGACGATAGACGTCGAAGACGTCGCCGCCTACCGCTAGATGGCTGCTTGCCGCAAGATACGAGCTTCCGACTTCGCAATTCGGAAGCGGTGCTGCTTCGGAGCGAAACGCTTTTTGCAGCGTCTCGGTCGTTGTCCGTTCCTCTTCGAGTTCGCTCACCAATCGCGAACGGAAACCGTTGAGCAGAATCGCCAACAAGCCGAGGACGATCAACCAGAACGCACGTGAGTACGCGTTGACGTTGACCTGCTCTTGTGCCGTTCTAGCCAAGCGGTCGTATGCATCGGCGAGTGACGCGCGGATGAGCTGAACGCTTCGGTTCTCGAAGTCGGTAAACGCCTTGTTGCGCTTATCGATGACAGTGACGTCACGGCCCGGGTGGGCAAGCAACGGCTCGGCTATTTTCGTGCGCCAATTTTGCTGCAACGAAATGTAATCGTCCAGCGAGCGTACGGCGCCGGTGAGGCCGGCGGCCGACATCGTCGCGCGAACGGAAGCCGCTTTGGCGTCGAAATCCGTCTCGATATTCGCGTATTGCTGCTTGTAGAACGGATCGCGGGTAAGTGAATATCCACGCACGGAACTTTCCGCGTCGATTTGCAACCGGCGCATCTCTTCCAAGGCAAGCTGCGCTTGAACGATCTCCGACTGCCGCGCGAACGTCTGTGCGAGTTGGGCGCGTGTGGCGAATGCTCCCTGAACGGCCACCACAACCGCGATTGCGAGGAACGCGGTCATGACAAAAGAGGCCGGAATCTGGAAGAGCGACCTCCGCGTCTTCACCAAACCGACCTACGTCGCAGCGTTAGCACTGCTTCCACGAGCGTAGGTAACGACATTCACCCTTTCGAAAGCGATTAGAGCCATGCAGATGCAGATAAATCCGGGCCTGTTCAAGTCCTACGACGTCCGCGGAATTTATCCGTCAGAGCTCAATGACGACATCGCGTACCGCATCGGACGCTACTTCGTCCCGCTCGTCAACGGAAAGCGCATCGTCGTCGGTCGCGATATGCGCCCCTCCGGCGAGCGACTCTACGAAGCCTTCGCGCGCGGAGCCACCGAATCAGGCGCCGACGTCACTTATATCGGCATGGTATCGACGGATGCCTTATATTTCGCGGTAGGAAAATACGGATTCGACGGCGGCGTGATGATCACGGCGTCTCACAATCCCGCCCAATATAACGGTATGAAGTTCACGCGGGCGAACGCCGAAGCGATTTCCCTCGACACGGGTCTTTCGACCATTCGCGATCAGATCGTCTCGGGTGCCTTACCGCCGCCAGCGGCTCAGCCCGGCAAGATTACCGAGCAGAATATCCTCGACGACTTCGCCGAGCATTGCCTCTCCTTCATCAATCGCAAGGCAGTCAAGCCGTTCAAGATCGCGATCGACGCCGGAAACGGCATGGCCGGTGAGACGGTTCCGCACGTGTTCAAGCAGCTTCCGTGCGAAGTCGTCCCGCTCTACTTCGAACTCGACGGCACGTTCCCGAATCATCCGGCGAGTCCGATCGAACCGGAGAACATGATCGATCTGCAGGCCGCGGTGCGCAAACACGGCTGCGATATCGGCGTCGCGTTCGACGGCGATGCGGACCGCATGTTCATCGTCGACGAAAAGGGCGACTTGATCGACGGCAGCACGGTGACGCTGCTCGTTGCGCTCAATACGCTCAAGACCCATCCCGGCGCGAAGATTCTCTACAACTTGATCGTTAGCCACAGCGTGCCCGAGCGTGTCAAGGCCGCGGGCGGCATTCCGATTCGCTCGCAAGTCGGACACTCGATCATCAAGAAGACGATGCGCGAACAAGATATCGTCTTCGGCGGCGAGCATTCGGGGCATTTCTATTTCAAGGACAACTGGTATGCCGATTCCGGCATGATCGCGCTCATGCAGTGCCTTGAAGTCTTCAGCGAATCGGACAAGACGGTCAGTCAAATCATTGCGCCGCTCGATACCCGCTTCCGTTCCGGCGAGATCAATTCGCACGTCGCCGACGTTCCGGGCACACTGCAGCGCCTGCAAGATTATTATAAAGACGCGAAGATCGATCACCTCGACGGCATTACAATCGAGTATCCCGATTGGTGGCTCAACGTCCGTCCGTCGAATACCGAACCCCTGTTGCGCTTGAACGTCGAGGGCGACACGAAGGAGCTGATGGAGAAGCATCGCGACGAAGCGCTCAAGCTCATTCGGGGTGAAGGGACTCCCTAAAACGTGTCCAGGGTAGACACCGATGCGATGCGTCGCTACGAAGAGACGCGCGACCGATTGGTCGCGCGTTTGCACGTCATCGAGAACCTCATCGGTGACGAACGGCGCGGGCCGGTAACGCGCACGCGGCAGCGTCTTGAACGCGACAAATTCGTTCTCGCGGTCGTCGGTGAGTTCTCCAGCGGTAAATCGTTTCTGCTCAACGCGCTGCTCGGCAAGTTCCGCTACGAAGAAAGCGCGGGCGGCAACAAGCAGCTCGTAGGATTGCTTGCGACCGATATCAATCCGTCGACCGCGACCATCACCGAACTCGACTACGGCAATCAAGATGAAGCCAACGCCGTCTTTGAAGACGGCCGGATCGAACGTATTCCACTTGACCGTCTGAACCGTTTCATCGCGGTCGGCACCGGCGACGCCGGCACGATTCACGATGCGACCAAGGATGAGCGCGACGCACCAACCCGTGTCGTCGTCAAAACCGATTCGCCGTTTCTCCAGCGCGGATTCGTCGTTGCCGATACGCCGGGACTCGCGTCGATCAATCCGGCGCACCGTCGCGCCACGCTCCAGTTCTTGCCGACGGCCGATGCGGTGCTCTATCTCATTGATACGCAGCAGCCGTTCACGGAAGGTGATGCGTCGTTTTTGGGGATCGTGCGTCAGCACATCGACTCGATTTTCATCGTACAGACGAAGATCGATCTCTGGGAGCAGCCGCAGAGTGACGGACGTCCCGCTTGGGAGCACGCATACGAGCGCATCTCGACGATGGCCGCGATTCACGCCCCCGGAACATACGTCTACGCGCTGTCCGCGCGGCAATACGTCGAAGGAATGCTAGCGCACGACGAGCAGGCCATCGACGAGAGCCGCTTCCCGCGATTTCTCGCCGCACTCGACGCGTCGCTGATCCGGCGCACCGGACGCGCGCGTTTGCGCCGCGCGAGCGAACGCGTTTCCACCGCGATAGACGACGCGCTCGCCCAGATTGCAGCCGACGACGCGATGCTTGCTCTTGATGAAGCAGCGCTCACCGCGCGTCGTGCCCAAGTCGTTCCCACGTTGCAAGCGCTCGACGAGCGTGCGCGCGCGGAACGCGATGCGTTACTGCAAGCGGGAATCGCAACGCGTACCGCCGTGCACGATCGGGGTAACGAACTCGACGAAGATCTCGAGCGCGCCCTCTCGCAAGCGTTTGATACAGCCGATGTGGCGCGGCTTCGCGATCGCGCGCGCTTGCACATCATCGTCGACCGCGTCGTCGCGACGGTCGTCGACGACTTCGCTCGCCGCGTCGCCTCCCGTCTCGTTACGCGCTTGAATGAAGCGCTGGCGCGTGCCGAACAGATTCTACCGTTTCGTTTCTCTAGCAACGACACCGCGGCTCGCGCATTCGGTGCCGAACCGGGAACGAGCCTTTGGAGCGGTGACGTCGCGGCTGCAATTGCGGCGACGATCGTGCTCGAAGCAATCGGCGGACCCGCGATCGGTCTCGTGCATGACATCTCGACGCGCTTTGCAAGCCGCCCGCAAGGCGGCTATATGAAGCGCGAGCTGGTGGCCGATCTGCGCGCTGAGATCTTCCCGCGCTTCGCTACCGAAGTACACGCCTTTGCGGATCGAACCGGAGCGCGGCTCGCCCAGATCTTCGACGAGCTCGCGCAACGACTGGCGGAAGCGGTCGTCGCGAAGCGCGATTCGGACGTCGGAAGCATCGATCGGGCACTCGGCGCGCATCAATTGAACAAGCGTGACGTCATCCAAGCGAAGCTACGCGAGCAGCGTGACGCGCTCGAAGGCGAACGCGCGTCCGTGCGCGAGATCGTCGACAGCTTCATGGAATATGAAGAAGAGATCGCGCCCGCCGATCCCGGGTCTGCTGTTCTTCGTCTCGCCCATGCCGGCAACGATGCAACCTTCGACGCCGCGCTCTACGACCAAGGACTGCGTCCTTCGCGCTGGCGCGTTGCGGTACTCGGGGCACTGCGGCGCGGAAAGACGAGCCTGATCAATGCGTTTGCGGGCCGAACCGTGCTGACGGACGACGTCGCGGGCAGCGTTCGCTTTCCGATTCACGTACGCTACGGCGAACGTGAAACGGCGTACTGTCTCGATGAGAGCGCGCAATGGTGCGAAATTCCGTTCGAGTCGGCAACGGAACAAGCCGCGCAGTCGCCGGTCCTCGTACTGGTGCCGTGGTCGCTTCCACGCGAACTCGTGCTCGTGCATGCGCCTGCATTTGATTCCGGCGATCCCTCGGCCGAAGATGTGAATGTGGTCGTTGCATCGCACGCAAGCGAAGTGCTCTGCCTCTTCTCACGTCAGCTCTCCGATCGAGAACTCACGCTCTACGAACGTGTCTCCGAATTCAACAAGCCGATGCTCTTCGCACACACGATCGCCGATAACGAAGCACCGAGCGAACGTCGTCATGTCGTCGAGCTCGCCCAGGAGTATTTACACGAACGTAACATTCCGGCGGAGCGCATCTTCGTCGTTTCAGCGCACGAGTATGACGAAGCAAAGCGCGACAACCGCGCACCGGCTGGTTGGAACGAGCTCGAAGCGCTGCGCTCGACGCTCGAGTCACATGCCGAAGCACATATGGCGCGCTTGGAGCGCCTCGCGCGCGCTGCACAAGAGCAAGCGTCGCCCATGCCGGTTCCTGCCGGCATTGCTGAAAATAAAGGTGGATTTTTTGCGAGACTCTTTGGCAAGGGGCGGTGAGGACCGGCGCGTCGAACGGGGCCTTCCGGCAATGAGCATCACGCTTGGACCAGCTCTACTTGCGGTCGGTGACGGAACGTCAACGTATGGACGCGTTCAAATTGAAAGCGGACGTATCACCGCAGTTCTTCCGGCCGATGGGCCGAGCGATCGTCCTCTCCCATCGGGAACGAGCATCGCGCCTGGACTGATCGACGTTCACACTAACGGCGCTGCCGATATGCTGTTCAACCGCGATCAAGGCAACGCCGTTCCAATTGCGGCGACCGAATACGCGCGCATAGGTGCGACTGCATTCGTTGCCGGCGTGATGACGGCACCGTTCGAATCGATGTTGCACGCAGCGTCGGAGATCGTCGATGCCGCGCACGATCTCGAAGAAGATGGTCCGCGCGGCGCGCGTTGTTTGGGCGTCCATTTCGAAGGACCATTTCTCAATCCAAAGTTCCGCGGCGTACATCGTCCGGAGTGGCTGCTTCCAGCATCGGCCGCGCACGCTAAAGAGATGATTGACGCGTGCAAAGGCGGCTGTCTCATCGTCACGATGGCGCCCGAGATCGAGGGCGCAGCCGACGCGATGCGCGTTTTTCTCGAACACGGCGTCGTTTGCTCCGCCGGGCACACGGCTGCGCGATATCGCGAAGGCATGCTTGCGATCGGGCTCGGTTTCCGTTCGCTCACGCATGCATTCAACGGCATGCCGCCGCTCATCCACCGCGATCCGTCGATTCTGGCAGCGTTTATTCAGGACCGGCGCACGCTCGTGCAATTGATCAGCGACGGGTATCACGTCTCGCCGGTCATGGTCGATATTCTTTACCGCACGGTCGGCGATCGCGTCGTGCTCGCTACCGACAATATGCCGCCCGCCGATCCGAGTTACCACGTCGAAGGCGGTGTCATGCGCGACGCCAACGGCACGATTGCCGGCAGCGCGTTGCGAATCGACCAAGCCGTACGTAACTATATGTCGTACGCCGAGATTTCGTTCGCTCAAGCTGTGATGGGCGCGACGCATGCGCCCGCAAAACTGCTCCGCCTTGAAGCGGAGATAGGCCGCATCGCGCCAGGCATGCGCGCCGATCTCTCCTTCTGGGACGAAGATTACAACATCGTGGGGACCATGGTCGGCGGCGACGTGGTCTACGGATTACACGAGGGAACTAAGAGTCTCGCGTCATAGCTCGACGGTATGGTGCGCGAGGATACTACTGCTACTTCCCGTACGCTCGCCGTTCTCGAAGCCGTTTTCGGCGACCGCTACCTCCGTGATTTCGACGTGCGCTTGTGGGACGGCACTGTCCGTCCCAGCAAGACGGCGCGACGCGATTTTATCTTCTGCCTAAATTCTCCCGGCGCGCTTCGCAACGCATTCGCACCTCCGGTCGATCTCAACGCGGGCACGGCGTTCGTCGACGGGTCGCTAGGCATCGATGGCGATCTCTGCGCGGCCATCGCGCTCATGAACGCCGCGAATACCGATCGGTCCGCATTACAGACGGCGCGTATCGCGCTTCTTCTCGCGCAACTTCCGCGTGAATCGCGCCCTGCGCCGCAGCATCCACACTTCAACGGTAAACGGCATTCACTCGAACGCGACCGTGCCGCAATTTCTTATCACTACGATCATCCGGTAGAATTCTACGCGTCGTTCCTAGATCACGATCTGGTGTATTCTTGCGCGTACTTTGACGATGGTATCGACAATCTCGACGATGCGCAGTCCGCGAAACTAAATCACGTGCTGCGCAAACTGCGGTTGCAACCCGGCATGCGATTTCTCGACATCGGATGCGGTTGGGGATCGCTCGTCATTCGGGCGGCACAAAACGGCGCGCAAGCGCTCGGAATAACGCTGAGCCACGTGCAGTACGAGACCGCGAATCGCCGAATCGAGGCGCTCGGATTAGCGGATCTTGCGCGCGTCGAATTGCTCGATTACCGCGAACTTGGCAACGCGATATTCGATCGTATTGCGAGCGTCGGCATGGTCGAACATGTCGGCCAAACCCAGCTCCCGGAATATTTCACATGCGCGTTTGCCGCGTTACGACCCGGCGGTTTGTTTCTCAACCACGGGATTACCGAGCAGAGTCCTGGTCGTAAGGCACAACGCAACGGTTTTATCGATCGCTACGTGTTTCCCGACGGCGATCTTGAGTGTATCAGTGATATTTTAGGAATTGCGGAGCGCGAAGGCTTCGAAATCCGCGACGTTGAGAATCTTCGCGAGCACTATGCCCGCACGCTGCGCGCATGGTCAGAAAACATCGAACGTAATCGTGACGTCGCGCAATCGAACGCCGGCACGGCGGCCTATCGCGTGTGGCGCCTGTACATGGCGGCGAGCGCCGTGAACTTCGAAGCCGGCAATATCGCCGTCTTCCAATCACTGCTCGCGAAACCGGACGTCAACGGCCGGGTCGATATTCCGATGACGCGTCGCGACCTTTACGAATGAGCGCGCAGCCCAGCGCGTCGCACGTTTCGAGCAACGCATCGATCAACGACTCTACGACGTCGACGATTGGTTCTTGCGTTTGATCGCGCACTGACCTAAAGATACGCCTCAGCAAGCGTCTCTGATTCCGCAAGGCGACCGTCCAGCAATCCGATGGTGCGTTTTGCATATTTGGCGAAACGGCGATCGTGTGTAACCATGATAATCGTCGAACCGCCTTCATGCAATTCGGCGAGCAATTCCATAACGGCATCGCCGTTCGTAGTATCCAAGTTCCCCGTCGGCTCGTCCGCCAGAAGGACGGAGGGATTCCCCGCGAGCGCTCGCGCGACGGCAACGCGCTGTTGCTGGCCTCCGGAAAGCTGTGCAGGATAATGGCGCGCGCGATGCCCGATGTCGACGCGTTCCATAACGTCCTTGATGCGACGCCGGCGTTCGGTTTTTGTCACGCCGCGATATGCGAGCGGAAGTTCGATGTTCTCTTCAACGGTCAAGTCACCGATCAAATTGAAGTTTTGGAAGATAAAGCCGATTTCCCGGTTGCGAATGGCCGCGCGATCTCCGGTCGATAAGGACTCGACATTATGCCCGTTGAGCGCATAGCTTCCACTTGACGGCGTATCGAGTAAGCCGATGATCGAGAGCAGCGTCGATTTTCCGCAACCCGAGGGACCTTCGATCGACACGTACTCGCCGCGTTCAATGGAAAGCGTGACGTCGCGCAGCGCCCGCGTCTCGACTTCATCGGTGACGTAGTTCTTACAGATTCCAGTCAGTTGAAGTAGCATTACGCGCCCTTTCCTAGTGGAGACGAAGCGATGGCGCTCCGCCGAACGCGGAGGTGTCAGAAACAATAACTGTGTCGCCGGCCTGCAGCCCGAAAACCACTTCAACGCGGTCGGTCGAGCCGTGGCCGAGACGAACGTTGACGAGATGCGCGGCGTTCGAGCCGCGATCGACGCGATACAGTCCGACCGCGGTGTCGTCGGATGCACCCGCCGGACGCGCAATCGATATCACATTACGAAGCGTTTCGAGATCGATGGTCCCGTCGACATTGAGATCCGGGCGCGCGCCGGGCGGCAGCGCTCCGGAGAAGACGACATCGACTGCGACACTCCCGTTCTGGGCAGCCGGAGCGATGCGCACCACGCGGCCGTTCACCGTTCCGTTGCCGGTATCGACACGAACCGGCATCCCGATGTTGACGCTATGCACTTGCCCTTCGGCGACTT
Organism: Vulcanimicrobiia bacterium; assembly: GCA_024281135.1. The sequence continues at coordinate 28,652 of JAMXLG010000047.1, read as the reverse complement.
CCAATATCGCTTTGAGATCACGTTGATCGGCAACACGAGCGAGTTCGGCGCCCGCCTCGACCCGGGCTCCGGGATCCACCGCGACGGATTGCACGACCCCTGGTGTCCGTGCACGCACGAGCAGGGCGTCGACTTCAGCTTCCTTCGCCTTGAGTTGCGCTTCGGCTTGATCGAGTTGCGAACGCGCTTGCGCAATCTTCGCTGTTTGTTCAGCGGCATCAACGGCGATCTGCGAACGCGCAACATCGAGTTGCGACGAAGATTGACTCGCCTTGATGTCCGCAATGCGCACCGTTGCATCGGCGATGAAACCGTTTTGATGCAGATACTGCAGGCTTCGAAGGTTCGTGTCGTCCTCTTGTGCCTGTGCACGAGCCGAAACGAACGATGACCGCGTCGAGAGCGCGGAGGCTTTCGCTTGTTGTTCCACGCTTGCAAATTGCGCGCCGGCGACCTCAACGTTCGACCGCGCGGAGGTCACATCGGCTTCGAGATCGGGGTTTGAGAGCTGCGCGATCGGAGTGCCGGTCTCGACTTGCGCGCCGGGCTTTACGAAGACGGTCTCCACGACGCCGGCCTGTGCGGCTGCAACCACGCGAATGTTCTCCGCCGCAAGAGTCCCCGACGCGGAAATCGATCGCTGGAGTGTCCCGAGGCGCGCGACATCGGTAACGACCGTCGAACGATCGACAGCGGGCCCACTCTCTGAGCTGCGCGTCAGCGAGAGCAGCGCGAGTGCCGTTGCGATCAGAAACACGATGCCCGCTGCGACCACAATACCGACGCGTGGAACCGACGTGCGGCGCGGCCGTACGACGTCCATGCTGTTAACGGCAACGGGTTTCATTCATACCTCAGCGCGACGGCCGGCTCCACGCGCGTCGCACGAATCGCGGGCTGGAGCGATGCCGCACACGCGCATGCAAAGAGCAACACAATGACGAGGCCGAACGTCAACGGATCGAATGGCGATACTTCATGAAGCTGCGAGGAAATCGCATTGGCTCCGATTGCCGCAATGACGACTCCACATGCAATGCCGGCCGAGGCGGTCACGGCTGCGCGACGTAACACGTCGGTGACGATGTCTTTTGTCGAGGCGCCGTGCGCGATGCGGATGCCGAATTCGTGGATGCGCTGCGTCACGGAGAAGGACATGACACCGAAAATGCCCGCGAGCGCTAAGAGTAGCGCGACAAGCGAGAGTGCGCCGAGAAGCACCGCGGTGAGACGTGCTTGTTTCGTGCTGAGCGCCAGGCGTTCGTCCATCGTGTAGATATTCGGAGGCTGAATCGTCGGCGCGGCCGCAGCAAATGCGTCGTTGATTTCACGTGCAAGCGTCGCGCGATCGGTCGAGCCGTGCACGACGGCTGAGACGAAAGACGGCGGCGCTTGCTGCACGGGGGAGTAAATAATCGGCGCCGCCGGCGTCGACAATCTCGCCCGCTCGTCACCAACGACGCCGACGATCGTCGACCACGTCGCCTTCGTTCCGTTCCAACCTGCGACGCGGATGCGTGTACCGAGCGGTTCGCGTCCGTGCAAAAATGCGTGTTCGAAAGCCTGATTGACGATCGCAACGTGCAACGTGCCGGAAGAATCGTTGTCCGAGAAGTCCCTTCCGCGCAGTACCGGTATTCCCATCGTACGGAAGTATCCGGGACTGATATCGTTCCCGCTCGCGACGGGTTGTGCACCGTTCGCATAGGTCTCTCCGAACACCGCGGTGTCGAAGTTCAGCATGAAATCGCCGAGCGGATAGAGGACGGTCAACGCGGCAGAATCGACGCCCGGAAGCGAGCGAAGGCGTTGCAAGAGGTCGTTTTGCATCGCGGTGCGTGCTGCGAGCGTTGGATAGATTTTATCGGGCAGACTTACGATATCGGTGACAAGAACGCCGTTGGTACGGACACCGAGCGGCGTTTGCGTCAGCGAGACGAAGCTGCGAACCATCAATCCGGTTACGACCACGAGAGCAAGCGCGAGCGCAACCTCGGCCACGACGAGTATCGAGCGTAGCCGTTGGCTCGCAGACACGCCGCCTCCGCGCCCAGCCGTCTTTAAGACGACCTGTAGTTCCTTATCGCGTGTCATGACGATCGGGGATAATCCCGCGATCAGCGCTGTGACGATGACGATTCCGAGCGCATAGAGCAACGTTACTGAATCCAAGCTCACATCGCTTCCACGCGGCAACTGCTGCAGCACCGTGGAACGAAGTGCTTGTAAACCGCCGTAGGCGAGAAGAACGCCCGCCACGCCGCCGAGACATGCCAAGACCGACGTTTCGACCAAAAGCTGCCGCGCAATCTTTGCCCACGATGCACCGAGTGCGCGCCGAAGCGCGAACTCGCGGTCGCGCGACCACCAGCGGGCGCCGAGAAGATTTGCAACATTGGCGCACGCGATCAGCAAAACTCCGATAACGGACGCGAACACGATCCACAGCATCGATGCGATATCGCCGAGCAGCGAGGTTGAAAGCGCGCTGGCTTCATACGATATGCCGACGTTGTCATCGGGATAAAGGCGTTCCAAACGCTTCGAAGCCAGGCGCAAATCGGCATTGACGGCTCGCAGCGTTTGCCCCGGAGCCACGCGCGCTATCGCGCCCAAATACCGCGATCCCCGCTCTTTCGGAGGCGCGGTTTCCGGAAGAGGCTCGATAAAATCGGCGGGCGCTAACGAATGGCCCGCGGTATCCGGCAAGAGTTGGCCGGCCTTCGTTACGCCCACGACTCGGTGCGCGACACCATCCAACACGATCGTCTTTCCGATCGCCGCCGGATCGCCGCCGAAGTATTTGCGCCAAACCGAATCCGAGATAACGACGGATGTAACGCCGGGCCGTGCGTCACCCACGTCGAGCGTGCGACCCAGCTCCGTCGAAATACCGAGAATCGAAAAGTATTCCGGCATCACATCGAGGCCTTGAAGTAAGGCCGGCTTGCGACCCCCTGCGTACGTTGCGGTGTCACCCGAAACGGCTGCGACTTGCGCGAACGTTTTCGCTTGCGAACGAAGGTCGCCGACATCATCGATCGATAACGCCGGATGCGCCATCGGACGGCGAGCATCGATCGGACGAATCGCGACGATGTCCGACGGATTGAGATACGGCAACGGCCGTAACACCACCGAATTCAAAACGCTAAAGACACCGACGTTGACACCGATTCCAAGCGCAAAGGTCAGCACGACAATCGCAACAAAGAGCGGCGCGGCGCGTAGACGACGCAGTGCATAGGAGATATCGCGAAGCAAACCATCGATGTGCATAGCGATTCCGTTTCCGATCAAGTCAAGCAGTTCACGAGACGCGTGCTGCGGATCGCTCTCAAGATCCGAGAGAATCTGATCGCCGTACTGCGCACGAAACTCTGAAGGACAAAGAAACAGTGCCGCGCGCGCGAACGCGCCGATCGCACTCATTTACGTCGCCGGTAGAAGACGGCGGCTGCGCGCGGTACGGACCGCGTCCTCAAGACGCTGCGCTTCCGCACGCGCGATGCGCCGGCCCCAGGATGTAAGCCGGTAGTAACGGCGTCGCGGATCATCCGAATCGACACGGTCGACCTCCACGATCCACCCGTCGAGCACCATTTGCTTGATCAGACGATACAGCGTGCCGGGTCCGAGATGAACGGAACCGTTCGTTGCTTCCTCGACTTCCTTCGAAATGCTGTATCCGTGGCGGTCTTCCGCTGCAAGCGCGAGCAAAATGTAAAACGCACTCGGGCTTAGCGGGAGCAGCGTATCGAGATCCGCAGTCGAAGGCATGAGCGGTTCCTTTCCATATATCCACTCCAGATATATCAAAGCCGGATGCATCCGTCAAGGTACGACATCCGACCGGAACGTCAAGCTGGCCTAGCTCGTCGCAGAGCCGTGTGATTAGATCGAAAGCGTCTGCGGGAATCGCATATCGGCTAGGCGATAGCGCCAGATGCCGTGGTGCAACGCAAATCCCATAAAGCGAACCGTGCCGTCAAGTAGACCGTCCGTTTGCATCCAAAAGCCCTTCACGTCGGCAAAATGCTGTTCGACTATGCCGTGGTATCCGAACGTATCTGCGATCGAATAGCGCATCATGCAGAATCGCATTGAAGATAAATCTATCGTCACGTCGGAGAGCTGATGCATAACGTTGCGTTCACGTGACCATAGATGCAACGCTCGTCCGGCGTTGCCATTGGCGCATGTCGCCGGTCCACGATCCTCGACGTCGTAAATGGACGGGCTCATCACGCTCGTGACGGCAATCGTTCTCAACGTTGGTCCCGGCGGCGGCGTCGGGTCCGTGCCGGTGTTGTGCGGCGGAGCGGGATCCTGCGAGTTTAGCATTCCCAGACGCAGCGCACGTTCCGTTCCGTACCATGTGGGATCGAAAAACGAGCGCACCGTGCCGTACGCTTTTCCGCTGTCGTCGTCGGTAACGATGCTCTTATAATCGAACGTTCTGTGCTCGACCGACCAACTCGACGAGTCAGGACCGTCGCCGATGCTCAGCCAGAGATTACCGCCAATAACCGTGAGTCCAACCTTCATGCCGTCGTTCTCGCCTACCATACGGTACGAGACATACGAAGGCTGCGGAAGATCGCTCATCGCGCGAACCGCGGCACCATAGAGTGCGTGCGCGTCGACCGGCGCTGGACTAGGCGACGCCGCAACCCCCAAGGCAAGCAATCCGGCAACGATCATCATTCGCTCTACGAATCAGTCGAGCGAAATGTTTCCACGGTGCTTAGCCGTGGACTTCGGCAGCTTCTCCCGGAATCGGGTGGCGTTCGGCAAGCGCGGAACGCAACATGGTGAACGCGGCGTACACGACGACGACCACGACAAGCCAACGAACCGCTTCGAGCGGCAATGAGTGAACGATGTACGCAGCGATCAGCACGCCGGGAATACCGCCAAGCGTAAGTCCGAGTGCGGCCTTGAGCGAATACGCGTCAAACTTAATGAACCGTATGCTTGCTGCCGGCATGAGAAACGCGCACGAGCCCATCATGATGGGGAAGGCAGCCTTCGGGTTCATTCCAAGAAGACCGACCATGATCATCGCCGGTGCATACAAACCAATGCCGATCGTCATGAGCGCTCCGAGGCAGAAATTGATAACGATGCCGAGCGCGAGGGTCGACCCGGTCAAACCAAGCGCCGAACCACTCTCGCTCACGTTCAGGTTTTTCATAACGAACAAAGCGGCCGCAACGAGTAGCGCTCCACCCATGCCAATTTGCACGTAACGGCGTGGCCAGCGGGACACGAGTCCCGCGCCGAGCCATGCCCCTACCACCGCGGCAACGATGAGCGCTACGAGCGTCAGCGGATCGACCTTGACGATCGCGATGAACGCGAGCGCTTCGACGACGGTCGGAAGCGCATGGCCGATGTTGAGGGTTCCGGGAATTTTTTCGTCTGGAACGAGCTTGAAGACCTTGAAGAGCGAGGTCGTTGGGGCGAACGATCCGATGCCGAGCGTGTCGAAGAAATTGGTAAAGAATCCGATGCCGGTTTCGAGCCAGTTCGGCCACTTAAACACGCCGCTGCGCCGGACGCGTATGAACCAATAAGTGGCAAAGGCGATGCCCACAAGCCAGAGCAGGGCGAGCAGAACGGCGCGAATCGTCATGGGCCGCCTGGTTCGCCTTCTTCGGACCCTGAGCCTATGGCACGCCCGCGGTTTCCCGGACGGCGGCGGCGTTGAAGTATGAAGCGCGCGGGTGGTGCATGATGATGGCGGCCGTCGACTGCTCGGGAACGATCTGGAACGCCTCCGTCAACGTCACGCCGATTCGGTCCGTGGCTTCGAGCACGCGGAAGGCGATCTCGTGTTGCGAGAGATCGGGACACGCGCCGTAGCCCCACGAATAGCGTTTGCCCCGTTCGGGATCCAAGCGTAACTCGGTGCGAACGCGGCGGTGCGTCCATTCCGCAAGCGCTTCAGCCGACTGCACTGAGAAGCCGTGCAAGAAGTACGATTCGCTGTAGTCGCCCTTGGCTTGTAGCGCTTCGGTGCGCTGCGCGGCGACGGTTCCAACGGTGACGACCTGTAATGCGACGACGTCGATACCTTCGCCGTTGACCGGTTCACGCAAATAATCCGCAAGACACAAATGGTCGCCGCCGATTTGTCGCGTGAACGGAAAGCGCGCGATCTCACGCGAGCGATTCTGCGGATCGTACACGATGACGTCGTCGCCGACGCCGGCCGCCGGGAAATAGCCGTATGCAACCTTTGGAAAGAGCAATCCGCCGCGCGCTGCTTCTTGTTGATAGCGATGCAAGCGCGGCTGGAATTCGTCGCGCACCAGCGCTTCAAACGCTTCGCCCTTCGTGTTGCTCGCGCCCCAGGAAAGCCGATACAGGCTCTTCAGGTCGAAACACGGCCACAGCCCTTCCACATCGACTTCTACGATCGTCTCCGGACCCCAGAACGGCGGCACCGGAATGTCGACGTGCTCGCTCTTTACCGCGGAAGTCGACGGAGTTTCGACGTGATGCGTCGCGGTGTTTCGAGCACGATCGCGTTGCGCGAACGCTTCGTCGCGAATCTTCTCGACAAACGCACCGCGCGCCGGACCATCCGTCGTCAAGCGGTCCATGATATCGAGCCCTTCGAACGCGTCTTTCGCATAGAAGAGACCCGGTTCGAAGAACCGTTCGCCGTCGTCAAGCAGGGTAATGCGGCGGCCGAAATCGCGATTGATCGCAGCGCCCCCGACGATCACCGGAAAGCGCAAACCGCGGGACTCTTGTTCTTGCACGCAGATCGGCATCTGTTTGCTCGTTGAAACGAGCAACGCCGAGAGACCGATCGCATCTGCGTTGACTTCCACCGCTTTTTCGAGAATCGTGTTCATCGGCACTTGTTTGCCGAGATCGTGAACGGTGTAGCCGTTGTTCGTCAGAATCGTATTGACGAGATTCTTGCCGATGTCGTGCACGTCGCCGAAGACGGTCGCAAGCACGACGGTGCCTTTCGTCGCGCCCTCTTTCTTCTCGAGGAACTGTTCGAGATGCGCGACGGCCTTCTTCATCACTTCGGCTGACTGCAGCACGAATGGCAGAATCAACTCTCCCGCACCGAACTTATCGCCGACGTCTTTCATCGCGGGCAGCAAGATTTCGTTGAGCACCGCGACCGGCGTGCGTTCTTGGAGCGCGACGTCGATCTTTGCTTCGATACCGTCCTTTCGACGCCGCAGAATCGCGTTGTGAATCTGCTGCTCAATCGGGAGATCCGCTTCCGTATCGACTGAATCTTGTGTTTGTTGCGCGGCGCTATTGCTTTCGAAGTGTTCGATAAAGCGGCTGAGCGCATCGGGACGCCTATTGAAGACGAGATCGTCGCACATTTCGCGAACGGTCGGATCGATCTCCGCGTACGGCGTAATCTCTTTCGCATGCACGAGCGCAAGGTCTAGTCCGGCTTGCACGCAATGGTGCAAAAAGACCGAGTTCAGCGCTGCGCGAGCCGCAGGTTTTAGACCGAAAGACACATTCGAAACGCCGAGCGAGGTGAGGACGCCTGGAAGCTCCCGTTTGATCAGGCGTATGCCCTCGATCGTCTCGATCGCGGAATTGAGAAATTCAGCGTCACCCGTCGCGAGCGTGAACGTGAGATCGTCGTAGATCAACGCGCCCGGCGGTAACTGATATTCACCGACGACAATATCGTAGATGCGCTTTGCGACTTCCAGCTTCCGTTGCGCCGTCTTCGCCATGCCGGTCTCATCGATCGTGAGTGCGACGATTGCAGCGCCGTGTTCGACCGCGAGCGGCAGCACGACGTCCATCTTCGAGCGACCAGCTTCCAGGTGCACGGAATTGATGATCGCGCGGCCTGGATTGTTTTCGAGGGCGACTTGCACGACGCGCGGTTCCGTCGAGTCGATCATCAACGGCGCTTCGATCGATTGCGCGAGACGGCGAACGAGTTCGCGCATCTGCACGTCTTCGTCCGTACGCTCGGTCAGCGCGCAGCACACGTCGAGCACGTGAGCACCGCCTTCGACTTGCTCGCGCGCGACGAGCATGATCTCGTCGTAGTTGTCTTCGAGCAAGAGGCGCTTGATCTTACGCGACCCTTGGGAGTTGATGCGTTCGCCGACGAGCAACGGGCGCGGCTGCTGTTCGAGCGGGATCGCCGTCATCGCCGACGCGACATACTCGGGACGGCCGTTGCCTTCCGAGTCCTTCGGTACGACTCGCTTCGCGTTGAACGAAATCGCTTCGACCGCTTCACGCAGTGCGCCGATGTGCGCGGGCGTCGTACCGCAGCATCCACCGACGATGTTCACGTGAAATTCGCGAACGAAATCGGCCAGCTCGCGCGCGAGTTCGTCGGGCGTTTCAGGATAAATCGTTTCGCCCTTCGGCCCCATCAACGGCAGTCCGGCATTCGGAATCACGCTGACAAAAGCGCGCGAGTTTTCCCCTAGATAACGGACTGAGTCGCGCATTTGCGCTGGGCCCGTCGAACAGTTCAATCCGATAACGTCGATCGGCAGCGCATCGAGCGTTGCCGTGATCGAGCGAATGTCGGTGCCGAGCAGCATCCGGCCTTCGGTGATGAGCGTGGGTTGAGCTTGAATCGGGACACGACGCATACCGCGATCAAACTCACGAACGATGCCGGCGATCGCAGCTTTGAGCTCGAGCAAATCTTGCATCGTCTCGAGGAGCAGCAGATCGACACCGCCCTCGACGAGCGCGCGCGCCTGCTCGCCGTAAATCGTCGCGAGTTCTTCGAACGTAATCTTGGAGAGCGACGGATCCGACGACGACACGAGCATGCCCGTCGGTCCCATCGAACCCGCGACGAACCGCGGACGATCCGGCGTCGAAATCGCATCGCAAGCGTCGCGCGCAATCTCCGCTGACCGCCGATTGATTTCGTACGTCTTCGCGCCGAGTTCGTACTCGTCGAGCTTTAGTCGCGACGCCGTAAACGAATCGGTTTCGACGACGTCCGCGCCGGCTTCCAAGTAGGCCGTGTGAATGTTGCGGATGACCTCAGGGCGCGTGAGCACCAGCGCTTCGTTGCACCCAAGGTAGCGCTCACCGCCGAAGTCCGGGGCGGATAAGTCGAGCGCCATGAGCTGCGTGCCCATGGCGCCATCGTAAATCAGTACCCGCTCTTGCAGCAGGCGCAAATAGTCTCGCAATTAGGTTCTACTACTCGCTTGTTCGATGGCGAAGTCGGACGTGACGCGGATCTCTCCAACGGCCCGTCCGGCTCGATTATACACGACTGGATGCGCGAATGCTCGCAGTTCCGTCGCATCGGCCACCGGGGAACCGAGCTCTTTGAGCGCCGCCATCGTGACGGGCGCCCGGCCGCGGCTCGCACCATCAGTGACTTTACCGGCAAATCCGAGGCCGTCCGGAATCAAGGAAACACCGTGCACACCTTCGGCGCCGGCCTTACAGGCGATGCTGCCGCCGCCGGCGGTCATCAGCATCGTATCGAACTCGCCTGTTCCCGAGACATACGCCGGATGCGAAACCATGGCGTCGCGCACAACGAGCAGCGCCATTCCATCACGAGGGTTGACTTCGGTCAACGAAGCAAAACGCGCGAAAGCCATCGCTGCTTTCGTTAGGCTCGTTGCATACACGGGGATGCCGCAGCCGTCGACACCGAGCGGCCAGGTAGCCGGATCATCATCTGACATCCGCGCGCAGAATTCGAGGATCGCTCGTTGCGCCGGATTGTCGACTTCCAGATACGTCGAGAGGTCTGCACCGAGCACCGTTGCCAATGCGAGGATGCCGGCGTGCTTGCCGGAGCAATTGTTGTGCACTGCGCGCGGTTTTTCTCCGCGTTCGATCAATGCACGCGACGCCTTTTCGTTGTAGGGATAATGCACGCCGCATTGCAACGCCGATTCATCGAGGCCGAGCTTCCTTAAAATAGATTCAACCGCTTCGACATGAAACGGCTCGCCGGTGTGCGAGGCGGCCATCACCGCGATCTCGCGCATATCGAGTCCAAACCGCTCGCGCACGCCGGCTTCAATTGCAGCGGCCGCAATAAACGGCTTGGCGGTCGAGCGTAAAAACACCGGCGACGAAATATCGCCGGTGGAGAGTATCACGTCGCCGCGCGGAGTTGCGGCAGCTGCGGCGACGTGATGAACGGATTCTACAAGATTACCGCGGGTGACTTGGACGTTCACGAAACGAGGGCGGGTTCCACGATCACAGCTTCCTGTTCTGCAAAGACCGGGTTGCTCAAGTAACGTTCGCCGGTGTCGCAACCGATTGTAACGATCGTCTTGCCGGCTGACTCGGGCCGCGCCGCAACCTGCAACGCCGCCCAAATGTTTCCGCCCGCTGATATTCCAACGAGCATGCCTTCTTCCCGCGCAGCGCGCCGCGCCAGCGCAATCGCGTCGGCATCAGTAACTCGGATCACTTCGTCATAGATACTTGTGTCGAGGACCTTTGGAACAAAGCCGGTTCCGGTGCCTTGGATCTTATGCGGTCCTGGGGTTCCGCCCGAAAGCACAGGCGATGCGTCCGGTTCGCCCGCGATGATCTTGATGTCGGGCTTGCGTTCTTTGAGCAAATGTCCGGCGCCCGTAATCGTACCGCCGGTTCCGACCATCGAGACGAGGATGTCGACCTTACCGTCGGTGTCGCGCCAAATCTCTTCGCCGGTGGTGCGATAGTGAACCTCGGGATTCGCCGGATTCTCGAATTGCTGCGGCACAAAGTATTTGCTCGGTGCGCTGCTGCGAATCTCTTCGGCTTTCGCGATCGCACCTTTCATCCCGTCGGCACCCGGCGTCAGCACCACTTGCGAGCCGTACGCTTTCAGTAAATTGCGCCGTTCCACGGTCATCGTGTCGGGCATCACCAGAACACACTTATAGCCCTTCGCCGCCGCGACGAACGCGAGGGCGATGCCGGTATTGCCGCTCGTGGGTTCGAGAATGGTCATGCCGGGAAGCAAGCGACCATCGCGTTCGGCCGCCTCAATCATTGATACGCCGATACGATCTTTGACCGAACCGGCCGGGTTGAACGACTCCATCTTCACAAGAATCGTTCCGGGAAGCCCCTTATTGAGCCGCGGGATCTTCACCAGCGGCGTATTGCCGAACGTATCGGCCAGATTCTCGTATATGCGTGCCATAGTAGTCAGTATAACCCCGTGGTCGCGAGGGAATTTTCAGGCTTGGCTTGCGAAGGGCGAAGCCCTGCCGAAGCGAAGGGCCCGCCCGAACGTGTTCAGTCTCACCGAGAAATCGCTCTACGTCGACGCGCTCGATCTTTGGATCGACAGCATGAGCACGCGCCATCGCTGCTATGTGTCGCACGGCCACAGCGACCATGCGCGCGAACACCGCGTCGTGGTGACGACGCCGAACACCGCGCAGATCTGCCGCGTGCGATTCGCGCGCCGTCAAGAATCCGCTCAGCAACTCTCGCTTCTTCCGCGCGCCGAACGTCCTCGCGTCGACGTGACGTTCGAAGAGCACCCGTATAACGAATCGTGGACGGAAGGCGAACATCGCTTGACGCTCTTCTCCGCCGGACACGTACTCGGCAGTTCGCAATTGCTAATCGAAGGCGAGGCCGGTGCGTTTGTCTACACCGGCGATTTCAAACTCACGGATTCGCTAACCGCCGAAACGCCGGAGGTGAAACGGTGCGACGTGCTGCTGATGGAGTGCACGTACGGACGACCGCATTATGTTTTTCCGCCGCGCGACGAAGTTGCCGGCGCCATGGTTGAATTCGCGAGCGAAACGCTTGAAGCGGATGCGGTGCCCGTCTTCTTTGCGTACTCCCTCGGCAAAGCGCAAGAAGCGATCGCAATTCTCGGAGCCCGTGGAATTGCGGTCACCGTGCACGGTGCAATCGATACAATGACCAAGATCTACGAAGGTTGCGGCGTCGTGATGCCTCCATACAAGCGCTATTACGCGGAAAACTTTGACGCTGCAAGCGCGCTCATATGGCCACCGGGTGGGAAAGCGCTGCCAAAAGCATTGCGCGATCGCGAAGTCCGAACCGCGGTATTAACCGGATGGTCGCTCGATCGTGGTGCGCTCTTTCGTTATGGAACCGAACGCGGGTTTGCTCTCTCGGACCATGCAGACTATCCGTCGCTACTCAAATATATCGAACTGGCGCAGCCAAAAAAAGTTCTTTTGAACCACGGATGGCGCGACTTCGCCTACCGGCTTCGGTCGCTCGGCGTCGATGCCGAGTACCTCGAAGCAAACGTGCAGTTGACGCTTTTCTAAGTATTCCGGTCGTCGGTCGGTGGCTCACGCCGGAGCCTCGCGCGCTGGGCTGCTGCGAGCGACACCACCGACACCGCAAGCCCAGATAAAACAACAAAATCAACGGCGCTCATAATTCCTCTCGCAAAGGGTGCGCGCGATAGGCCCTTATGAAACCCGTTTGCGTTGAAGAAATAATGAACTAGATGAGAAGAGCGTCTTAAGGTTGTGAGGGGATGTGCCCCTCTTCAAGCGAGCGTGCGTCGTCTTCGCAAAAATGATTGAAGTACGTATCGCGCAGATTTCCCAGACGCATGTCGGTCGTGGTTTTCGTTCCGTCGCCGCGAAAAATATCCACAGCTTTCAAAAACGGAATATATCGGGCCATTCGTACCATACGCCAGTCCGTTAGTTTCCATTTATTGGATGCCATGTACTCATAATCGTACAGCGGCAACGCGACGCTCTTCTTTCCATCAAGCGTCGTGAGCTTCACACGGAAGCCTTCTTTTTCGAAGATCGCATCTTCGACTTGCTTGATCGATGCCATCAGGCTCCCTCGATCTCTCTACTCGAGTCCGATGTCCCAGAGCATGCCGAGATCTTTTTTCGAGAACGTCTTGAATGCAATGAGCGTCTCGGTACTCTCGATGCCGTCGAGCGCTGCGACGTGTTCGGTGACGAGATCGTTGAGCGCCTCATGTTCCTTGACGCGCGCGATTGCAACAATGTCGAAGGGTCCCGCAACGGAATACACTTCGGCGATACCGTCGATTGCAAGCAGATCATCGGCAATCGATTTGAGTCTCGGACGCGTAACGTTCATCAAAATAAAGGCCGTGACCATGGCCGAGGCCTTCGCGGCAGCCCGGGAGAACGCCCCCTCATGGAGAGAGTAACCGCACTAGTCCTCGTTTTCTCGCTTCTGCCCGGGTTTGCGCCTTTAGCGCAAACCCATATTGCCGCGTCCGCTCAAAGCGCCGCGCCGGCGCCTACAATGGACGAAGCTGTCGCCGCGATTTCGGCCTTCGGACCGCGCGCACTCGCGGAACAAGGCGCCCCGGGAATGTCCGTCGCGATCACAGACCGCACGCATACGATCAAAATTCTGACGTTCGGCTACGCCAATCTCGAGAGCAAGACGCCTGTTTCCGAGGACACGCGATTTCCGATCGGCTCGATCTCGAAATCCATGACGGCGCTTGCGCTTCTGCAACTCCACGACCGGGGATCGGTCGACTTGAACGCGCCTGTGCGCACCTATCTTCCGTGGTGGTCGATCGGCGGCGGTGCCGACGTGCTCGTGCATCAGTTACTCTCGCACACGGGCGGCATTCCCGACGATTATACGTTCGACGGGAGCTACGGCTATGAAGTCGCGATGCTGCGCAACACGCACACGATCTTTCGGCCGGGAACGAAGTGGTCGTATTCAAACGACGGCTTTGCGACAGCTGGTGCGATTTCGGCAGCGGTATCGGGGCAGTCGTGGCAAGACGGCATCGCGTCCACGGTTTTCAAGCCGATCGGCATGGCGCATTCTTCAGCCTACTTCGACGCGCGAACGATGGCCGATACCGCGACCGGTTACATCTTCCGCGATTCGGATCTGGTCGCTGTCGGCCCGCATCCCGCGTTGACGCCGACGCAAGTAGTGGACTTTCTCAATCCCGCGGGTTCGGTGATTTCGACGCCCGGTGACATGGCAGCGTATATGCGGTTCTATTTGAATGACGGCACAGCAGCAAATGGAACGCAGTTGCTTCGTCCCGCTACGTTTACGGCAATGACCAATCCGGACCGGTTCGTCGACGGAAAGCCGGCGGGAGCGTCGACGCAGCAACTTGCAGAGTGGCCGGAATTCTACACGCGGTACGGCTTTGGGCTCGCAGTTTTCAACACGGCAGGCGATCATCTCATCGGGCACACCGGCGGTATCTCCGGATACACCGCGTGCATGCAGATGAATCTCACGCGCGGCTTCGGCGTTATCGCGCTGTCTAATCTCGTCGAGGCGCCTCTCCATCCGTGCGCGATCGTGAAATACGCAATGGCGGTTCTTCGCGCGCAGAGCCTCGGAACGGCCTTACCGCCCGCGCCAACCGGCCCGCCGATTCCGAAGCCGAAGTTCGTTGCATCGCAATACGTCGGAACGTATCGCGGCGCAAACGGCGCTGCGGTTACCGTGCGCGACAACAACGGATCGCCGCAACTTATCGATGGGGGAACGCCTTACACGCTCGATCCGCGCGGGAGCGATCTCTTCTGGACCGACGATCCGCGCTTTCCGAATTTCTACATCGCCTTCTCGCGCAATAAGAGCAAAGCGGTCGACGGATTTACGCACGGCTCGGAAGTCTTCACGAACGAGCGTTTCACCGGGCCAACGACATTTTCGCATCCGGCGGCATGGAACGCGCTCACCGGTCGGTATGAAACCGATGTCTGGGGAACGCCGCTGGTTATGCGCGTTGTGATCGTGAAGAACGAGTTGACGGTCGATGGTGTGCAGCCGCTTGTATCAGGCAAAAACGGCGCGTTCGTGCTCGGGACGTCGGCGGTGCGGTTCGACACGAAAGCTGCGGGGAAAATGCAGCGGGTGTGGCTTGACGGCTCACCGCTGTATCGCATCGATCTTCCTTGAGACGATTCGCGTATGTCGCGAATGCCGTAGCGGCTCGCAGCGGCAAACTCGAAAAGATCGCGCTGATCGCTGAGTATCTTCGGGAGCTGGACGACGGCGATCTCCATGCAGCCGCGCGATTCTTCACCGGTAATCCGTTCGCGGCGCGCGATCAGCGCAGTTTGAATCTCGGCGGACGCGCGATCGTCGCCGTGGCAAGGCGAGTGTGGGGATTCGATGATGCGGCCCTCTCAGCAGGATACCGTGAAACGGGGGATTTAGGATCGGCGCTCGGGCCGCTCGTTCGTCCTCCGTCGGATCTCATGCTCTTCGGTGGAGAGGCGCTGACGCCGTCGCTGTTGGATGCGCTCTTCGTGCAAATCGCCGATGCGTCGGGAAAGAACGCCGGCAAGAAGCGCGAGGCGCTGCTCGAGCGCGTTCTCCGGGATTGTATCGATCCACTGGAGGCGACGTACGTGATCAAGATCATCACCGGCGACTTGCGAATCGGCTTGCGCGAGGGTCTGGTGCACGATGCGATCGCTCAAGCATTCGAGAGCACCCACCGCGCGATTCATCGCGCGGTGATGGCGTCCGGAGACGTCGGCGAAGTCGCTGTCGCGGCGAAGTACGCGCGATTGAACGAGATCCACGTCGCCTATGGATCGCCGGTCGGATTCATGCTGGCGTCGCCGATTCCGTACGGAGAAACCTATCGCGAGCTCGGCACGCACGAGTGGATCGCCGAGGATAAGTACGATGGAATTCGGGCGCAAGCGCACATTCACGATGGCGCCGTAACGCTCTATTCTCGTAATTTCAATGATGTAACGCGCTCGTATCCGGAGATCGCGCAAGCGCTTGGGACGCAATCGCGCCGGATGATTCTCGACGGTGAGATAATTGCGTGGCGCGACGGAAAAGCGCTTCCGTTTCGCATCTTGCAAGCGCGGCTCCAACGCAAGGAAATCGATCCGTCGCTCTTAGCCGACGTTCCGCTACAGTACGTTGTGTTCGATGCAATCGCAATCGACGACGAATTCCTCATCGACGAGCCGCTCTCGCAGCGCCGCGCGCAACTTACCGACGCGTTCGAACCAAACGACGGCGCTGCCGTTGCAGCGTTCGAGCGACTCGACGGCGCTGTGAGCGCCAAGTCGATTAACGACCGCTTCGAGGCAGCACGCGCGCGGGGCAACGAGGGCTTAATGCTCAAGCGCGTCGATGCTCCCTACGTTCCGGGCCGTCGAGGAAAGTGGTGGCTGAAACTCAAGCGTGAGTTAACAACGCTCGACGTCGTGGTCGTAGCCGTCGAGTGGGGCCACGGAAAGCGCGCCAAAGTGCTTTCTGATTATACTTTTGCGGTGCAAGATGACGAGGGCAACTTGCTAACTATCGGCAAAGCGTACTCCGGCCTGACCGATGCGGAGATTGCCGAGATGACGACCTGGTTTCTCGCGCATCAAACGGGGAAACGCGGCTACGCAATCAGCGTCGAATCAAAGATCGTCCTTGAAGTCGCATTCGATATCGTGCAACGAAGCGAACTTCACGAGAGCGGGTACGCGCTTCGCTTTCCGCGGATCGTGCGGATTCGAGACGACAAGCCGGTCTCGCAAATAGGCACGCTTGCGGACGTCGACCAAATCTACGAAGAGATGTTAGCCCGGGAGGGGATCAGCGGTGAATGATGACGGCGAGCGCTTCGTATGGCGATACGAAGTAAAACCCGATTCCATCGAAGCTTTCGAAGCAGCGTACGGCGAAGGCGGCGACTGGGATGCGTTTTTCGCCGATGCTCCGGGCTATGCAAGGACAGAATTCTATCGCGAACTTTCGACGCCGAACGTCTATGTGACGATCGATTATTGGTCCTTGCCGGGACAGCGCGGCGCGTATGTTGCATCGCGGAAAGCCGAGTACGACGAACTCGATGCGCGATGCGCGGAATTCACCCTCGAAGAACGGCGCATCTAGAACGTACTGAGAAGCTTCGCAGCGAACATCCTATTTACGTTTGCTTCGCGCGTCGCGAATCATCTTGGCGCGCGCTGCCGGATCGAATGACGACGGCGTTTGTCTAGTTTTTTTCGGCAGCGCTGCGATCAAACGTGAGATTCCGACGATCAGAACGAGCACGACCGCAATCGCCGTCAACGCAACACGAAACGGCACAGCCGGAATGCTTCCGACGCTCGCGAGAACCACGGCAGCTAGAGCGGTAAGCGTCTCCCACCTACGCATCGCGCGCACAATTCGGTGGATTCAAGGCCCTCTCTTGCGCGCGAAGAACGACCCCCTATGAGCTTCCCGGTCGAACGCATACGCGCCGAGTTTCCGTCACTGTCTATTACGGACGGCGGGCAACCGCGAATCTACCTCGACAACCCCGCCGGGACGCAGGTGCCGCAGCGCGTCGCCGACGCTACCGCGCGCTGCTTGATCGAGACAAATGCCAACCTCGGCGGATATTTCATAACCAGTCGCCTCGCCGAAGAGACCATCGAAACGGCGCGAGTTCGCATGACGCAGTTTCTCGGCGCCGCCTCGACGCGTGAAATCATCGTGGGTGAGAGCATGACCTCGCTCACGTTTCAACTGTCGCGTGCGCTTGCGCGCCGATGGCAGCCGGGCGATGAGATCGTCGTGACGCGCATGGACCACGACGGCAACATCTCGCCGTGGCTCGCTGCGGCCGCCGACCGGGGACTGACGATTCGCTGGGTTGATTTCGACCGTGAGTCTTGGCGGATCGATCCCGAAGCGCTCGATCGTGTGCTGACCGGACGCACGCGTCTAGTTGCCTTGAACTACGCGAACAATCTTACCGGCTCGATCAACGACGTTCGTACTCTGGTGAAACGCATCCAAGCAGCAGGTGCGCTTGCCTACGTCGACGCCGTACAGTTTGCGCCGCACGGTTTTATCGATGTTGCGCAGCTCGGCTGCGATTTTCTTGCGTGTTCGTCTTACAAATTCTTCGGCCCGCATCTGGGTATCGTATATGGACGCGAGATGCTGTTGGAGGAGCTCGAAGCGTATAAAGTACGACCGGCGACGAACGATCTTCCGTGGCGCTTCGAACTCGGCACGCCGCAGATCGAATTGTTTGCGGCATTGGGAGCTACGATCGAATACTACGAATGGCTCGGCGAACAACTCGGCGAGGCAGGCGATCAGCGCGCGAAGATTCGAGCTGCGTTCACCGGTGCCGCGCAATGGGAGGAACTGCTTGTGCAGCAACTGATCGCTGGGCTGCAACGCATCGGCAATCTCTCCATTATCGGCATCACCGATCCGGACCAATCCGTGCATCGCGTCCCGACGGTCTCGTTCGTGCACGAGCGGCTCTCGACGGTCGAGATTGCGAAGGCTCTCGGGGAGCGCAACATCTTCGTCTGGAGCGGAAACAACTTTGCGCTCGAAATAGTACGTACCCTTGCGTTGAACGAAGAGGCAGGCGTCTTGCGCATCGGAGCCGCGCATTACAACACGCCTGCCGAGATCGACGCCACCCTCGAAGCATTGGAGGCCTATGTTCGTTCTCGCACTGCTCTTAGCAGCCGCTGATCCCGAACCGTCGCCGCAGCCGTCCGTCGCCCTCGACGACCGTCTGACCGCCCTTGCGGGCGATGCAATTGAATCTCAACATGCACCCGGCGGTGCGGTCGTAGTCGTTCGCGACGGAGCGATCGTGTACGAGAAGGGCTTCGGCATGCGTAACATCGCTGCGAGCGAACCGGTTGATGCTGATACACAGTTCGAGATTGGCTCGGTGACCAAACAATTTACCGCGGCAGCGATCCTGCAACTGAAGGAACGAGGAAAACTCCGGCTCGACGATTCGCTCGCAAAGTACGTACCGTTATTCCCGCACGCACACGAAATCACGCTGCGGCAGTTGCTCAATCAAGTGAGCGGGCTGCCGAACTATACCGACGTCAACCACTTCATTTCGATTGCAAAGCAACCCGGAAGCTTCGAGAAGATCGAAGGGCTCATTGCAGGCCTGCCGCTTCACTTCAAACCCGGCACAAAATGGGAGTACAGCAACACGAACTATGTCGCGCTTGGACGCGTCATCGAAGTCGTCTCGCACCAGACGTATGCGTCGTACATTCGCACTCACA
This sequence comes from Vulcanimicrobiia bacterium, assembly GCA_024281135.1. The sequence goes on along the minus strand of JAMXLG010000047.1, from coordinate 9,651 downwards.
TTTTCCAACCCGTCGGCATGACGCACAGCGCGATGATCGCCGATGAACCAGGGCTTACGGACTTTGCGACGCCGTATTGGCGCGGCGCGAAGAACAGCGAGACGCTCTCGCCGGCGCAACCGCTCTACGATGAGTGGGCCGGCGGCGCGGGCGCGATCGTCTCAACCGTCGGTGACTTGGCTCGCTGGGACCTCGCGCTGCAAGCCGGCAAAATCGTAAGCCCGCGCGATTATGCGTTAATGACGACGCCGGGGAGACTCGCGAACGGAATGCCGACCGATTACGGATTCGGATGGCAAATTGACTCCGTCGACGGTCAAAAGCGCATCTGGCACAACGGCGGAACGTTCGGATCGTCGTCGAGCAACGTTACGTTCCCCGCGCAGAGTGCCGACGTCATCGTGCTGGAAAACGAAGACGGTGCGGCAACCTCGGCGCTTGCCACGAAACTCTACGAGACGATGTTCCCGAATCTCGCGGTCGCAGCGATGCAGCCCGGTGAGGGGGAAGACCCTGCGGTAACATCGCGCGCGAAATTGTTGATCGATGCCGCGGTGAAAGGCGCACTGCCTACAGAACAACTCTCGCCGCTCGTGCGTGAGAAAATTCCGCCCTCGAAACAGCAAGAAATCGGGCAGCAACTCGCGACGCTCGGCGCCGTTAAGGACGTCATCTTCAAGAAGAAAGCCGACATCGGCGACGATTCGACCTATCTTTATCGCGTCGATTTTGCGAACGCGACGGTAAACTTCTCGCTCTCGATCAACAAGAAAACGAACCTCGTCGACGGCTTTTGGTTTGGTCCGGGCGGCTAGGTTTCAGCGAACGGGCAGCGAGCGAGGCGGAACGGGAGCGGAGTGAACCATCGAGGTAGTCGTTCGCCCGTGCGGAGTGAATCGATCCAAGATTGGTTCCAGGTCGTCCATCGAACGCAAGTAGACCCGCATAAAATAGCAATCTTCACCGGTTATGCGGTAGCACTCCGTAATCTGCGGGATATCTTTCGCAATAGCCGGGATCGCCTGGAGCTTGCGGCTTTGCGGACTCACCCGAATAATCGCGCTGACCGTGAACCCGAGCGCACGAGGATTTACCTCAGCGCGATAGGTTAAAACGCCGCGCTCTTCCAGGCGCTTGACCCGTTCCGCCGTAGCCGGCGCCGACAAGCCGACGTTACGTGCTAAATCCACAATGCGAGCACGCGCATCTTGCTGGAGCTCTTCGATAATCCGCCGGTCGATGTCGTCAAGCGATTCGAAGGTTTCGGTCCCGTTTTTCGTTCGTTCCATTTGCATATAGCGCTTTGCACCTGTGCTTCGCCCTTCAGGACGGGGCTAAAAATTTATACCATACTCTGCGTGAACGATGCTATGCCGATCGCGCGCGTTCGAACATGGCGCGCAGTTCCGGCGCTGTTCTTGGTCAGCGCCATGTTCCACTATGCGGGCCCTTCATTTGCGGTTTTGCTCTTTTCGTACGTAGACGCACGAGGTGCAACGTGGCTACGCATTGTTAGCGCCGCCGCCGTCCTTGCCATCTGGCGGCGTCCGTGGTGGGCGCGCGTACTTCGCAGTCCGGAGCACATGGCTTTGATTGCATCCTTCGGCGCCGTGCTCGCAGCGATGAATCTGTGTTTCTATCTTGCGATCGCACGCCTGCCACTTGCGACCGTCGCCACAATTGAATTTTTGGGGCCGATTGGACTCGCCGCGCTTCGTGTGCGCGATACACGCAACGCAGCGGCACTGTTCGCTACCATCGCCGGCGTCACTTTGCTGACGCACGCGCGTTTTCAGGGACAGCCGCTTGCATTCGCCTTCGCATTTGGGAATTGCGCGCTGTTTCTGCTGTATATCGTTCTCGGCCATCGCATCGCGCGTCAGTGCCGCTCCGGCCGCGGTGCATTGCAGAGCGCCGATGCGTTGGCTTCGGCCATGCTGATAGCAGCTGCGGTCATTTCACCGATCGGACTTGCTCCCGCAATGCCGGCGATCACTCATCCCTCGTTGCTTGCAGCCGGGTTCGGCATCGGTATATGCTCGTCGGTCATTCCGTACGTGATCGATCAATATGTCATGTTGCGGCTTCCTCGCGCAACCTTTGCGCTGATGCTCGCACTGCTTCCAGCTTGCGCAACGGTTATCGCCGCAGTGGTGCTGCATCAAATCCCAGTGCCAAGGGACCTGCTTGGAATATCGTTCGTGATTTGCGCGGTCGCGATCCATCGTCCGGAGGAGTGAATGAAGTACAAACGTTTAGGAGCATCAGGGCTCAAAGTTTCAAGAATTTGCTTGGGCATGATGAGTTACGGCGACAAGCGAGAACGTGCGTGGCATCTCGATGAAGACGAAGCGCGACCGCTGGTACGGCACGCGGTTGATGCGGGCATTACGTTCTTCGACACGGCCGACATGTATTCGGATGGCCTTACCGAGGAAATCAGCGGAAGGCTTTTGCGTGACGCGTTTGCGCGACGCGACGACTACGTTCTTGCAACGAAGGTCTACTACCCAATGGGGCAGATGCCGACCGATCGCGGCCTATCCCGCAAACACATATCCTCGGCAATAGACGCTTCGCTGCGACGGCTCGGAACCGATTACGTCGACCTCTACCAAATCCATCGCTGGGATTACGAGACGCCGATCGAGGAGACGATGCATGCGCTCGATGCCGTTGTTCGCTCCGGTAAAGCTCGGTATATCGGTGCCTCGAGCATGTATGCTTGGCAGTTTTCAAAGGCGCAATATGCCGCAGATCGCTTCGGCCTCACGCGATTCGTCTCCATGCAGAATCACTACAACCTGATATATCGCGAGGAAGAACGCGAAATGAACCCACTCTGTCTCGACCAAGGCATCGGCATCATTCCATGGAGCCCGCTAGCGCGCGGCGTGCTTGCCGGTTCGCGAGAACGAGGCGGAGTTCGAAAAACGCTTCGCTCGATGAACGATCCATTCGCGGATGCGTTGTACACCGAGGATGATTTTGCCGTCGTCGAGTCGCTGGACGCGACAGCTGAGAAGCTTGGTCTCCCGGCTGCCCAGATTGCGTTGGCGTGGCTTTGTTCAAAGGATGCGGTGACCGCCCCGATCGTGGGCGCCACAAAGCTGAAGCACATCGACGATGCTGTCGCGGCGGTCGATGTATCGCTCACGGAAGAGGACGTGGAAGTGCTGGAAACGCCCTATCGTCCTCATTCGGTTTTAGGGCATACATAAAAAGGCCGCTCGAATTCGAGCGGCCTCGTTTGTTTTGTTTGACGCGTTACTTATTCTTGAAGCGGGCGACGCGCTTCTCGTTGTACGCGGCGATGCCTTCCTTCGCGTCTTCACTCTTGAAGAGGAGCGATTGGAGTTCGCGTTCGAGCGCGAGCGCGTCGTTGAGCGGAAGCTCGGCGCCGGTTTGTACGCTGCGCTTGATATGACCGACCGCCATCGGGGCTTTGTTCGGGCTGCAGAATTGACGCGCGTAATCCGTGATCTGCTCGCGGAATTCTTCAGCGGACCCTTCGTAGATATCGCTGATGACGCCCCAATCCAGCGCTTGTTCGTAGCTGAACGTCTTGCCGCTCACCATTAATTCCATTGCGCGGGCTTTACCGACTAGACGCGCAAGGCGCTGCGTACCGCCGGTCCCCGGAAGCACGCCAAGCGCGACTTCGGGGAGTCCGATTTTCCCGGCGTCCTTGCGCGCGATGCGGATGTCGGCTGCCATGGCGATTTCCATGCCGCCGCCCACGCAATGGCCGTTGAGCGCAGCGATCACCAGTTTCGGCGTTTGCTCCAGGCGTGAAAGCGTTTCGTTCGCATGCAGGCAGAACATATACTTGAACTCCGGCGTAACGGAGTTGAGCATGTTGATGTTTGCGCCGGCGGAGAAGAATTTTTCGCCTGCCCCCGTGAGCACGATTACTTCGACGTCGCTGTCGAAGCGCGCATCGAGAATCGCTTCATCGAGTTGGCGCATCATCTCGTGCGTGTATGTGTTCGCGGGCGGATCGTTCATCTCGATAAACGCGATGTGTCCATCTTTCCAATAGTTGATGACGCGCTTGCCGTCGAAGGCGCGCGCTTCGCGCCCGAAAGGCGTCGCTTGCGTCGCGGTACCGTTTGCTGTCGTGCTCATATCGTCGTCCTTAGTTAGCGCTCAGGTTGCCTTTTGGTGCGATCCAGTCGGAGTCTTTGAAATAACTCTTGAGAGTTTCGTCGTCTGCCGGCGTCGGCAGGATGCTCGGCATGTTGGAATCCCACTCGTCCTTCGTGACTTCGCGGCCGTCGACCGTAAAGTATTTTCCTGCGAAATCACCGATGTGACGGTTGAATTTCATGTCCGGAACGTAGAGCTTCGTCTCACTCGGATTGACTTCGTTCACGCGATCGACCGTCGCCTGCACTTCGTCGTGGAACTGCTGACGGGCGCGTTCGTTCAAGTGTTCTTTGTCGACGGTATCGCTGGTCTTATCTTCGTCGACGCGGCCTTTGATGCCCCACGTGTACGCCCACTGCGCCGAACCCGAATGATCGGTTCCAAAGAGATCGAGCGAGCCGGAGACCCACTTGTTATAATATTTCTGCTGAATTTCGACCGGGATTATGCCTGCTTTTGCAATACGGCGCAGACCCGTGATGCCGGTTCCCATGTGGTACGACTCTTCACGCAGCATCGGACCCATCGACTGCGCGAGCGGCGCGAAGCTCGAATGCGAGAGCATCGTCAACTGGAATTTGCCGTCGCGATCCATGAAGTTCGTGTATGCGAAGAAGTCGAGCCAGTGCGTGACGTCGTCATTGAACGCGTTGAGCAGGCGGTTCTTCTTCCCGAAGGCGCGGCGCTCGAGCATCTTCTGGGCTTCGATCTTCCCTTCACTGCCGAAGTGATTCACCAGCAAATGGCACATCTGATAGCCGTGGCGCGTCTCTTCCACCATGATGCGCACGAGCGAGGCCAAGTCATATTCCGACGGCGCGTTATTGACGAGGAAGCGCTGCTGTTCGTTGGATGCAAACTCGGTGTCGCCCTGATAGACGATCATGTTGAGCACCGCATCCCGCATGCGTTGATCGGGGATCTCGCGGATTTTCTCCCAGCGGCGCTCGCCCTTGAAGTCGCCGAAGTAGATTTCGGGCGTCTGCAGCTCGCCATATTTCGCCTCGAACGTGTACCCGGGCATAAAGCGCTCGATGAGCTCTTGATCCAGCCCGATGTCGTGCTGCCAATCCTTGAGGAGATCGATCCAGTCGTCGAAGGTGCTGATGCGCGACATGGTGCAACGCCTTTCCGGGGAGGTCCCAATTGTGACGGATTTAATGGTTGCCGTGAGAACAGTGATATATTAGACCCAGATGCGACAAATAACAAGGCCTAATTCCTTTATTTTCACCTTGTACGGTGACTTGGTTCATCGCCACGTGACCGACGGTTCGCTCTGGATCGGGAGCCTCGTGCGGCTCATGGCGCCCTTCGGGCTCTCTGAAGCAGCCGTGCGCCAGGCCGTTTCCCGGATGTCCCGTCAAGGATGGCTCACCGCGCGGCGCAACGGACATCGGGCATTCTACGCAGTCACGGACCGCGGACGGCGCCGGATCGAAGGCTTGAGCCCGCGCATCTATGGTCCGGTCGTGGAGTGGGACGGCCGTTGGCGCATGCTGACGTACAGCGTCGCCGAAGCGCAGCGTGAACGCAGGGACCGCCTTCGCAAGGAACTGACCGTACTCGGATGGGCGCCGCTGTCGGCCTCGACATGGCTGTCGCCGCGCGACGCAATGGAGGAAGTGCGCGAAGTCGTCGAATCTGCCGGCGCCGCAGATAACATCGATCTTTTTGTCAGCGATTACGCGGGGCCGAGCAGCGATCGCGAGCTGTTGAGTAAGTGCTGGGATTTAGAGGCGATCGCGTCGGCGTACCGCGAGTTCATTCACACCTATGAACCGCGCTTGGTACGGGAGCGCGAGCGAGGAGGCCTCACAGAAGAAGAGGCGTTCGTCGAGCGGCTGTGGCTGGTCCACGATTATCGGAAATTCACGTACGTCGACCCGGGACTCCCGAGCACATTGCTTCCCGCGCATTGGCCGGGTACAACGGCGGCGGCACTCTTTCGTGAATATTATGGCGCTATCGATCGAAAATCGCTGAAGTTCTTCTTCGATGCAACCGGCCAGGCAGCATCGGCATAAGCGTCGAAGCCACCGCGCCATGCCCAAACGTATCCTTGCGTTCGCCTTCGCTGCTTCGGCGCTGGCGCTTGCCGCCTGCAACAACGGCAATGTCAATAATCTATACGGTTCCGCGACGCCGACGCCGGTTCCGACGTCAACGGCCTCACCTTCGCCGAATCCAAGCGCGTCCGCCGCAGTCGTCGCCGTCTATTTTCAGGGGTCGCCTCAGCCGAATGTTCCGGTGACGCTTTCGACGTCGGTTAACGGCAGTATCGGGACGCCGATTCGGATGCAGAATACCGACAGCACGGGCAAAACGACGTTCAGCAATCTCACTCCGGCGATCTTCTATTGCTTCAGTGCGACGTTCCAACCGCCGTCGACTCCACCGCCACCGTCACCGGCTCCGCGGACGCAATCGGAATGCACGCCGTATTGGGGCACGGTCGGCGTTAACTTCTCGTTCTAACGTCCGGAATTCATATAGAACAAAAACGCCTTCGCCGAAGCGAAGGCGTTTTTGTTGTGTGAGGAACGAGAAACGTCGTTAGTCATCATCTTCATGTAGATGTAAATGGCTCCCATCTTCCGCGTCGGAAAGCACTGCACGCGCTTCACTCAACACTGCCCGCGAAATTGGTTGCGCGGGTTGTACTGTGCCTTCGTCTGCAAGAAACGTCGACTCGCTCCAGTCCTCCCACGTTTCGAGCGGTTCGCCCTCGACCTCGGCCGGAAACCGAACGCAGTACCCTTGATCGAGATGTACGCCGACGACCAGCACGCGCGTACCACGCGGAAAGTACGTACCGTCTTTCCACAGCGTGCCGTAGGTCGTGTCGTAGTACTCTCCGATCTTGATCATAGATTGAACGGGTTCATCGCTTTCTCGCCGATATAGGTCAGGACGCTTTTCGTTTCGGTGTAGAGCCGCATCGTCTCCATGCCCAGTTCGCGGCCGTATCCTGACTGCTTATACCCCCCGAAAGGGACGCCTGGAAAGACCGCGTAGGGGGTGTTGATGGCGACGGTGCCGCTACGAAGCGCGCGTGCAACGCGATTAGCTCGGCCGATGCTGTTCGACCAGACGCTTGCGGAGAGGCCGTACTCGCTGTCATTTGCAAGCGCGATCGCTTGTGCCTCATCTTCGAACGGCGTAAATGTGATGACCGGGCCAAAAACCTCTTCACGCGCGATACGATGTTCGGGCTGCGCTTCAAACGCGGTTGCGCTCCAGAACATGCCGTTCGCGAATTCCCCTTCGAGCGACGCCGGCGTTCCGCCGATAAGCGCGCGAGCGCCTTCGGCCGTTCCGATCTCGCAGTACGATTTGATCTTCTCGAATTGCTCCGGCAGCGTAATTGCTCCGACGTGTGTTTGTGGATCTTCCGGATTGCCGACGCGAACGTTCTTCGCGCGTTCGACGAATGACGCGACGAATGCGTCGTAGATCGGGCGGTGGAGCAGCACGCGCGAACGTGCTTCGCAGGCTTGGCCCGCGTTGTAGAAGATCCCGTAGAGTGCGCCCGCAACGGCTGCGTCGACGTCTGCATCATCGAAGACGATCGTGGGAGACTTTCCGCCGAGTTCGAGCGTGACGCGCTTGATCGTGTCGGCCGCCGTTTTTGCAACGATCTTTCCGGTTGCGGTGCTTCCGGTGAACGCAATCTTGTCGACAGCCGGATGTTCCACGAGCCACTGTCCGAGTTCGCGCCCCGACCCCGTCACCACGTTGAGTACGCCTTCCGGAACGCCCGCTTCGAGCGCAATCTTCCCGAGTTCGATTGCAGTAAGCGGTGTAGATGGAGCAGGTTTGAGCACAACGGTGCAACCTGCAGCTAGAGCCGGCGCAACTTTCCACGATGCGAGCAATAATGGGAAATTCCACGGAATGATCGCGCCGACAACACCGACCGGTTCGCAAACGGTGTTCGCAAGATAAGTCGGAATCGGCGGAGGCATCGTCTCGCCGTACGTTTTCGTCGCGGCGCCGGCGTAGAATTCGAAGCAATCGACGATCGCGCCCATCTCGCCTTTGGCCGTTGACACCGCTTTGCCGTTGTCGCGCACTTCGAGCATCATCAGCTCTTGTGAGCGCTCGGCAATGAGCTGCGCCATCTTATAGACGATCTTGGCGCGACGCGACGCGGCCATATTCGACCATTTGCCGCCGTCAAACGCCGCGCGGCCCTTTTTCACCGCAGCATCGAGTTCTTCACGCGATGTCTCGTGCACGTGCGCGATGACGGCGCCGGTTGCAGGGTTGCGGTCTTCGTAGGTGGTGCCGGATGCTTCCAGCGTCGTGCTCATCGATTACTCCGTCCGTTCGAAAATCGTTGCTATGCCTTGGCCCACGCCGATGCACATCGTTGCGAGCCCGTACCGTCCGCCGGTGCGGCGCAGTTCGTGAAGTAGCGTCGTTGCGATGCGCGCACCGCTTGCTCCGAGCGGATGTCCGAGCGCAATCGCGCCTCCATTAACGTTCGTCTTCGCCGCGTCCAACTCTAGGTCTCGCATGCAAGCAATCGACTGAGAGGCAAATGCCTCGTTGATCTCGATGAGATCGAGATCGGCGCTGCTCAACCCCGCGCCTTTCAACGCGCGCCGGCTGGCCGGAATAGGACCAAGACCCATCACGTCAGGCCGTACACCAGCCGCGCCGGTCGCAACGATGCGCGCGATCGGCTTGAGCCCAAGTTCGCGCGCTGCATCGCCCGACGCGAGAACGAGCGCCGCGGCGCCGTCGTTGATCCCCGCTGAATTTCCCGCGGTAACGGTGCCCGCTGCGGCAAACGCCGGTTTAAGTTTCGCGAGTGCATCCAGCGTCGTGTCCGGACGCGGATGTTCATCGTGTTGCACGCTATCGACAGCGACGAGTTCGTCGTCGAAACGATTGCCCCCCATCGCCGACTTTGCTTTCATCTGCGACTCATACGCGAACTCGTCTTGCTCGCGCCGCGTAATGCCGTACTCCTTCGCAACTTTTTCTGCCGTCTCGCCGAGCGAAATCGTCCACTCATCCGGCATTTTCGGATTCACCATGCGCCATCCGAGCACCGTGTCGAACAATTTCTGTGCGCGTCCGAAAGCTTTATCACTTTTCGGCATGACGTAGGGCGCGCGGCTCATCGATTCAACGCCGCCCGCTACAATGACGTCCGCTTCACCAACGGCGATGGAATGTGCCGCGGAGTTGATCGCCTGAAGGCTCGAACCGCACAAACGATTGAGCGTCACACCGGGAACTTCAACGGGGAGACCCGCAAGTAGGGCAGCCATACGCGCAACGTTGCGATTGTCTTCACCGCTTTGATTCGCAGCGCCGAAAAAAACGTCGTCCACGCGATCGGATGGAACGCGCGCGCGTTCTACGACGCGCGCAATAGCGATTGCTGCGAGATCGTCGGGGCGATACGCTGCGAGCGCACCGCCAAACCGTCCGATCGGCGTGCGTACCGCATCAATAACGAAGACCTCACGTCCGTGCATCAATCTC
>JAMXLG010000046.1 GCA_024281135.1 Vulcanimicrobiia bacterium | reverse complement strand
AAAATCCGGCGCAAGGCAAGTGGTTCGGAAGTGAACAGAACTGTGGTGAATATTGATTCCACCGCGCCTCTGTAGTGTGATTACATCAGGAGAGGGGTGCGGGGATGCCTACTCAGTTCACCAATCTACTCGACGTCGCTATTGTCCTTGCGGCTATCTACATAGCGCTCAGCACGATTTCGTCGTTCATTTACGAGCAGATCGCGACGCTTTTCCAGTTGCGCGGCCGTAAGCTGTATTTGGGTATCGTTAATCTCGTAACGATCCGGTCCTTGGCCGATGCGATCTTCAGGCACCCAGCCATTGATACGACCGTGAACGACAAGGGTGGAATTCAGAATCGTCCCGGATCTCCGAACCGGCCGCCGTACATCGACCCGCACAACTTCGCTGTGGCTTTTTGGGACGAACTAGCCAACTATATCGAAGCCGACCATCCCGCACTGCAACGTGCGCAACGGGCCGTCGACGAGGCGGCGCACTTGCCACCAAGTGATGCTGCGACGGCGCGACAACGTGCAGCACAAGAGCTGCTTCAGATGCGTACGGCAGCCGCAAACAATCAGAACGGAACCGGCGTCATGTCGGACGCGGCGCATTTCGAGGATCTTCGTCAAGCCGTCGAGTTGCTTGACGCGGGCGACTTAAAATCAAACCTGCTTCCAATCGTCGCTCTTGCGCAAAACGACTACTCGAAGCTTCTGACCGCGACCGAAGCGTGGTTTAACCGGCAGATGGGAGCAGTCGAAGGCTGGTACACGCGGCAAGCGCGATATGCTGCAATACCGATCGCATTGTTGATCGTGTGCATCACGGGTTTGGATACGTTCGAACTTGCGCAGCGGCTTTATACGGCGCCTGCGGTGGTATCTGCAGCAGCCGGGCAACTCATTAGTGCGTACCGGCGTCCCGGCGAGACGCAACAGCAGTTCGAAGATACGGCGACGGGCATCTTAAAGGGCAATGATTTCCGCGAGTACTTCCATCCGTGTCTGAGTTGGCCCGAGGGGCGACCGTGTTTCATCGGTGATACCAGCGCCTGGGAAGCGAACAAGACACGCGATAAGGCCGAACTCGCCATTGCGCAAGTCGCTGACGATGAAGCAAGGGGCAGAGTTAAGGACGACAACACAAAGATAGCAGCAGAAGGAAAGAAGCTGGACGCTGCGCGCAACGCGCAAAACGCAGCGAAGATTCAAACGGAAGAAAAGGCTACGGAGAACCTCCTCAAAACGGCCGACAACGACCGGGCGCGGGCGGAAACCACCGCAAGCGAGTTGTTCGCAGCGCAAACGGTGAACACGCAATACAAGCCGTTTTGGGCGCACCTCGTGGGCTGGTTCGTGACGTTCATTGCGATCACGCTTGGGGCGCCGTTCTGGTTCGACATCGCGAACCGCATCGTCAACGTGCGTAACGCGGGGACGCGCCCGCCGACAAATCCAGGCAACACGTAGTATGCTAGTTTTCTGGGTATGGAGGGGCCATGAAGCACGAGAGTGGGTTGCATGATGCCGCTTTATTGCTAGCTCGCGGTGTTCTCGGTGCTAGCATTGCCGCGCACGGCGCGCAGAAACTGTTCGGGTGGTTCGGCGGACCGGGTCCGGAGGGCGCTGCGCAGTTCTTCGGAAGCCTCGGCTTTGAGCAGCCGAACCAAATGGCGCGAATGGCGTCGTTAACGGAAATCGCTTCCGGCGTGCTTATTGCGACCGGAGCGGGCGGCCCGATCGGACCGATGCTGTTGGTGTCCGTTATGGCAACCGCAGTCGGCAGCTTTCATCTCAAGAACGGCTATTGGAACGAAAACCGAGGCTTCGAGATGAACACAATGTACGCGCTAGTCGCACTGCTGCTAGCCGTCGAGGATCACGGACATTTCAGCCTCGACGAAGCCGTCGGCATTCGTCCGCGAATGCACCCGGGGTTCGGATGGCTCGCACTCGCTGGCGGCATCGGCGCTGCTGCGTACATTCTTTCGCGCCGGCAAACTCCGGAGAAGCAGCGCGAACGCGCCGCATCTCCGACGGAAATCGGAACGCTCGGCGAGCCCGCCGAAAACATCACGCCGGCGACGCAATAACCGCTCGGCTGCTGTGGCTACGTCGATTACGCGCGATAGCGTTGATCCGGAAGATGTTGCAATTCTTTCGGCCTTCACGCTTACCGCAACATTTTGGCTCTTGCTCGCGACCGCGATCGGTCTCCTCATAAGTTTCAAGTTTCCGTACCCGGATTTTGCGACGAGCCCGTATCTTTCATTCGGGCGTCTGCGGGCGATCCACACAAACGACACGTTTTACGGTTGGGCTTCGCTCGCACTCACTGGGGCCTCAATCTATGTCGCGTCGCGTACGTCCGGCATCGCAATTGCAGGTAAGCGTTACGCGTGGCTTTCCATCCTGTTTTACAATCTCGCCGCTATATGCGGAACGATTACGCTCGATCTCGGGATCAACTACGGCAATCAGGAGTACCGCGAGTGGGTGTGGTGGGTGCGCGTCCTGCTGGTTCTCGGTATCTTTTTCGGCCTTGCCTCGATGGTGGAAACGGTCCGCCGGCGAGTCGAACACGAAATCTACATCTCAAACTGGTATACGATCGGCGGATGTATCTTCACGATCATTCTCTCAATCGTCGCGATCATTCCAACGTATCAAATCGGAATCGGCCAGGTTGCGGTTCAGGCATTCTTCATGCACAACGCGGTCGGGATGTGGTTCACGTTCCTTGCGCTCGGCGTAACGTATTACGCGTTGCCCAAGATGATGAATCGTCCGATCTACTCGTACGCTCTCGGTGTTCTGGGCTTTTGGACGAACCTCGTGTTTTATCCGATCATCGGCGCGCACCATTATGAGTACACACCGATCCCATGGTGGTTTCAGACGCTCGCAATAGTCTTTAGCGTCGGCATGCTCGTCCCGGTATACGCGGGGACGGCAAACTTTGTCCTAACGATGCGGGGTGGAGCGGAAGCGATCCGCCGTTCGTACGCGTTACCGTTTGTCGTCGTCGGCGTTGCTTACTATGCGCTCGGGTCGTCGCAAGGCACAATCGAGGCATTTCGAAGCTTTCAAGCACTTTGGCACCTCACGAACTTCACGGTCGGTCATTCGCACGCCACGATGTATGGCTTCATAACCTTCCTCGCATGGGGTTCCATTTATTATTTGGTTCCTCGCGCGACCGGGAAGCAGCCGAATCAATTGTTGACCGGTCTGCATTTTTGGTTTGCGACGATCGGCGTTACCTTCTACGTCATTTCCTTGTCGGTCGCGGGAACGGTTCAAGGATTGAATTGGGCTTCCG
>JAMXLG010000045.1 GCA_024281135.1 Vulcanimicrobiia bacterium | reverse complement strand
GCGGACCTCATCTACGACGGCGCTCACGCGTATCTTCAGGAGCGGCATCTCGACGGCTGGATCGAGCGCCTCGACGAGCTCGAATCGTTCGTCCGCGAGAAGAACGTCGCGACGATTCATCCGGGCCACGGCCAGTCGGGCGGAATTGAACTCATCGAAAAGACGCGCGGGCATTTACACGACTTTGAGTACGCCGTCGGCCTTGGCGACCCGCAACGCGCGCAAGAATATCTGCTCGCGAAGTATCCCGATTACCATGCGAAGCCGTTTCTCACGGCGTTCAGCATACCAGCGTACTTTCCGCCGCCCGAGGCTACGCAATAAGCGATGCGAAGCGGGCGCGGTCGACGTTACCGCCGCTGATGATGATGCCGACGCGTTTGCCTTCTACGGGAATCTTGTGATTTATCACCGCTGCAAGAGCAGCGGCGCCGCTTGGTTCGATGACGAGCTTCATGCGTTCGAAAACGAAGCGCATCGCATCGACGAGTTCCTCGTCGGTCACCGTCGCGATCCCCGCCGCATGTTCGCGTAGAATACCAAACGTAACATCACCGGGCGACTGCGTTTGCAATCCATCGGCGATCGTCTTCGGGACGCTGATGACGACGCGCTCGCCCTTTTCAAGCGACTGCTTCACGTCGTCGCCGGCTGCGGGTTCAACACCCCAGACTTCAAGCTTCGGATCGTGTCCATGCGCGGCGAGCGCGGTACCTGAAAACAATCCGCCGCCGCCAACGGGCGTGACGATCACGTCGAGATCACCCGCATCTTCGAGTAACTCGAGCGCAGCAGTTCCAGCGCCGGCGACGATGCGTTCATCGTCGTACGGCGGCACGATCGTCGCTCCACGTTCATCGGCAATGCCCTGCGCGATCACCGCACGGTTTTCTTCCGAACGTTCGTACAGCGCAACTTCCGCGCCATATCCGCGCGTCGCAGCAAGTTTGCTATCCGGCGCATCACGAGGCATCACGATCACCGCGGGAATATCAAGTAACTTCGCCGCGAGCGCGACGCCTTGCGCATGGTTCCCGCTGGAATACGCAACGACGCCGCGTTTGCGTTCTTCCGGCGACATTTGCACCATGCGGTTGTACGCGCCTCGGAACTTGAACGCACCCATACGTTGCAGGTTCTCGCACTTCACGTAACAGCGCGCGCCGGCGGCTTCGTCGAGCGTCACCGACGTGACGACAGGTGTGCGGTGCGCGATGCCCTTCAGGCGCTGCGCTGCCGCGCGAACGTCGTCGTAACTAACCGGCATTTGGAGCTGCGTGGAAATACCAGTTCACGACCTTGTTTTGGTCATCAATTTGAATCCACTCGTTGTACGTGCCCTTGTCGAACTTCACCGTCAAGCAGTGGTAGCCCGCACGATTGCACGGTGTAACCTCTTTGACCGATTCCAATTTCCCTTGCGCGTCGAGTTCATCGGCCCAGTTAGCGACCTGCACGCGCGTTACTTTGACGTTCGACGCGAGATCGTTTTTGACGGGGCCGAGATCGTTATGCATCACGGCTTCGGTAATCTTCTGCCCTTCACGCTCGTACTTGTTTTGGAACGAGCAGCCTGCAAGTACCGCGGCAGCAACCAGAACGGCGAGCAGCGATCGAGTCTTCACGATGAGATGGTCTCCTCTGCGACTTCGGCGACAAACGGAGCGAAGACGAGGTTTGGGTTCCACTCTTGCGCGAGCCGGACGCTCCATTCGCTCTCAAAGAGCGCAACCGGGCGTCCTTCCCAATCCTCGACGAGTTTCGCGTTCGACGGCATTTGCGCACGCGCTGCAACATCGGGGTCGCCTTCAACGCGCCGCGCGAGTGCATAGGGCAAGCGAGAGAAGACGGTCTTCACGCCGTATTCCGATTCGAGCCGGTATTTCGCGACTTCGAATTGCAACTCGCCGACGACCGCCATGATCGGTTCGGTTCTCGTCGAGCCCCACGGATAGAAGACTTGCACTGCTCCCTCTTCGCGCAGCTGCGCGATGCCTTTGCCGAACGATTTATAACTCGACGTATCGATACTCCGGACCGAGCTGAAATGTTCCGGAGCGAAGGTCGGGATGGCGGGAAAGACGACCGGGGCGCCCTCGTAGAGCGTGTCGCCGATCGCAAAGGAACCCGGATTGGCAAGGCCCACGACGTCGCCCGCATAAGCTGCATCGAGCGATTCGCGCTCGTCGGCGAAAAGTTTCATCGCTCGTGCAAGCCGCACGTCTTTGCCCGTGCGTTCGTTACGTACCATCATGTCGCGTTCGAACTTCCCCGAACAGACGCGAATGAACGCGATGCGATCGCGATGGCGCGGATCCATGTTGGCTTGAATCTTGAAAACGAATCCGCTAAAGCGCTCTTCATCCGGGTCGACCGTCCCGCGCCCTGCTGGCGGCGGACTCATCGTGATAAATTCATCGAGAAAGAGTTGCACGCCGAAGTTCGTGACCGCGGATCCGAAAAACACTGGCGTGATTTCACCGCGGAGCATCGCCTCACGATCGAACGCTTCACCGGCTCCCTCTAAGAGTTCAAGCCCGTCGACGAACTGCTGATACGTCATCTCATCGACCATTTCACGAATCTTCGGATCGCGAGCATCTGCGGTCTGCACCGTTGCTTTCGTCGCGCCGTGCGCGCTGCGTTCGAAAAGGTGCAGCTCGCGCGTTTGCCGGTCGTACACGCCTTTGAACGTATCGCCGCTGCCGAGCGGCCAATTCATCGGAAACACCCCGATGCCGAGCACGCGCTCGAGTTCGTCGAGAAGTTCCAGTGGATCGCGGCTCGGGCGATCCATCTTGTTCATAAACGTGAAGAGCGGAATCTTCCGCTCGCGGCAGATCGCGAAGAGCTTTTTCGTCTGCGGCTCGACGCCCTTGGCTGCGTCGATCAACATCACTGCCGCGTCCGCGGCAAGCAGCGTGCGATAGGTATCCTCACCGAAATCTTGGTGGCCCGGCGTGTCGAGCAGATTGATCGTATAACCGTCATACGGAAACTGCAGAACGGTCGACGTGATCGAAATGCCGCGTTCGCGTTCGAGCGCCATCCAGTCACTCGTAACGGCGCGCTGGCGTCTGCGCGCGGAGACCTGACCGGCAACGTGAATCGCTCCGCCGTAGAGCAGCAGCTTTTCGGTCAACGTCGTCTTTCCGGCGTCCGGATGGGAGATAATCGCAAACGTCCGGCGCTTGCGCACTTCGTCGGTAATACTCATCAAGTTGTTCTAAAACGCAGGTGGTGAATAGACTCGCAGCTCGCCTCTGCCGCCGCTATCGCGAAGCAACGCAAGCGCATTGCCCGCGCGATAGAGTGTCACGTGGGGCGGTATGCGCAAGCGATCGTCGCCTCGCGACACCAGCGCTTCGCCGTCGCGCACCAAAATCGTGCAAGGGCCGTAGTGGAGGATCGTTCCGGGCGGCACCGCGGTTGCGCCCGAGGGCAGCTTCGACCGGACGTAAGCAAGCGTTCCAGTCGCTTCGGACTGCTGAATGAGGCAATCCGGGAGCGCCGAGAGCGCCCACGGCGCGTCGCCGCGAACCGGTGCGCCTCCCGCGCCACCTCTGCCCTCGAAGCCGCCGTGTGGCGACGACGCCGGCACATAATGCCGAGGCGCCGTCTGTGGTGAAACGGTCGCCCGAATACGGTCGCGATTCGTCCACGCCGTCGCGAGAACCGCAATCGTGAGCACGATGCACGTCGCGATGACGTAGTAGCGGAGCAATTACGAGAGCGTGAGGCGCGCAGCGCCGATTGTGTAATCGGCCATGCCGTAGTAGATGTCGAAGGCGCGCGGTCCTAAATCTTCACGCCTGTCGATGCCCGTCGGGAAGACGACGTTGTCGACGATTCCTGTGCGTTCAAGTTCGGATTCCGGCGCAAGGACCGGTTCCGGCGAGCGATACAGCACTTGATCGGGACGTTCGTAGTCTTGAATCATGATGCCGGCGCTGTAGCGGAACTTCGGCTTCGCACCGCGGTTGTCGAGCAGATCGACCGCGTGATAAAGCGACATCCATCCTTCAGCGATGCGAACGGGCGGAGTACCTCCGCCGATCTTGATCGAGCCCCACTGATCGTCCGGCGACAGCACGAGCGTACTTTCCGAAACATCGAGGAGACGATCGATATCCTGGAGCGCCGGATCGAGCGGAATATAGCCGACACGAATCGACTCGCGATCCCGAAACGGCATCCGTTCGATCATCGGAATCGCGGCGCGCCCGTCGACGGCAGAGAGATGCAACATCGGACGATGGAAAAACGCGAACGACGGAACGCCCTTCGGCGAGATCACCGGCTCGGGGAAAAATGCGCCGTCTTTATCATCGGCTTGCGACATACCAGGCTGCGTGAAGCGCATCAACCCCAAACGTTTCCACGAAATCGCGTCGTCCGAGAGCGCAATTGCAAGACGCGGTCCCGCCGGTCCGTACGCCGTGTACATCATGATGTACTGATCGAGCTGCGGAACGAATGTTACGCGCGGATCCTCACAACCGTAACCCGGATGCGGACGCAATTCATACGGCGCTTCGGGTTCGAGTGCGAATCCTTCACGATGCACGTCGAATCCATCGCCGGGACGTTCGTGTACGTGCACGCGACCGACGCGTGAAATATTGCCTCTCGCAACGGCTCGCGGAAAGAGAAACAACCGCCCGTCTCGCGTACGCGCCGTGGCGGGGTTTAAGACACCTTCGATTTCTGTCGGGTCGCCATCGGGCGCCATCACGAGACCTAGGCGCTCGACCTTTGTCTCGAATTTAAGTACCGGCTCAATCACGGTGTTTTGTATCGTCCCTTTGAGGCCTCAACCTGATACCGAAATTAGCGAACTATTCAGGGCAGCTCCGTCTGTGCGACCGGTTCGTCCCCCGGCGTCACCACTTCTACCCCGATCCCGCTGTGATAGACGCTGTTAGGGATAATCCAAAGCGTGTAGGTGCGGTACTCGCTGGTAGGTTCCCCTCCATCGCCGGGGGCTGCCTCGAAGGCCACCACGCGCACCCGCTGGTCGTTTGCCCGGATCGATTCCACGATCTGCCGGTACCCCGTACGATCGTGGGGACCAAGCAAGAGCACTACGCCAAACTCGCCCTTGAATCGCACCGGGGCTTTGATCCCGAGGCGCTCGAGAGACGGTTGGTCGCGAACCACGACGATTTGATTTCCGCCCAGAACCGGCGTCGTGCCGGTTGCATAGGTCTTGACGCGCACTTCCCGGCATCCGGTCAGAAGCAACAGCGCCATCAGGGCCCACCAGCGCTTCACTGGCTCCGGCTTTCGCGCGGAGCCGGTAAGAGACATTCCTTGTCCGGTCACTCATTTGAGCGCCGCGCGTTGTACAATGAGTCATGCTCGCGTTTGTACTGGCAATCATCACGGTCACGCCGGGCCCCTCGCCGTCACCGTCAGCGTCCACCGAACCGCTGAAGACGATTATAACGGTGCGTTCTTCGCCGTTTTGCAGCCAGTTTGCGTCGCACGTCAATAATGCGATCGATCACGCAGTATCGAACGATAGAACGCTCGGTACCGTGATCCTCACCCTACATTCGCAGGATCTCGCGGAGAACGAGCTGGCCCGCCATAACGAAATTCAGCGGCTTGAAAACCTCGGCGACAGCATGTATCGCGACTACCGCAAGGGTTTGGACGAAGTCGATAAATTGCGCGAACTTGCGAAAACTGCGACAGATGTGCAGGTTCAAGCAGAGACAAAAGCCGCAGCCGATGCACTCGGCGGCGTTCTCTACCGACAGCACTTGATACAACGCGACCTCGACGGATTCACGGCGTATCTCGATACCGTTGATATGCAGAGGGACACCAATCGCGTAGCACTCAATCGCGAGTTCGGCGGCGGCTACGACATGACCGATTACTGGGCAACTGCGCTAAGCACAAACTACATGGTGCAGCAGCACATCATGGATGTATCGCCGACGCATCCACCCGAGTACGACGTGCAGATGGCTGGAAACGCCGGACAAGACTTCGAGCACCGGATTCCGGCCATTTTTAAAGACGAATTGACTGCCGGTGGGCATATCACCGAAGTAAGCGAAGGCTGCTAACCTTCTGTCGCCTCGTCTAACCGAGGAAGCATCCTCCCTTCACGACTTGCCGCCTTCGGGATCTCTGGCTCGGTAAGACGCCTGTCGTTGCCTGAGGGCCGCCCGGGAACGTAGGCTAAAATTCACTTAGATGAAGACTCTGCGACGTCTTTCGGCGGCTGCTGTGCTTGTAGCGCTCGGCACCGTCATGCTCGGGAGCTGGACCCGTATCAACGGCGCTGGAATGACGTGCCCGGACTGGCCACTCTGTCACGGAATGTTGGTTCCGTCACTTGCCGACGGGACGGTGTGGGAATGGACCCACCGTCTTTTTGCGTTTTGTGTCGCTCCATTAGTGATCGCGGTTATGATTGCCGCGTGGCGGGTGCGCGATCGTTCGCCATTTGTTACGCCGGTGCTCGGTGTAATCGGCGCACTCTTCGTCGTGCAGTGTCTGCTCGGCGCAGCGACCGTCCATCTTTCAAATAGTCCGATGTCAGTCGTCTTGCACTGGGGAACGGCAATGGCGTTTATCGCATCGCTCGTTGCCATGATGCTCTTTGCATCCGACACGGCAGCATCGCGCGCACAGAGCGCCGAAGTACTGCTTCTTGGAGTGCTATCCGGTACGGCGCTCGTCGCGTTCGTCACGATGTGCGTGGGCGCATTCGTCAGCTCGAGCGGCGCGGGCCTCGCTTGCCTTTCAATACCCAATTGCGCGGGAAACATCGTAGTATACAGCGAGGGTCAGTATGTTCAGATGCTTCATCGGATCATCGCCGGCGGAACCTTCCTCTGCGCCGTTGTTTCATTCGGGCTTGCGTGGCTGCGGCCGGCATCACCGCGCGTTCGTATCGCGGTGAGCACCGGACTCGCGCTCGTTTTCGTGCAAGTGCTCTTGGGATTGCTCAACGTTGCGCTGCGTCTGCCGATGGATTTGCGCGAAGCGCACGCGTTCAACGCCGCGCTCGTTTTTCTGTCGTTCGTCGTCGCCGCACTCTTGTGTGCGATGGACGCGTACGCGACACGCGCGAATCGAGTGGTTGCCTAAGGTGAAGGGCATCATTCGCGACTACTTCGAATTGGCCAAGCCGCGCATCATCGTGCTGTTGCTCATCACGACGGCAGCGGCGATGATCATGGCGGCGCGCGGCATTCCGCCGCTCGCGTTGACGTTCTGGACGCTGCTCGGCGGTGCGCTCGCCGCCGGCTCGGCAGGTGCGCTCAACTGTGTCTACGATTCGGATATCGATGGCCTCATGCGCCGCACGATGCAGCGTCCGATTCCGCAGGGTCGCGTAAGCGTGCGCAACGCGACGATCTACGCCGTCATCCTCGG
Source organism: Vulcanimicrobiia bacterium (assembly GCA_024281135.1). The sequence goes on along the minus strand of JAMXLG010000045.1, from coordinate 8,545 downwards.
CATTGCGGCGTTTGCTATTCTCTTCTTCCTCGTCAATCCGCTTGCTGCGTGGTTATCGCTTGCCGGCAACGTCTACTACGTCGTCATCTACACGATGTGGCTCAAACGTATCACGCCGCTCAATATCGTCATCGGCGGGGCGGCGGGTTCAGTTCCGCCGCTCGTCGGATGGGCAGCGGTCACGCACCAAATCGGCGGTCCCGCGCTCGGACTCTTCGCGCTCATCTTTCTCTGGACACCGCCGCACTTTTGGTCGCTCGCGCTCATGACCGAGATCGATTACCACAAAGCGAAGATTCCGATGATGCCGAACGTGAGCGGCGAGGAGCGCACGAAGCGCGAAATAATCTATTACACGATTCTGCTGGTCGTTGCATCCGTGATTCTTTATCCGCTTCACATCATGGGCGCGGTTTACACCGCGGCAGCAGTCGTTCTGGGCGGAATTTTTCTCTACGATACCGTGCGCACGTGGAAGGACCCAGGCAAAACGTGGGCGCGGCGCACCTTTAAATTCTCTTTGCTCTACCTCGCACTGATGTGCTTGGTGATGGTTGTAGATCGGATCATTGCGTGATACTCGCGCGGTAGCGGGACACGAGCTCGATCGCTCGGCTATTCCGTTACTGCTAACACTTGCGCTCGGCGTTTTCGCCGGCGCACTCGACCTCGGCGTTCTCTCGCCGGCGCTGCCGGCGCTTGGCCGTGAATTTGGTGTAGCGACCGGCGATCTAGCGTGGATCTTCACGCTCTACTTGCTCGTCAACGTCGCGTCCATCGCCATTGCGAGCACGCTCGCCGACCGGTACGGGCGCCGACGCGTCTATATGACGTGCGTTTCGCTCTTTGCGCTCGGCAGCATCATCGCCGTGCTCGCGCCGAGTTACCCCATCTTCCTTGTTGCGCGCGCCGTGCAAGCACTTGGGGCCGGCGGTATCTTCCCCGTTGCGACGGCCGCGATCGGCGACGTCGTTCCGAAGGAAAGGCGCGGCACGGCACTTGGACTCGTTGCGGCAACGTGGGGACTCGCTGCGGTTATCGGGCCCACGTTCGGTGGACTGGTAACGCATTTCGTGTCGTGGCGATGGATCTTCGCGTTCAACTTCCCACTCGCCGCAATCGTCTTATGGCTGGCGCGGAAATACGTGCCGAAGAACGCACCGCACGTGCGCGGTCCGCTCGACGTGGGCGGCTTGACGTTGCTTTGCGTCGGATTGCTGCTGCTCATGGACGGCCTTACGACGGCGCGAATCGCGACGGCGATTCCGGGAATCATTGCGCTCGGCATCTTCGCCTGGTGGGAACGCCGTGCGCGCAATCCTATCGTGCCTGCATCCGTCGTCACAAGTCCACAGCTCATAAAGACATACGTGCTCGAGATTGCCATCGGTGTGCTCGAAGGTTCGCTCTTCTTCATCCCGGCAGTGCTCGTCGGCGCGCAAGGCATGTCATATGCAGCTGCCGGTTTGATCGCGGCGCTCGGAGCGGTGATGTTCGTCGTCGTGATTCCGCTCTCGGGGCGCGCGCTCGATCGCATCGGAAGCCGCAACGTGCTGTTGATCGGCACGCTGCTCACCGAAATCGGCCTCGCAATTTTTGCGATCGGATTCCGTTCGTTGCCGTTGACGCTGCTCGCGATGATCGTTGCGGGATGCGGCTTCGGCGCGTTGCTCGGCGCGCCGACGCGCTACATCGTGACGAACGAAACCGGTGAGCGCACGCGTGCTACAGCAGTTGGACTGCTCAGTCAAGCGTTGATCGTCGGGCAAATTCTCGGTGGTTCGCTCGCCGGCGGCGTCATCGGTCTCGCAACGGATGAGCTACAGGGTTATCAAGACGCGTATTTCTGTTTCTGCGGCGTTGCGCTCGTCGCGCTGATCATCTCATCCATGTTGAAATCACGCAGAGACGAACGACGGGTTCCGTTAGAGGAAGCGGCCTAGCGACTATCCACACGAATGATGCGGTCATCCACAGTCGTCCTCCGCTTGTGCACAAGGTTGCCACAGCCCACGCGGCTGTATCTCCACGTATGATTTCGCCGGGGACTTATACCGTAATCCTCGATACCGCATCGTTTTGCACGAACGCGCAAACTATTGAAATCATCCTCTCCGCGCTTCGGGCAAAGCGGCCGTTCGCAACCGTTGACGTCTTTGACGCATTTGGGGGCGAGCTGCGGCAAGAGAATGTCGAGCTCTCACGCCTCCTTACGATCGTGCATCACGACGTGTGCCCGAACGCCGTCTTTCAGAAACACGGACCTCGCAGCGTCGTTCATCTCCGCGACCACCTCTCACGCGGGATCGCTCCAATGTTCACCTAAGTATGGAAGGGCTATGCCCAACCATGCCGTTACCAACCAGCCGCCGCCGCTTCAAGACTACAACGTCTTTCTGAGCGATCGCGCGCTACGCGAGGGTGTCGAGCGCGAGACGCGCGGCGTGGATACCGCCGAACTCGAAGAGCTGGGCGAGCTAGCCGGAAAACCGGACGTCATTCAACTCGGATTCGACGCCAACGAGAATCCGCCGCAACTTCATACGCACGACCGGTACGGGAACCGAATTGACGAAGTGCGTTTCCATCCTGCATGGCACGTGTTGATGGCGACTGCGGCTGCGCGCGGCCTGCATGCGGCGCCGTGGCTCGATCCGATGCCGCACGCGCACGTACGCCGCGCAGCGAAATTCTTTGTCTGGTCGCAGGTCGAAGGCGGACACGGCTGCCCGATCTCGATGACGTATGCAGCCGTTCCAGCGCTGCGTCATAACGAAGCGGTTGCAGACGAATGGATACCAAAGCTAGCTGCGCGCACATACGATCCGCGTCTGTTGCCGATTGCGGAGAAAACCAGCGCGATTTGCGGCATGGGCATGACTGAGAAGCAAGGCGGAAGCGACGTGCGCGCCAATCAGACGCGCGCCACGCGAACGTCGGTCGAAGGCGTCTACTCGCTCAACGGACACAAATGGTTCTGCTCGGCGCCGATGAGCGATGCGTTTCTCGTGCTTGCGCAAGCGGACGGCGGACTCTCCTGCTTATTCGTTCCGCGCGTGCTGCCCGACGGTGGGCGCAACCCGTTCGCAATTCAACGTCTCAAAGACAAGCTAGGCAACCGCAGCAATGCATCGAGCGAAGTCGAGTTCAACGGAACGCTCGCGTGGCTCGTCGGTGAAGAGGGCCGCGGCGTCAACACGATCGTCGAAATGGTGAATCAAACGCGGCTCGATTGCATCATCGGATCCGCCGCGCTGTTGCGCCAGGCGCTCGCGCAAGCAATCCACCACGCGATGTACCGGCGCACGTTCGGCGCATTGCTCATAGATCACGTGCTGATGCAAAATGTGCTCGCGGATCTCGCGCTTGAATCCGAGGCCGCGACGATGCTGATGCTGCGTCTCGCGCGCGCCGTCGACGAAGCTGCAGATAAACCGCACGCCGCGGCATTGAAACGGATCGGGACGGCAGTCGGCAAGTACTACGTCTGCAAACGAGCGCCGATGGCGACGGCGGAAGCGCTAGAGTGTCTCGGCGGCAACGGCTACGTCGAAGAGTCGATTATGCCGCGACTGTACCGGGAAGCGCCGCTTAATTCGATTTGGGAAGGTTCGGGCAATATCAACGCGCTCGACGTCCTGCGAATCATTCAAAAGCACCCCGAGGCCGTGGAAGCATTGCGCATCGAACTCACGCCCGCGCTCGAAGACCGTCGCGTCTCCGCAGCCGTCCGAGCTCTCGAAGCCGACTTGCGCGATCGCGAAAGCATGGAGTGGCGAGCTCGCTCCCTCGTCGAGCGCATGGCGATTCTTTGGCAAGCCTCACTCTTGTTGCAACATGCGCCAAACTATGTCAGCGACGGCTTTATCGCGAGCCGTCTCTCAGGAGAATCCGGACATACGTTGGGTACGTTACCTATAAAGACCGCGCTCAAGGGCATCGTGCAACGCGCGGCTCCAATTACACATGAAACAGCGGCTGTTTGACCGGCGCACGCGCCAACTCGCGCAACGTTCCTGGACCGACCGCGAACGCCTGATTGTGTGGCGCGGCCTCACCGGCCGTTTCGCGATCGCGATCGAGCCGCTGCTCGGCCTCATCTTCATGGTGTTTCTGACATGGGGCATCGTGTATCGCGCGCAACACGTGCCGGCCGATCGCGATTTGATCAAGATTGCGTGGATCTTTGGATTGGGCGCGATCGCATTTCTCGGGTACTTCATCGCAGTGCTCGTCACGCCGTTCGCCGCCTACCTGCAGACCTTCAAGCCGATCTACATCGTCGACGGTTACGTACGCTACCGGCGCAAAGACGAGACCTCGGAGATCGACGCGAGCGGTTACGTAGCAACGCTCTTCGAAGATCAATCGGTGGCGTGCGAGTGGGAGTGCTACGGCAGAAAAGAGTTGCCCGACCTCACGATTCCCGCGATGGTAGAATTCTCGCAATACGACGGCATCCACAAAATCGATGGAAAATCAACCGGCCTCATCCCCGACGAAATCCCCGTCCTCTCCATCGGCATCGCACCACGCAAAGGAACGCACCCCGACACCTAGTGTCATCCTGAGCAAGGCGAAGGATCGAATCAACACAAAAGCCCGGCGAAAATCTCGTCGGGCTTTTGAATCGAGGCGATCCTTCGACAAGCTCAGGATGACACTGGGTTAGCCGCCCATTGCGTGGCGGATTGCTTGGAGTTGGGCTTGCGTTATTGTGCCCGGTGTGGCGAGGAGCGAAATCCGTGTGCCGTTTGCAATCCACTCTTCAGTCAGGGCACGGATTTGAACGGCACCGCGTGGACGATATTGCGGCGTTCCCGGTGGCGGAAAGGGAAGGCGAGATTGACCCATCGGTTGGACCCTAAACGCGATATTCGTGGGAGGCGACGACGCCGACATTTCGATGATCGTGAGGGCAGGCATCGCAGTTAATCCGGGTTTGGGACCAGGAAGACTCGACGCGTACTGCACCATCAGCTGCATACTCGTAGGATCGCCGGGAATCGAAATTACACGAATCGTCGGCGGCGTTGCAATCGGCACGCCGTTCGGCGGTACTACATGAAACGGTAAGAGTCTAGCCGCTTCGTCTATCGTAACCTCGCGATCCGTCGCAGGCACCATTTGGCCGTTGCGTTGCAGAAATAACTGCATCGCGTTTTGCACGTCGGCAACGAGCGCGGGAACAGCGGGTGCCGCCCAGGCGATTAGCGCGATTGTCACCACGGCTGCAAATGCGTACTGACGCCACCATGGGAGTGTGACGAGGCGCCGGTTCGGAGAACGGCTTTCAACGGCTCGCCGGTCGAACGGCGGAGCATCAATGCGATCTGCATAGGCGCGCACGAGGTTCGCGTAGGAATCATTTAACGGCTTGCGGTTCACGTTCGTTCCTTTCAACGATGGACGATCCGTCGTCAGAGGCGAGCAAAGGGCGCAACCGGCGGCGCGCGCCGAGCAAACGCAAACGTACGGCGAGCGGACTAGAACCTACGACGCGCGCAATCTCGGACGTCGAAAGTTCGACGTAATAAAAAAGAATGATGACGAGGCGCGCGTGTTCATCGAGGCGATCGATCGCGCGCCGCACATCGATACGGTCGTCCGGTGCGTCGAACGGTTGGGGTGCTTCGTCTACTATCGGTTCCGGGGGCCGTCGGCGCAGACGCCCTCGAGCTTCGTTTACGACGATACGGTAAAACCAGGATCGAAACGCACTCGCGTTACGAAGCGAATCACTCGCTCGCAATGCACGCGCGCACGCCTCTTGTGCGGCGTCTTCGGCGTCGGTGGGATCGCGCAGAATCGTCCACGCAATCCGGTAAGCTTGTGGCCAGGCGTCCTCGAGGAGTCGCCCGATGGTCGAGGGGGTCGTCCTTTGCATCGCACCTTATAAGATGCGTGAGGACCCCGATTTGTTTTGGCCGGGCCCGAATTTTTTTGGAAAGGAGCTACGCTGCAGCCAGAGCGACCGCTTTTTCGAGGACTGCGTCCCGGCCCGCCGCACGGTCTTCTTCCGTTGCCTCAACGATGACGTCAGGAATGACACCCTGCCCATCCGGATGTTGCTTCGGCGCCATGAAGTACTTGGTGGTCAGGTAAAGCTGCAGTTTCGTACCGGGTGCGGTGAACCCGTAGAGTTCGCCCGTAGAGTTCACGGGTTCTCCCGTTTCTTCACCGACGATTGTTGCTAAGCCATAATCTTTTGCCGCTATTGCGCACTGCATCGCGGACGAGAACGTCTCCTGAGAGATCAAGAGAAAGACCGGCCCCGTGTAATGCAGTGGCGAATCAACCGGCGCAACGAGGTTTTCTTTCGGATTCATACCGTACCGAAAGATGGTGCCGTCAGGCGCGTTCCATGCCTCTTCACCATAAACTCGGATGTAGCGGTCTTTGCCGTATTCCAACTTCAAGCGGGCGCACGACTTCTCGATGATGCCGCCATACTGCTTGAACGGCTTGCCGGCGACATACGACCAGAGAACGTCGTTGAGACTGCTATCGCCGCCGCCATTTTGACGAATGTCGATAATGAGAGCGCGAACCGGCTGTGTTTTGATCGTTCGGCACGTGTTGCTCACGAAAGCGCGAAAACGCTCGATATCTTCGCACGACCGATAGTTGATGTAGCCGATCGTTCCATCGGCGAGCGTTGAGTACGTGTAGGGACTGAGCCGCCTCGCGTCACTACTTTTGGAAAGAGCTGACGAAACTACGGCTTCGGACGTCTTGCCGTCGATCGAATATTGTACGCTGTAGGACGGCCGGTCGCCACATAGCGCAATGGCAGCCCATGACCCTGACGCGGTAACCCGCCAACGTTGGAGCGTTCGCGTCTGCCCACCAAATGCGGCAAGTGTCAGCGTTTTAAACGTTGCGGCGTCGACTCCATCGACAGCAAGCACCTTGCTGCCCGACGGAATCGTAGCCGTACGATCAGCTGCGACAATCAACGAGTCGTCGGTATCGGAGAGCGCAAAAAACACCGGAAACCGGTACGCAGCCTCGTTGAGCGCACTGCCCGGAAAAGCAAGTGAAACGTGACCGTCGTTCAACGCGCCGAACACCGGCGCGATCTTGGTCCACGCCTCGCGCACACTCATCGGCGAATCTATTGAGGCGCGTGCCGTCTGGTACGCACGTTCGACATCGGCGCGGTTCGATGTCCGAAAGGGATAGACGCTCACATCAAGCATGGCCGCCCACATTGCGTCGAGATCGCGGCAAACGGTCTGCGGTGAAAAGACAAGCTCGGTAGGCGGCGTTGCGGCGCCAAGGAACGGCGCCAGCGCTGCTGATGAGCCTATCCGAAGAAATGCACGCCGGCTAGGCACGTCTTGAGGTTCTAGAGGCCGATTCTCGTCAGATCGGAGATGAATTCTTGCGTGCTCGGGCTATCCCACCAATTCGCGATTGTCGCTTCAAGATCGCGTACCGAACGAAGCGCGTCGGCGTGCTCTTCTAGCACGGCGCGTCGCGGAGCGGGTTGTTGCAGCTCAGTTTCGAGTCCATCGATTGACTGCTGCGCTTCGTGCGAAGCGGGGATAGCGGCGCGAAGCTCATCACCGGGAAAGGAAGCTCGGACTTCATCTTGCTTATCCATAGCCACCAAATACAAGAGGCGCCGGTTCGGCGCCTCTGCTAGTACTACGGGTTCGTCGTTGTTGATTGCGACGAGGTGACGGCCGGCATTTGGCCGAGGTCTACTCGCAGCGTTTTCTGCGAGGGCCACAAGTGGCCAAAGCCGGAGAGAATGCACGACAGGAAGCCCATGGTGAAAATGCCGAGCAAGCCGATCACCAGCGCAATGAAGGCTTCTTTGCCGATGCCGCGCGATTGGGGAACCTTGCTAAAGTCGACGTATTCGCTGTCATGAACGATCATGCGGCACCACCTTGCGAAAAGTTTCCGAGCACGCCGAAGCCCGCAAGCGTTGCGATAACGGCGCCCACACACAACAGCAAGAGCATCAATTTGAAGACTTGATTGTCTATGCCGGGCGTCTTCCAATCGTTCTTCAGCGCTACCGCCGAAACGATGGCGACGATGATGCCGCCGACAATGGCGATGATATGTTCGATCACTACTGCGTTCATAACCGTTCCTAAATCAGATAGAAGATCGAGAAGAGCACGACCCAGATGACGTCGACGAAGTGCCAGTACAGCGTGCCCGCAGTCAGGCCGAAGTACTTGTTCTTCGTGTAGACGCCGTGGATCGACTGCAGCAACAAGATGAACAGGTAGATGACACCGACGGACACGTGGAAACCGTGCATGCCGGTGAGCGTGAAGAACGACGCGCCGAAGATGCCGCTGCCGCCCCACGTCACGTGTTCGTTATAAATCAGGTTCGTGTATTCGTACGCCTGACCGCCGAGAAAGCCCATACCGAGCAGGATCGTTGCGATCATAAGGAGTGCGTAGCGATTGAAGTTTCCGTGCTTCCAGTTCTCGAGCGCGTAATGCATCGTCGCACCGGAACCAAACAGAATCACCGAGTTCACCGCCGCGAACGCGACGTCGAGACGATGGATGCC
>JAMXLG010000044.1 GCA_024281135.1 Vulcanimicrobiia bacterium | reverse complement strand
AGACCCTAACAGTGTCATCCTGAGCTTGGCCAATGTCACCCTGAGCTTGTCGAAGGGTAGTCGCACAGGTAATATGCCGCAGTAGCGTTTCGTAATGAAGCGCTGCTACGTTTACATGTTGGAATGCAACGACGGATCGTTCTATATCGGAATCACGAACGATCTCGAACGACGCGTTGGTGAGCACAACGTGGGCTGGGATCCGAGCAGTTACACACACGAGCGCCGTCCGGTAACTCTCGTCTACTCGGAGCATTTCTCGAACGTTGACGAAGCGATACGTTGGGAGAAACAAATAAAGAAGTGGAGTCGCCTCAAGAAGATGGCATTAGTTAGGGGTGACTGGGTGGCGGTGCGGTTGTTTGGACACGGGCGTCCTTCGACAGGCTCAGGATGACACGGGAGGGGGCTCACGATGACACGCGCGCGGCGAAAATCTAGGTTTCGAAGACTACTAAGACGTGGGAGCCGCCGTTGAGGTCGGGGAGGACTTCTAGGCGGCGGGCGAGGGCGGATGCGATGAAGAGGCCTCGTCCGTTTTCGGAGAGCACGGGTGGCAAACGATTTGAGTAGCGGAAGCCGCCGCCGTTGTCTACGAGATGGAAGACCGGATATTGATTCCAGCGGTCGATCACGGCGAGCGCTTCGCCCGGTGCATGACGCGCGACGTTGGCCGTCAATTCGCCGATGATCACACGCGCGTTTTCAAGTGTCTGACCGTGCAGCAGATTTTCGGAGACGATGGTATGGCATATGAGGTCGCGCGCGTGCGTTGCATCGCGTGCCGTCTGCACGGACAACGGGAACCGAATGATGCTCGATTCGGCATCGGGAAGCGCGATGTGCGCGAGCAGAATCGCAACGTCGTCGCGCGCGCCCTCCGGTAACATCAAATCGTAGAGAGCGCGCGCGGTCGGATGTTCGCGAAAACGCCGCGAGAACAGTTGCGTGTGCAGTGCCGCTTCGCCGGGAAGAAATGCGCCCGCACCTTCGACTAAGCCGTCAGTGTAAAGCACGAGCGTCGCATATTCCGGCAACTGCATCATCACGCTTCGCCAGTGCTGATCGAGACCGACGCCGATCGGCATGCCGTCACCAATTAGCTCGGTAAGCTTTCCCCGCGAGAGCAGTAGCGGGCGCACGTGTCCTGCATTGCAATACGTGAATCGCCCGAGCGCCGGATCGATAACACCGACAAACGCCGTGATGAAATGTTCGCCGAGACGCCGTTCGGTCGCGCGTTGCGCGGCTTCGAGAATCGTCGCCGGATCGGCGTAGACGTGCGCAACACTCCGGATCGCATAGCGCACCATCGACATGATGACTGCCGCGTCGAGGCCGCTTCCGGAAACGTCACCAACCGAGAGCAGCATTCGCCCATCGGGCAACAGTTCGACGTCGTACCAGTCGCCACCAACGCGCGCTTCGCTTCGTCCGGCAACGTAGTGCGCGTCGATATCGACGCCGTCGCGATGGGGGATCGCATCCGGAAGTGCAGCGCTCTGGAACGAAAGCGCGATCCGATGTTCGCGTTCGAAGAGGTCGGCATTGCCAAGAGCGATTGCGGCGCGATCCGAAAGCTGCATCACCGTTTGCAGATCGAAGTCATCGAACGGTTCGCGATCGCCGGTGCGCGCGAACGCAAGCGCACCATAGACGTTGGGCCCGACGTGTACGGGACACACGACCACGCCGCTCAAGTTCAACTTCGCCACCGCTTCTGCGTAGCGTGGGCCGTCCGCTCGTGAACGTGCCATTCGTTCACCGCGATGCCAGATAATGGGCTGACCCGTGCGCACCACCTTCGCGATCATCCAATCCGGATCGTCAGGATCCGGCCCGTGCTCGACCGCCTCATCGAGCACCGGCTTCACCTTACGGTCGCGATGCTTCCAAACTCGACGAGAAACGCGTCCTTCTTCGATGCTGTAGAACACGCAGTAATCGCAGAAGCTCTTGACCGCAAGATTCGCAAGACGCTGGAATGTTTCGTCGATATTCAGCGTGCGGTTGAGCGCAACGCCCGCGCGCACAAGAAATTCGTTCGAAAGCTCGCGCCGCTTCCGTTCGTCGATGTCGATCGTGGTGCCGATCCACACCTGTTCTGTTCCAATGCGCGCACGCGTTGCCTGAGCCGTCACCCAGCGATAGCGACCGCTGAACTTGTGCCAAAGACGGTAATCCCGCAGAAACGACGCGTGCTCGTCATGCATGACGTGCTGCCATTCATCCATGAAGGCGCCGCGATCGTCGGGATGAATCATCGTAAACCACGCCTCAGTAGGGGCAAGACCGGTATAACGAACCCACGCTGCGTTGACGTATTGGCGCGACCCATCGGCCGCTGCAGTCCAAATCATCGCGGGCAAAGCGTCAACAAGCGCGCGAAACGCGACGCGGTTCTCTGGTGCACGCTGCACCGTGCAAAACACGCCGGCAACGCCCGTTGCGTCGGCGATTGGACTGCATGAAAACATGAAAGCCGCGTCTTCGAAATATGCTGCTTCGCCCGTGTCGAGCACGCGAAGCAAGAGCGGCCGCATCCGGTCCCATTGCTCGCGCGAATGCATCTCGCCAAGCTGCGCTCCGTATGGATCGTTGTAGAGCGCAAAAAGCTCGCGGCCCCAAAAAATCACCGAGGGGAACCGTGAACCGAGCACGATGACGAACGCTGTCTTCAGGCTTTCGGGCCACAGGTCGCGCGGACCGAGTGGCGTGTCAGACCAATCGTGTTCGCCAAAAGCACGAGTATCAGTCGGAGCCTCAGCCTGCGTATAAAGGTCCACGTTCCTGCGTATAGATGCCCGAGGACTTGAGCAGCTAAACCAGTCAAGCGGGCGCCGTCCCTTGACCCACCTCCCAAAAGCTTGGTACACTTAGCGGGACCAAAGAAGCCCGGTCCTTGGAGTTGAGTAATGAAAACGTATATCGAGTATTTTGAAAAAGCACAAGAAGAGTTCCTGAACAGCCTGAAGCAGGCGCAAGAACTCAACGTGAAGGCCCTCGAGTCGTTCACGTCGCTGATGACGAAGGCACCCGCGTTCGATGTCAAAGACTTCGCCAAACTTTCGATGCCGACGCCGGCCGAATTCGTCGAGCGCAGCTTTGCGTACACGAACGACCTGCTCGAAGCACGCAAAGAGTACATGACGAAGCTCGCCGAGCTCGCGACGGAAACACAAAAGCAGTTCGCCGACGCCGCGAAGCGCGTCGCCGACAATGCGAAGAACTAAGTTAGCTTAGTCTCTTACATTCAAAAACGGCGAGATAACAGCCGGGGGCTGTGTTGAGAGACGCTTGAACCGTCGTCAGCTCGCACAAGCCGATCGTATCGTGACGAATCATGAACGGCGGCAACCCCGGCTCCGAAACTTCGTACATCTGCCACATCCGTTCGAAATCCGCATCGGCGCGCATCAAGCGGAGCAGCTCCTCGAAGTGTGAGTCTCCGCAATATTCTGAATAAAAATTCCGAAACGCCGCCACACAGCGCCGCGCGGCATCTTCCCAATCCGCGTATAATTTGCGGCGAGAACGATCGAAGAACAAGCGATAGACGATGTTGCGTGTGAGCGGTTCCTCGTTCGCAGCGTAGTTGAAGACATCACCCATAAACTCGTTCCACACCAGCAGATCGAGACGCGGCGTCGCAATATATGCGGGCGCCGCTTGATGTGTTTCGACCAATTCGCGAAGCACGGACGGCACGTGCGGTTCGAGCGTGTACTCGAGCGACGGCGTATCCGCGACGAGCCGCTGCATGAATCCAACCTCGTATGGTTGCATCTGCAGTGCGCGCCCGACACGTTCGATCACATCTTGCGAGACGTTGATATCGCGCGCTTGTTCGAGCCACGTGTACCACGTGGTCGAAATACCCGCGAGTTCCGCGACTTCTTCGCGCCGTAATCCCGGCACGTGACGTCGCGCTTCTTCCGCCAATCCGACATGTTGCGGCAGCAACGCGTTGCGCCGAACACGCAGAAACGCCGCCAACTCTTGGCGGCGCGACGGAGTTGTAAACGCCTCGATCATCAGTCCTCCTGTCGGCCTATTACCTCTGAGCCTACCTTATTGAGTCAAGCCTAAAATAGTAGGTCGCTATATGGATAATGCCTATAGCTCTCTCGCGCCCGCGCAGGCTTCTGTGACGAAAACTGCCGGATCCATGGTGCGTACGCCGTAGTACCGGCTGCTGACCTCTCGAACGAGCGCATCGGCGGCATCCTCGTCGACGAGCGCAATCGCGCAACCGCCGAATCCACCGCCGGTCATACGCGCGCCGTAGACACCGTCGACGTGTCGCGCGATCGACACCAGCTCGTCGAGTTCGGGAATCGACACGTCGTAATAATCGCGCAGCGACTCGTGCGACGCGTTCATCAGGCGTCCGAATTCCACGAGGTCCGCGGCACCGAGAGCGGCGACCGCGGCTTTCGTGCGCGCATTCTCCTCTACGACGTGCCGCACGCGCTCGCGAACCGGCGACGGCAAGTGCGACGCATGGCGTTCGTACATCTCCGGCGTGACATCGCGCAGCGCGTCGATATCGAGCCTGTCTTCTTGCAAGAGCGCGACGCCGCGCTCGCATTGCTTGCGGCGCTCGTTGTACTGCGATGTTGCAAGCGTCCGGCGCACGCCCGTATCCATCACGGCAACCGCGACACCCGCCGGAAGCGCAACCGGCGTTATCGCAAGCGTTCGGCAATCGATAAAGAGCGCGCTGTCCGCAACGCCGTGCGCGACGGCAAGCTGATCCATTGACCCGCTTCGGATCCCGACGTACTCGTGTTCCGCGCGACGGCCGATGTCCGCAAGCCGATCCGCGTTCGATTCAATCTTCGCGTTTGCAACAATCGCCTGCGCAAGCGCAAGTTCGAAGGACGCCGACGACGAGAGCCCGCCCCCGATCGGGAGATCCGTTCCCACCGTCACATCAAGTCCGCGGTCGAGCGGATGGTCTTCGGCGATTGCCGCAACGACGCCGGCGGCGTAGTCGTACCAGTTCGACGTCCGGCGAAACGGCGAGTCGATCGGAATCGAAACTTCTTCATTGAACTCGAGCGAACGAACACGAACGGCGTCGCTGTTATTGGGCGATGACGCGACGACCGTCCAGCGGTCGACCGCCATCGGCAGGACGAATCCGTCGTTGTAGTCGGTATGCTCTCCGATCAGGTTCACGCGTCCCGGCGCGGCAAAGACCCGCGCGGTTGTTGCAAATCGCTGCCGGTGCACGGTACGTACGCGGTCTTGCACTGCAGACAAGCTAGCGTTCATCTGACGATCCGGCGATGAGATGTTTCGCATAAACATAACATTACCAAGCTCACAAGCAAGTAGCCCCGTGACACCATGCTATCCGATTAATATTTTGTGGCGGGTGCATTGCAGCGGCGCGATTTTCGCTTGCTCTGGGGCGGACAGTTCGTATCGGACTTCGGACGACAGCTCACGATCTTTGCTTTCCCCACCATCGCGATACTCGGCCTCCATGCGCGTGCTGAGGTCGTGACCGCTCTTACAGGGAGCGAGTATGCGGTCATTCCTCTCTTTGCAATGATCGCGGGAGTCTTAATAGACCGCTGGCGCCGCCGCCACACGATGATTCTTGCGAACCTCGTTCGATTGACTGCGCTCGCAAGCGTTCCGCTCGCAGCGGCATTTCACTCGCTGACGATGATGCATCTCATCCTCGCGGCCGTGACCATCAGCCTCGCGGGGCTGTTCTTCGATACCGCTTATCAACCGTTTCTCGCGTCGCTCGTCGGCCGCGAATCGTACGCGGAGGGGAATGCGCGGATGACGCTCTCGTGGCAAGTCGCGGTTGCCCTCGGCAACGCTTTGGGCGGCCCGGTGATTCATCTTCTCGGCGCACCGCTCGCGCTCGTCGGAAACCTCGCGACGTACTGCGTCGGCACGTTCGCACTACTCAAGATTCGCAAAGCCGAGGCGCGGAGCGTGAAGAGCGACCGCTCTTTCCGTCGCGAGTTCCGAGAAGGCTGCGCGATCGTCGCAGGCGACCCGGTTTTGCGTTCGGTTGCGCTTGCGTCGTCGGTGCTCTATCTCGGCGGAACGATTGTCGACTGCGCGCTACCGTTATACGTGTATCGCTCGCTGCATCAGACGCCGCTCGCGTTCGGGGTGATGCTTGCAATCGCCGCGTGTGGCGTGATTGCCGGCGGATTTGTTTCTCGAGCAACGCAGCGCTTCGGCGCGTACACGGTGCTCATCGCCGCGCCGCTCTGCATTGCGAGTGGTGACGCCTTGTGCGCGATCGGCGTTCTGCCGCTCGTCGCAATCGTCGTCGGGCGAACCCTCGTCGCAGCCGCGATGCCTGCCTATGACATGACGGTGCAGGCCATCGCAACGGCTCGCGTAGACGATCCATATCTCGCGCGGATGAATGCGGCGCTTCGAACCATGACCAATGTCTCGATTCCGATTGGATGTTTCATCTGCGGCCTGCTCTGGACTCGCAACGGCGCCGTTACGGTTATCCTGGTCGGTTCGGTTGTAATTTTCTTGAGCGCGGGTGCGCTCGCGATGTTGCTTCGTCCGAGTTCGAGAAAAACGCGGTCCGCTTTGCAGTCGGCCGCGTAAATCCCGATCCCGAGCTATTTGCTCTTGCGCTTCGTGAACGTCATGTGAACGAGTTCGTTCGGCGTCCTGCCGCCTTGCACGTACCAGTCTTGTACGAGGTGATCGGCATCAACGATCGTCCACGTGGTCGATTTGAAGACCACCGGATACGCGTCGATGT
>JAMXLG010000043.1 GCA_024281135.1 Vulcanimicrobiia bacterium | reverse complement strand
ATCAGGATACCTGCAATCACGCCGGCTACGATCGCTTGACGGAAGATTTCATTCCAATTGCGTTTTTCGGTCATACGTTTTGCTTCGCCGAATCGTCTCATACGCATGCTCGGCTGCCCAGAAAGTCACAGCTCTAGGACCATTGTTGTGAAAAAATGATGCGAAGGGCATCCTCATAACGCAACCCTCGATGTGAGAAGCTGGACGCATACTCACAACAGGGGACTTCCTTCAATGCGTCAGCTCGTTGTTTGTTCACTTGCGCTCTTCGCGATCTCCCTGAGCGCGTGTTCCTCAAAAACATCGTCGATACCGCCGACTAACGAATCGCCGATGAATGCGCTGGACGCGCAAAGCGTATCGCCCTTCGCGCTTTCGGGTCCGCTGCACATTCACGGAGCGATGGCGTGGTATCAGGGGGAGGGCCTCAATAAAGACATCCCCGCGACGTGGATGGCGCAACATTACGATATGACCGAGCAGGGTGACGCCGGCGGCACATACGCGAATGCCTTCATGGCTGCCGGTGGAAAGTACGCAATCGCTTATTCGGATCCCGAGATCATGCCGGGCTGCTTTTCGCCGTTCGCGACCGCGAACGGAGCGAAACCGGGAACATGCACGGGCACGTTCGCGGGCGCGCTCAATGGAACTGAAAGCGCGTGGCTGCACGACTCGTCCGGAAATCGCCTTCACGTGACCGCGAACGGAACGCAGGTCAACGGCCAGTGGCAAGATCGTGACAATCCGAATTATTCGGGATTACCTTCGGCGTATCGTGCATATGAGAACACCGTTATAGTCGGAACGCGCACGAATGCGTTTGAGATCGACGATATCCAATCGCAATACATCCCGTCGTACTTCGGTTTCAAGTTCGGTGCGACATCTCGCGAATTCAACGCACTCGGCTCGAGTGCAAACGCGACGTGGCTCGCAGCGCAAGAGCGCATTATCGCTGCGGCGCCGAAACCGGTCCTTCTTAACGGCATTGTTACGAGTGGCTCGACCGCGCTCATCACGCAGCCCAATGTGCTCGGCGTGATGCTCGAAAGTTGCGCGTCGACAAACAATACGGTCGGAATCGTCGGCTCCGTCTGGGTTGCCAACATGAACGAGTTGTTGCTCATCACGAACTCGTTGCACAAGGACGCGGTATGTGTCAATTACGGAACGACGGTTACTGGGGGCACTACCGCGCGCGTGTACGCGCTTGCGTCCTGGTGGCTGACGTACAACCCAACCTACTCCGTCAACCTCATCGACATCCCGACGTCCGACGGACATGAAGTCTACCCCGAGCACGGTATCGCGGTATCGAGTCCGCTCACGACCGCGACGTCGAGCATTGCAACGCTTCATACGTCGACGGGCGTGTATCTGCGCGAGTTTTCGAGCTGCACGGTGAGCGGTGTCGCGATCGGTGCATGTGCGGCTGAGGTCAACTCCGATGCTGTCACGCACAGCGTTCCGGCCACACATTTTAAATACGGCCATTATTTGGTGTTGAGCACGAAAAGCTGGTACTTAGGTGGTACCGTGTCGTGGGCCGCGGGCACCTTTACAACATTACCGGCTCATTCGGCGCGGATTCTCAAGGTGTAGCACGAATGAGCGAGCATGCGTATTGCATTGCTCGCTCTCGTCTTCGTCTTTTCATCTAGCGTAACGGCGGTCGCCGCCGACTATCCGCCGCCTACGAGCGGCACCTATACTGTTCCGTCGTTCACCTTTGCTAGCGGGGAAACGCTGACCGGCCTCCGTTTGCATTACGAAACGTTCGGGACGCCGCGCGCCGACGCGTCCGGACGCACCACGAATGCCGTGCTCATTATTCACGGTACGGGAGGATCGGCGCAGCAGTTTATCGTCGACCGGTTTGCGGGCGTGCTCTTTAAGCCCGGCGGTGTTTTGGACGCACAGAAGTATTTCATCATTCTTCCGGACGAGATCGGCCACGGGCAATCGAGCAAACCGAGCGACGGCATGCGCTTGAAGTTTCCGCACTACGGTTATCACGACATGGTGCGCGCGACGCACGACATGATCGTCAACGGTTTGCACGTCAATCATTTACGCTTGGTGATGGGCACGTCGCTGGGCGGCATGCAAACATGGATGTGGGGCGAGGCGTATCCGACGATGATGGATGCGCTGATGCCGCTTGCGAGTTTGCCGGTTCAAATCTCGGGGCGAAATCGCATCTGGCGCAACATGATTGCCGATCTCATCATGAGCTCGCCGAACTATGACGACGGCAATTATACGAGCCAGCCGTACGGCATGAAAGGCGCCGTTGATGTACTCTGGATGGTCGGCAGCGCACCGCTTTACGATCAAAGCATCATGCCGAACCAAGCGGCGGCCGATGCGTATTATCGCGACACAATGCAATTGTTGTCGAAGCATCTTGATGCCAATGATTTGTTGTATCAAATCACGTCATCGAGCGATTACGATCCAGAACCACAACTCGGCTCGATCGTCGCGCCGCTTTTAGCGATCAACTCTGCAGACGATCAGGTAAATCCGCCGGAACTCGGTATTATGCAGCGCGAAATTCAGCGCGTTCCACACGGGCAATTCATTTTGTTGCCGATTACATCGGAAACACGCGGTCACAGCACACACACGTTACCTGCGGTGTGGGGCAATTATTTGCAATCGTTTTTATCGCAAACGCAACGATAAGTGTAGTAGGCAAGCGACTTCATCTCGGCGTTAGAATTGCCGAATACTAGTAATATCGCAACGTGATGCTGAGGAACGCTGAGCGCTCGATTGCTCGCCTGCCCGTTGCAATCCTAGCATCAAAAATACCAGCCAAGCCGTTGTTTAGTGGCAAAGCGATTCGGGTATGCGAGCAATCTGTAGCAATGGCTGCAAAGCCTTAACAGCCTTCTAAGCAATTTGTCAGTTGCTCGGAGTAGGATTTTTGCCATGATGGGTAGTCGTCCGGTTCGCGAACCGACCGAACTTGTCATATGGAGCGCAAGCGCGCTTCTAGGCATTGTGGTCGGAATCGGAACCGCTTTTACACTGTGGGTTCAACTGCATCGCACGGCCGATTTAGCCATCCTCGACGGCGCCGTTGTCGCGCTTGCCGTTGGTCTTTCCCTTATTGCGGTCGCGATCGACAACCTGACGACTCGGCTGTTCATCTGGACCGCTTCAGCCAGCCTTCTTCTGGCGTTTTTTGCCGGTGCAGGTTTGTTCGCAAGCTTGGCCGGCTAGGAACCGGCGCTAGCGTTTCATTTTCCAATGTCATCTCAATGGCATCGTTCGTAAATCGCGCCTTAACCTTCGCATAAGCCAACCAAAAGGATGGTTTCTTAAACTTCGAGCGACCAACGCTACTGCTCGAGGTAACACAGGTGCGTCTTTTTGCTTTGCTTGCTGCGCTGATTTTCGTCGCGCCGCAAGTCGTTGTGGCTCAGACCGCAACGTTTTCCATTGAAGGCCGCGTGGCCGATGCCAGTACGAGTTTGCCGATTGCCGGCGTCACCGTTGAGACTGTCGGCCCGACGGACAAGACCGTACATACGGATTCATTCGGCCGCTTTAACGTTTCCGGTCTTACTCCGGGCGAGTATCAACTTCGCCTCAACGTCTCCGGCTATCAGGCGACGCTCTCTGATGCGATTTACGCGGTAAACGGCGGAGCCGCGCAAGTTACGCTTGCGATGAGTCGCCAACAGAGCGGCGCGGAGACGTTACGGACGATCGCGCGAACCACGACGCGCGCTTCCGAATCGCTGCAGCGCTCCGCTGTGATCTACAAACAGGCCAGTATCGAATCGATTCAAAGCCAGGGCTTTTTCCGCACCGGCGACTTCTTGCGCACGCTGCCGCAGATCAATTTAAGCGCCGCAACCGGCGGAAGCGACACGCCCTCGCCGGGTGACGATCAATATCTCGACGTTCGCGGTATCGGTGGACTCGAAACCGTCGCACTCATCGACGGACATCCGATCGGGTTCGGAATCAATCGCGGTAAGAACCTCGGCTACAACTGGGAGGTTTCCCCAACGTTCGGACTTCGCAGCGTGCAGGTCGTGTACGGCTCGGGTGTTGCCGGGTTGACGCCGTACTCCGCAGTTGGCGGCACGATCAATATGCAAACCCTCGAACCAACGAAAGAGTCGGAGACGAGTCTGACGGAAGGCTACGGCACGTTCGACAAGTTCGTTACGGTGCTTACCTCGACGGGCACGATTCAAAACCGTTTGGGGTATGCGTTCGCGTACGGTACGCAAGGCATCGACGGACCGTACAAGTCTGCATACTTCTTTCAACCGTCAGCAGCATTCGATCCGTCCGCGCCCGTGAATACGACGGAGTATCAGTCCGGTATCTATAAGGACGACACGGCGGTTTCAAATCGCGGCTTCCTCGGAAAGCTCAGCTATCGTTTCAACGACAAGGAGCGCTCGCCGCAACTCACGCTCTCAGCGATTACAGCCGGATACTGGGATGATAAGACGGGGAATGGCGACCAAGACTTCTTGCCGTACAACACGGCACTCGCGCTCGGCAACTCGAGTCTCGCCGCATACGCTCCCGGAAACTCTTACACGTTGACGGGAACCGGTGGAACGGTGACGACGAGCTGTCCCGCCGGTCAGTTCACACCGACGAACGCGAACGGAAATCCGTGGGGCTACGGCATCAACGGTAATCCGGACGGTGGAAAATCATGCGTTACTCCGCAGCAATACGCGCAGATTGCAAGCGGTTTGCAAGGAGCCGGGACGACGTGGCAGAGCTTCAATATCGGCGACTACACCGCCAAATTGGACATGCCCGTCGGAAATACGGACGCCGAACTGAACGTTTACACAAATCGTTTCAATCAAATCTACGACCGCACGTATACGGAGCCGTTTTTGGCTGCGTCCGGCGACTCGCCGTTCTGGCTGCAACCGCAGGTCACCACATCAGGCGGCTCGCTGACAGACCAATACTTTGGCAATCAGAACGACATCGGTCTCGGGTATGCGTACAACAATTATGCGTATTTCTTCAAACAGAACGGTACCCAACAGCCCTCACCGATCGTGCACGATACGACGGTCTACGCGCAGGACGTGTACCATCCGACGCGAGCGAACTACACGGCGTACGTAAACGTCGCGGACACGCATTCGACTACCACGAACACGACAAACTTCAACCCGCGCGTTGCGCTCGTGTTTCAACTCCCGGATAACAACGTGCTTCGCGTTGCTTCTGGTGCAACGACCGTGCAGCCATATGCAACGTATCTCGATCTGCCGTACGCGCCGATTGCGCCCGCTGCGTTGAACGGTAACTTGAACTGCACGGGTCTAACGACCGTCGGACAGGTTTCAAATCCAGGTCTGTTGCCGGAAAAAGCAGTTGACGAAGAGTTGAGCATCGGTCATCGCTTCGGCGGCGACTCGATCATGCAGGTGGAAGTGTACAACGAGAACGTCAACAATAAGATCTACAGCACCATTATTCCGGTCAGCGGTTTGCCGGGTGGAACGATCCCTGGCGCGCAGCTTAACACGTTTGAAACCGCCATCAACTCCGCATGCGGTACCAACGGTCTAGTCGGTGTCGGCGTAAACTCGCAGGCAAACGTCGGCCGATTGCTCGCACAAGGCGCCGATCTCTCGGGGCGTGCGCGCGTGAACCGTCACCTGTTCTTCGATTACGATTACTCGATCGAATCGACATC
This sequence comes from Vulcanimicrobiia bacterium, assembly GCA_024281135.1. The sequence continues at coordinate 1,472 of JAMXLG010000043.1, read as the reverse complement.
GCTGCGTTCTGCCGACGTCACGACGCTGCAGAACAACTTGACGCTGATCCTCGATTCGCAGTTGCCGGGCGTTCCGCTTCACAAAGCAGACGCCGCGATCGACTACACGTTCGACAGTGGCCTCAACGTGCGGCTGCAGCAATACTGGGTGGCTGTCAACAACGCAAAGAACTCGCCGGCCTATAATTACGGCGTACTGACCGGGGCGATTCCGGTCGGGAAGAACGGGCGGTTCAACGTCTCCGTGATGAACGTGTTCAACCAGTTCAACCAGTACGAGGGTTTGATCGGCGAGGGCGTACCGCTCCCGCTCAACCAGTACGCTACCGCGGCAAACTATGCGCCCCTCGTCGGGACTTCCGCCACGGAGCTGTACGGCATCCCGCCCAGGCAGATCTACTTCGGCTACACGATCAAGGTGAAGTAGCGGCAAAGGGCCTCGGCAATGCCGGGGCCCTGCTCGCGTTTTAGGCCTGGCTTGGTTCTTGCACTCGCCGTTTGACTCTGCTAAGATGCCATGGTTGGCACTCTACTGCTGTGAGTGCCAATGCATTCCCAAGCTCAAGTTTATACAGTGTTTTGGAGGTTTACGTGAATCTCAAGCCTTTGGCCGATCGCGTGGTCATTGAGCATGTCGAACAGAGCGAGAAGACCAATACCGGCATCTTCTTGCCCGACACTGCAAAGGAAAAGCCGCAAGAAGGCATCGTTCGCGCGGTCGGCACCGGCCGTGTAACGGACGAGGGCAAGACCCTCCCGATGACCGTCAAGGTTGGCGACCGAGTGATTTATTCGAAGTACTCGGGCTCTGAAGTCAAGATCGACGGTAAAGAGTTCCTCATTGTTTCCGAAAAAGACGTCCTCGCGGTCGTCGACAAAGTTCCGGCCGGCGTTTAAGGAGCACTAGAAACACACATGGCTGCAAAGCAACTCGTATTTGATGAAAATGCGCGCCGCGCTCTTGAGCGTGGTGCGAACATGCTTGCCGACGCGGTGAAAGTGACCCTTGGACCCAAGGGCCGCAACGTCGTGCTCGACAAGAAATTCGGCTCGCCGACGATCACCAACGACGGCGTGACGATTGCGAAGGAAATCGAACTTCCCGACACGTTCGAAAACATGGGCGCACAGCTCGTGAAGGAAGTTGCGTCGAAGACCAACGACATCGCCGGCGACGGCACGACGACCGCGACGGTGCTTGCGCAAGCGATCATCCGCGAGGGTCTCCGCAATGTGACGGCGGGAAGCAATCCGCTGCTCATAAAGCGTGGCATCGAGAAGGCCGTTGAAGTCGCGGTCGGCGAGATGGAATCGTTCAAGAAGTCGGTCGACACCAAAGAGAAGATCGCGCAAGTCGCTTCGATTTCCGCGAATGACACCGAAATCGGCGACCTCATCGCTGACGCGATGGAGAAGGTCGGCAAAGACGGCGTGATCACGGTTGAAGAATCGCGCACGCTCAAGACCGAAGT
>JAMXLG010000042.1 GCA_024281135.1 Vulcanimicrobiia bacterium | reverse complement strand
GGTCGCGTTCCAAATGAGTTCCTTGTTTGCCGGTGGCGGCACGCTCGATGCTTTCGAGGCACTCGCCAAAACCCTTGATTCCGTTGATGCCGTAGACGAGCTACTCGCATCGCTGATCGATAAGCATCTTCTTACGACACGGGAGACGGGTGGAAACGAAGTTCGCTTTGAGATGCTGGAGACGATTCGCGAATACGCTTTCGAGCAGTTGGCAGCGTCCGGGCACCTGGAAAGTCTGCAACGTGCTTTCGCGCATCACTACGCCGGCTTCGTCAGCCGCATCGCGCCAAACCTGTGCGGTCCCCAAGCGTTCGAGTGGGCCGATGCAATCGCTCGGGAATACGAGAACGTTCGCGCAACGCTGCGTTGGGTTCTCGCCAAGGACCGCGCACTCGCGTTTCGGCTTACTATCGATCTCCATTATTTTTGGTCGCGCATGGGCTACGCCACCGAGGGGCACGAGTGGCTCGAAGCGATGGGCGACCCCAAGGATCATGCAGGCGGCGCGATCGATCCGAAGACCGTGTGGGAACTGCTCAATTTACAGGCGCTCTCCTATGATTGGGTTCGCGATCACAGCCGTGCACGTCAGCTCTTTACCGAGGTGGTCGCCGTGGCGCGAACGCTCAACGACGAGATGCTCGTTGCTCGTAGCCTTAACAACCTTGGGAGCGCGCTGCGTGGCAATGGTGAACCCGAACGGTGCTGCGCCGTCTTCGAGGAGTCGCTGGCGCTCAAGATGCGCCACGGTGACCAGTGGTCTATTGCTACGACTTTGAGCAACCTTGGGCTGGCGCTGCGATCGTGCCGGCGATACCAGGAAGCTCTGGATCGTCATCGACAAGCGCTCGATCTATTTCGTTCGACCAACGACCGCTGGGGCGAACTAGCCGCACTTAACGATATCGCCGACGTCCATCGTGACCAGCAAGAATATGCATTGGCGGCGCGTTTTTACAAAGAGAGCCTCGATGCAAACGCAACATTTCGCACGCTGGCTGCGGACAGCTTTGAGGGTCTCGCAGCGGTAGTCGTGAGTCGAAATCGCTTTCGGCAATCGGCGGTGCTCGGCGGTGCAGCCGAAACGGTCCGTCGCGAAACGGGCCAGTCAACACCGGCACCAGATCGCCCGCCTTTCGAAGCGGCATGCGCATCGTCGCGTGCAGCACTCGGGTCGTGTGAGTTCGAGCTCGCGTGGGCCGAGGGCGCCTCGCTCTCGCCCGCTGAAGCGATCGAAATCGGCCGCGCAATCGCGGGCGAACTGATCGAAACGATGCCAAAGTATATGGCGTAACTGTACGGGTTGTACGTGGCGACATTGGACCTTTCGCGAGATGATTCCGCCGCGGGAGGAAACCAATGTTCAGGGCTGTCGATCATGTTCGCACCAGTACGTACGCCTTAGACAACGCCGGAGAAGAGACCCGACGACGATTCGTAGCGCTTCCGGCCTTGTACGACCCCATCACGAAGCGCCATTTGCGAGATCGCGGCCTGGGCCGCGGATGGAACTGTCTCGAGGTCGGAGCGGGGAACGGCTCGATCGCCGCGTGGCTTGCGCAGCAGGTTGCACCGACGGGTAGCGTTCTCGCCACCGACATCGATACGCGTTTTCTCGACCGACTCGACTTGCCGTGTCTGACGGTGCAGCGGCACGATATCGTAACCGATCCGCTGCCGAGCGGCTTCTTCGATCTCATCCACGCGCGACTCGTGCTGCTTCATCTGCCGCAACGTCAGGCCGTGCTCGAGCGTCTGATAGAGGCGCTGAAACCCGGAGGTTGGCTCGTCATCGAGGACCTAGATTGTTCATCGCTCGTCGCGGACCCCGATGTCGGCTTGGCGCGGGATCCGGCAGCAACTATCGAAGCGTTTCAAGCCGTGCTGACGGCAAGGGGTTGCGATCTCCTTTACGGTCGCCGCATTCCGTGGCTTCTTCGGGCGCAGGGCTTGCAAGACGTCGAAGCCGAGTCGCGTGGCCTGCTTTGCGCGGGCGCTTCGTTTTACGCCAGCTGGACGCAAGCGAACATCGAACAGGTTCACGACGAAATTCTTGCAACCGGCGTCACGCAGGAAAGATTCGACGACGATCACGCTCGATTGAACGATCCCGGCGAGGCATTTCTGACGCCGGTTATGTGGAGTGTCTGGGGCCGCCGGCCGAGCTGACTGCTTTCTAGTATCTGCCATGTCACGCTTTCGTTTACCTACGATGTTCGTTCTGGCGATTGCAGTCGGCTCGATAGTCCGCTTGAACCACGGATACCCGTTCGCGAGTGCTGCGGAATCCGCCCCGAGCCGCGCGTGCAGTACGCCCGCCGCTGCCGGAGTCTTCGCTGATCCACCGGATGTCGACGTTTGGCGACTCCCGCGCGTCGCCGGCGGCGATCCCGAGGTGATCCTAACGGTTCGCCGCGATGCGCCTGCGCTGTCAGGGCCGTTCGCGCGCGCTACGTTCTGCTACCATTACCATCGCAACGGTATCGACGAACTGCTGTCCCCGGTTCTGCGCGTGCATGCCGGAGAGCGGTTCGCGGTGCGTGTCGTTAACGACATCGACGGGCCAAGTGCGGGAGAAGATGTGTCATTCGACCGGATCCCACCGTGTAAACCTATGACGATGCCCGACATGCCCGGCCGGCCGTACGTCGGGTATCTCAATCACGTTGCCTACGATCGGGCAATGCAGATGAAGCCTGTCGACACCAACATTCACTTCCACGGCTTCGAAGGTCCGGCGGATCAGGAGAACGTCTTCCTCTCGACGCTCAGCACGCCGATGCGCGCGTGCGAATACCACATCACGATCCCGCGCTCGCAACCCCCGGGAACCTACTTTTATCACGCGCACGCGCACGGAATGACCGAAGACGAGGTCGCCGGTGGGCTTTCCGGTGCCTGGATCGTCGAGCCGCAGACTCCGCAACTGTTGCGTTCGGACGACCACGTCATCATGCTGCGCGACGGCGAATCAGAGTTTGACTTCGCCAAGGCGCTCTCTCAACTCCGTTTGCTGGGACGAGCCGCCGTCAAACATGAGGCGAACCTCGACCGCGGACCCGCGATTGCCTACGATCCGTTCAACCCGCCGGCGCTACCGACACGAATCCCGCTGAAGGCGTCTGGCATCTCCCTCAAAGCGGACGGCTGCCAAGGGATTTTCCCCGCGCCGATGGTGACGATTAACGGCGTATCGGCGCCGGTTGCCCTCAACGTGCCGGTCGGCCGCACGCAGTTGCTTCGCTTGATCAATTCAACGTCGAACTCGACGAAGCTCATTCGCCTGCGGGACAGCCATGGGCGCGAGGTCCGTTTTGACGTCGTCGCTCGCGATGGAATCCCGATCTCCGGAGACTCCAACGCACCGCTTTCGCAGCACATTATAACGACCTCGGTAATCCTTCCGCCGGCCGGCAGAGCGGATATCTTGTTGACCGCTATGTCTGCGCAAGATCTGACGTTGTATAGCGATCACATTTGTTTGGGGACTTTCAACGAACGTTCGGTCGCGCATGAATTGATCGTCAT
>JAMXLG010000041.1 GCA_024281135.1 Vulcanimicrobiia bacterium | reverse complement strand
CGTTCCAACGCTCCCTACTCCGACAACTTTGATTGCAGCGTCGACAAACCGGTAACGGTCCAAGAGCACTTGCCGGTCGTGCGGAAGCGACTCGCGATAGTGCTGCAAAATCTCGTCGACCGAGGCTTGCCAGCCGGATTCACGCGTTTGCTCCGGATGAAAAATCAGCGGCGGCGTGTCTCGGATGCGAGGAGCACCGTTCACGACCTCGGCGAGTTTCGGATAATCAATGTCGCCACCACGGCGCGATGCAGCTTTTTGAACACGCGCCCCAACCGTACCGCGAAGATTCGGGTCCTTGAGGTCTGCGATGAAATCGTCGGCCGTCGTTCGCGAGTACCAGAGATCGAGCGGAGGCAGTTTTGCGAATTGCCGAATCGCCTTGCGATATGACTCCGCGCACATGATTGCCAGTTGGCGAGCGACCGACTTTGGCAGCGCGTTCGATCGCGCGGCGAGAACGAAGGATGTCGCGAGCCGCTTGACGTCCCATTCCCATGGCGCAGGGAGCGTCTCATCGAAATCGTTGATGTCGAAGACGATGTTGCGTTCGGGCGTCGCGAAGCCGCCGAAGTTTTTGAGATGGCAGTCGCCGCACGCCTGAACGTGTACGCCGGTCGATGGGGTTCCCGCGAGATCCGACGCCATTACGGCAGCTGCGCCGCGGAAAAACGTGAACGGCGACGGGAGCATGCGCCCGTATCGAATCGGCACGAGATCGGGCAAGCGATTCTCATCGAGCTTGCGCAGAATCTCGATGGGATCTCCTCGCGAATGTCCCGGTTGCCACTCGGCATGCGATTCGCGTGGAACCCGATCGCGAAGGGTTTTGCCGCGGTCTTCGAGATCAGCCGGCGAAGCGGAAAACGTTAGAACATCGGTAGCCATTATTTCGTCACCTCTTGAATCATCTGCTGGATGTCCACGCCGCGTTTTATCGGGTAAACCAGGGCCCACACGACCCGCAAGTTTGTTTGCGGGGTGAAGAGTGGCTTTTGGACATAGGTGTAATAGAGCGCGCTGAGCTGCATCAGCTGATCGCCGGCCTTGAACGTCTTGGTGATGCCCAATCCGAGCGGCACGGACCATTTTTGGTTTCCCGGCGCAGTGTAATTAACGGTAATGATGGGTGCGCTCGCGACCGACCAGCCGCCGGGAATGTTGTAGTTGAAGAACGCTTGGAACAGACCGGAATTCACGTCGGAAAAGCCGGCGCGCCCCGCAAACGACCATAGCTGAGTTGCAAGTAGGCCGATGACCCAGCGTCCCGGCATCACGAGCCCCACGGCCGCTGGGCCCACGGACCATTTTCCGCTACCGAGCGTTTGCGGTTGCGCGGTCGGGAATTGAAAGATGGGCCCCAGGCCCCAAATGAATTCGCCGGGCTTCGTTTTTGGAGCAAAAAAGAGTTGCTCCTGAATATCGCCCAAACCGAACGTCGATCCGCAATCGCCATTGCTGCATAAGTTCGGTGGAAGCGCGGAGGGCTGATTTACCAGCGGAATAATCGTGCGCACGATCAAGTTCAACTGTTTGCTCAACATCACTGGAATTACAGGCTGGATATTCAAATTGTACTGATACCGCGCGTATGGTCCGATCGCGTAGTTGAAATTGTTTTGAAACGGAACGACGGCGATGTTGCCGACGGGATTTTGCGTCTCTTTGATGATTGCCGTTTGCAGCGCAGCCTGCTGCGCGGGCGTCAGATGCGACGTGTCGAGCCCGCCGCCCGACGGAGACGGTGCTGCGGAGGCGGCCGGCGTCGCAGTAACGGGCGCCAGTGTCGGGGTGGGAGTTTCTTGCGCCAACAAACCGGCCAGCACCAGGATAGCGAGCATGTCAAACGGATTCTAACGCCGGGCCGATGTTCAGAATATCCAAAACGTGCAGCGGCGACCTTTCCCCCGATATTCACGCGGCGTTCCGAACTTTTGCTCTACTGCGGTGGAACGCTACTGTGCATGAAACGCTTCTCGCTGCGCGCCGCTATCATCGCACTCGTCGCTGCCTCTTCCCTCGTCCCCGTCTGCGCAGACGCGAAGGGCAGCGTGCGCGTGCAACAACCAGACGGCGCCGTTCAAACATACGACAACGCGACGTTCCACGTCGTCAATAAGACGATAGAGATTCGAACGGCAGACGGTGCGGGGACATTGATCATCACCGACGCCGCATGCACGCTCGGGGACAATAAGATCCTCACGTGTCTGCCGTACGCGATGGAACTGAAGCAAAACGGACAAACGCGTGAGCTTGATTTCCACCGCGGGACCGTCTATTACAACAAGAGCGACTCGAAGCAGACGTTGAGCCGGTCGTCGACCCAGCTGCCCCCGAACGGGGTACTCGGAGCGCTGAAGAGTAAGCGCGGAACGTACGTCACGTTCTCCGGCACACTCGACTCGCACTAGCGCGAAATAGACTTTCGCGCCGGAGGGAAATAAAACGGGGCGATCGACCGACGATCGCCCCGTTTTCCTTATAAAGTCCGCTTAGGCTTTCTTTTTGCGTCCGCCCCGGCGAGCGGCCTTTCTTACACCACGCGCCGCTTTGCGTGCGGTCTTGCGTGTGGTGCGCCCTGCCTTGCGTGCCGCTTTGCGACCCGTGCGCGCCTTTTTGCGAGCGGCCTTCTTGCGTCCGGCCGTCTTTTTCCGCGCGGCTTTCCGGACTTTGCGTCCGACTTTGCGGGCCGCTTTCCGGACTTTGCGTCCGACTTTGCGGGCCGCTTTTTTCCGAGCTGCGCCGACTTTGCGAGCTGCTTTCTTCCGCGCTCTTCCGACTTTACGCGCTACTTTCTTGCGCGCTCCGGCGACTTTGCGGCCGGCTTTAC
>JAMXLG010000040.1 GCA_024281135.1 Vulcanimicrobiia bacterium | reverse complement strand
TCGTACACTGATCGGCGCACCGCTCGCGGCGATCCTGACCGGCATTGGGCTGGCCTTCGCGTGGCGCGCGATCAGTGACCTGCGTTATGCGCGTATTGCGGCGGCATTATTTACGCTGCTTGCGTTCATCGCGCTCTCGCAGTTCTGCCAGGCGTACTTTATCTCGTACCTAAGCGCAGCTGCGAACGCATACCAATACGAAAACCGCGATCTGTTTCTGACCGTTCGCACGTACGCGCCGCAGGCGCGACGCATTTGTTTTCAAGGCCTCAACGACATGAACTCGCTCACGCTCTTCGCGTACTACCTGCGTGACCTCAAGGTACCGATCCGGGAACGAATGGATCCGATCTGCTTGACACCCGGCACGCTCGCGGTGCTCGGCGCTAACCAAGCACGGCCTGCGAATGCCCGCCTGCTCGCCACCGCGCAATCGTTCAGCGGCGCAGTTAGATACTATATTTTTCTGACGGAATAGGCTGCGGAGAGGCGATGGGGGCTAGCAAGCGTAAGTCTTGATTTATCTTTCGTTCATCGGAGGCAATTATGAACCGTAGGGATGCTCTCCAGAACATCATCGTGCTGCCAGCCCTTGCCGGTCTTTTTGCTACGACGACGACCATCGCACAAGCCAAAGGCTCGAAATCGCAATTCAAGTATCAAGATAAGCCCAACGGCAAAGAGAAGTGCTCGGAATGCTCGCTATTCGAACCGGGTAAAAACGCTTCAGAAGACGGGGAGTGCAAGGTTGTCGACGGACCGATTAGTCCTAACGGCTGGTGCACGGCGTTTTCGCCCAAAGAGTAATCGCACGGAGGTACGGTGGCCCATATAGCCGGCATTGCAACGGCCGTCCCACCGTACGTTCTGGATCAAACGGACATTAGCTCGCGCCTGCGCGCGCAATTCAGTGAGTCTGCCGTCGTCACGCGTTTGCTTCCCGTGTTTACGAACACGGGTATTTCCCGTCGCTATTCTTGCGTACCGGTCGATTGGTACTACGACACGCACGGATGGCACGAGCGAAACGAGATTTACCTCGACTACGCGCAGCGTCTCTTGCAAGAGGCCGCACGCACCGCTCTCGCTCGAGCGGGACGTACCGTTGAAGAGGTCGATACGATTGTCGTCGTTTCGACGACGGGCATTGCCACGCCGAGCCTCGATGCGCTTCTGATGAATCGCCTGCCGTTCAAACGCACCGTGCGGCGTCTGCCGATTTTCGGACTTGGGTGCGTAGGCGGTGCCGTGGGTATCGCACGCGCCGCGACACTCGCAGATGCTCATCCCGGTTCTACTGTGTTGCTCCTCGTCGTCGAACTCTGCGCGCTATGGTTTCGCCGCGACGAACTCACGAAGAGCAATATCGTCGCAACGGCGCTCTTCGGAGACGGCGCGGCTGCCGCCGTCTTTACAAGCGATACGGATGGACCGCGGGTGAGCGCGAGCGGCGAATACACGTTTGCGTCGACGCTCGACATCATGGGCTGGGACGTCGCCGAGGATGGTCTCTCCGCAATCTTCTCACGCGATATTCCGCAACTCGTGGAATCGGAACTGCGCGACGTCGTCGACGCCTATCTCTCCGAATCTGGTTTGACGCGAGACGATATCGATCACTTCCTCTCGCATCCCGGCGGAACGAAAGTGCTCGACGCGCTCGAAGTCGCGTTCGGATGTAAAAACGGGACGCTCGCGGATTCCCGAGCGGTGCTTGCCGACTACGGCAACATGTCGTCGGTGACGCTCCTCTTCGTACTGGAACGCGCGCTGCAGCGCGGTGCGCTTTCGTCGAACGGATGGCGACGCGCCTTGCTCACCGCGATGGGTCCGGGATTTACGGCGGCCTTCGTCACGCTCGAACCGTGAGCATACTCTACGTTGTCGTCGCGATCGTCGTCGTTCAACGCATCGTCGAACTGATCTATGCGGAACGAAATACGCGGCGTCTCTTGCAGCGTGGAGCAGTCGAAGTTGCCGCAGGTCAGCATCCGTTCTTCATCGCCTTACATGCCGCGTGGCTCGTCTCGATTCTTGTCCTTGTGGGCCCTGCTACGGTACCGAATTGGTGGCTCCTGGCAGCATTCTTTCTCCTGCAACTAGCGCGGCTATGGGTTCTTCGAACGCTCGGGCCTTTCTGGACGACACGGATCATCACACTTGCAGGCGCACCACTCATTCGAACCGGGCCGTATCGCTACGTCAAGCACCCGAACTATGTCATCGTCGCTCTCGAGATCGCCGTACTTCCGCTCGCGTTCGGGTCATGGACCATCGCGCTGGTGTTTTCGATCCTTAACGCCGTATTGCTCGCGATCAGAATTTTTTCGGAAGATAAGGCGCTCGCACCGCGAAGTGAAACATTGGGAAAATGACCATATCGCAGCTTGCAAAAACTGCAGGCGTTCGGGCCGAAACCGTGCGCTATTATCAGCGCATCGGTTTAATGCGAATTCCGCCGCGTCACGACCACGGCTTCCGATCGTACGACGACGAGGATGCCACGCGGCTTCGATTCATTCGTCATGGTCAAAGCCTCGGCTTTACGCTCGACGACATAGCAGAGTTGCTACGACTGTCGACGGCCGATTGCGATGAAGCGGAGCAGCTTGCGAAGGCGCGTCTTGTCAACGTGAGGACAAAGATCGATGATCTGCGCAGGCTGGAGGCGGCGCTGGAGGGCAGTGTTGAGGCCTGCGAACAACGCGAGCAATATTCCGGCTGCCCAATTATTGAAGCGTTGCTTGCGGAGTGAGATCTCGAACGTGCTCAGCAAAAACCGTTGCGTCTAAACGGGGCGCATTCGAGACGCCGAGCTGATGCATCCAGTACGTCGGGCGCGGCGGGAAATCAGTGGTCCAACGAATACCGGGCGCGTACGCGAGATAGACGTCCCACGCCGGTTCACCGATTGCTAGAGTTCGCTCGAAGGCCGGACCGCTCGCGTACGATCCGTCCCAATAGTGGCGAGTACGGCGATCATCAATGATTCTACTTGCTTGCATGGCATCGCGCCGCGTGCCATGAAGTTGAGGCACCCAGACGATAAAAGCTGCCAAGTTTGTCGACGTAATGCGAGACAGCACGGTCCGCTCAACTTCGGAAGCTCCCCGAAGACACATCGGTCAAGTTGGGCTCAGCAGCAAAATCAAGCGAGTGCGGTCACTGCTTGCATTAAATGCGCTTCGTAGTGCCGCTAGATTTTCGTTCAAATCGATAATCGACGCCGGCGGACCTAATGGCGCGCACGCGCTCATGACAGCGGAAAACGTTCCGCCCAGAAAAACCGCCCGCTTCATCGGCGATGCTCCCGCGACATCTCGCGAATCGATTCGCAAATCATCGAAATCGGGGGAGCCCCAAGGAAGTCTTCGCCGTGTCTGTACACTCGGCACATGAGACCCCAATCAGTACGATTACGCGCCGCATGCTCTACATCACTGCCATTGATGCGAACCGAGGGTGAACCGACGAATCGTAAGCGAATTGCTTCTTCGGGAGTAGCGACGTCAACCATTTCAATCGTCGCATCAGCGCCTTCGAGAAGCACTGCCTGTAATACAAGATCGCGCGTCGGAAGCGCGTTCGGACAACCCGCGAACGACAGGATCTCAATACGCATGGGAATAGATCGCGACAATGACTGCACCAAGCCAAGCGACTGAAGAGATCCACGAAAGCGCGCGAGAGATTCTGCCTAGCACTACGGCACGTCGATCTACGCCGCAGCGCTTTTGACGAGCGTTCATCCAAAGCGAGCCGGCGATCAAGACACCGGATCCGGCAAGAAGCGCAGGGGTATAGGGACGCAACCCCTCGATGGCGACCGCTGGTCCGATACCGACGAGAGAAATCAGGAGCGAGCCAATTGCAGGCCCGCCACAGCATGCCGATACTGCCGCGGCCGCCGCCGCGCCGCCTATTCCGGCTGCTGCTCCGGAAATAGGCGCAATCTCATGTTTGGCGCCGGCGCTATTCACGCACCGATTCTAAACCCTGTACCCGACTCCTGAGTCAAGGTCTCGAGCGGCACCCCGGGTCACCAGGTATGAAGCGCGCGGAGACGGGACGTCTTCTTCGTTTGATGTTCTTCCATGCGTCCGAGTAAATCGTCCATTTGCTCCAACGCATCGAGAAGGTACTGTCCTTTGTTGAGCATCACGCAATCGGCCCGCTCCGCCATTGCCGCATCGGTGAATTCGGCCCGCGAACGGCGGCCTTTTTTCACGAACGTATCGAGGACTTGCGTGGCCCAAATGACTGGAATCGATGCCGCCTCGCAGATCCATAGCAACTCTTCCTGCATCTCGGCCAGACGCCGGTAACCGATCTCAACGGCGAGATCGCCGCGTGCAATCATCACGGCAGTCGGCGCGAAGCGCGCGCTCTGCACGATGAGCGACGGCATGTTCGCGACCGCACTTGCGGTTTCGATCTTCAACACGATCCCCGGAAGCGCGCCGCGGCGTCGCTTGCGTAACTCATTCTGGAGAAGCACAACATCGTCGGCGTTCCGAACGAACGAGTACCCGATGAGATCGGCTTCTTCGGCCATCACATCGAGCGTGTGCAAGTCGTCCCGCGTCAACGGCGTGAGTTCTAGGTGCGTATCGGGAAAATTCAGACCCTTCTGCGCTCGCAATTTTTCGCCGGTATCGCGCGCTCGATCGACGAGGAGAACCGCTCCGTTTTTGTCGATGCGCTGCACGCGTGCGCCGATCCGGCCCTCGTCGATTATCACGCGTTGTCCGATCTCGAGCTGAGGGAATATTTCGGGCAGACGGCAGATCGCGCGCGGCGCGCCTTCGAGCCGCGGACCGTACACGCCGTGCGCGAGGACGACGGTATCACCGGGGCGGACGCGCTCGTCGGTCCCCGGCATCTCGAGTTGCTCGATGCGCATCTTTGGTCCGGCGATGTCGACGAGTACCGCGCAAAAGCGTCCCGTAGCCTTGGAAGCGGCACGCACGTTCGCGGCCATCGCTCGCCACGCGTCCGGACCGTCGTGCGCGGAGTTGATTCTCGCGCAGTCCATTCCGTGTTCGACGAGTTTCTGAACGAACGGAGCGTCGCTTGCTGCTTCAGTGCGAAGCGTCACCATGATGCGCGTCGTTCGTCGCTCCGGGCGCGCGCCGAAAAGCTCTGCGGTGTTGCGCTGCAACAGCCGCTCGCCGCGAAAGAACTGCGTGGGACGCGGATACATCGGAACGCCGTCGGCGTTTTCTCCCGCGATAGACGTCAGGCTTCGTAATACCGCATCGAGCGTTGGACGCACGCGTGATTCGCATCGTCCGAGCGACGAGAGGCCGAGCGGCATGAGTGCCTGCTGAAGCGCGCGCAAATCGCGACGCCGCAGTGCCATGTACGAAGCGAGATTGTACGCCGCTAGCCGAAACGCGCGGCGCTCGATCGGAAGATGCCAGGAGTTGTAAATCGGATCGGCATCGCGGATCACTGCATCGCGCAGCTCCGCAACTGCCTCGCGCAGCGCCGTCGCACCCGAGGCGGCTTGCCGTGCCGAGATCATGTGCTCACCGTACCCGCCTTTTGTGAAGAGCGCCTGAGCAATGCATTTACGTTTCTTTAAATAAAATCGAGCGGCCGCTCACACGGGCGCCGCACACTCAAGGCGAAGGAAATCGCATACGTGTATACAATCTTGGCTCTGAAAGCGGGAGGTTGAAGGATGCGGATTACCAGACTGTTCGTTTGCTCGGCCGCGCTCGTAGCGATCTGCGCGGGGGCGGCGAGCGCACGGCCTTGGACCATGCGCGATGCCCTAGCGCCGGCGTTCATCCAGGAGGTGCAACTCTCGCCGGATGGTACGCAAGCAATCATCGGCGTCGGACACGCAAACTTCAAAGACAATAGTTTCGACACAGGCTACGAGGTCGTCGATGTAGCGACGGGCACTACACACGAGCTTTCGTCGTTGTTCAGCCATCCTCGGTGGTCGCCCGATTCGAAGCAGGTCGCATGGACGGCGCAAGACCCGAAAGGAAATGCGGCGATCCTCGTTACCGACGCGCGCGGCCGCACGCTTCGCAAATATCCGCAAGGAACGCGTAACGTGATCGGCTTTACCTGGGCGCCGAACGGTGCGTCAATCGCGGCGGTGGAGACCACGGGAAAAACGATGACAGTTCCACGTTTCCATTGGCTCGATTTAGAGAACGACTACCGGGACACGCGTCCCGCGCAACGCGACGTCTGGATCGTTGACATTGCAAACGGCACGACGCGACGCTTGACCGGTGACGGATGGTCATACGGTGGTCCGGAGACCGATCACGATCCGTCGTGGTCCGCCGATTCGAAGCAACTCGTCGTCGTGCGTCAGCCGACGCCCGTCTACGGTGATTTCGAACATGCGCAATACGTCGCACTCGACACCGCGAGCGCAGACCCGAAGCAAGTCGTCGACCACGCGTTCTTCGCGTATCCCGCCAGCGCTCCGCCCGCATTTGCTCCGTCGGGAAACGAGATTGCGTACACGCACTCGTGGGACGGTAAGCTGGCGTCGCGCGAAGACGTGTTCGTCAACGGCCATGATGTAAGCGCGACGCTCGATCGCGATCTCTGGTCGTGCTCGAACGGCGAGATGACCTGGTCGAAGGGCGGCTTGATCGTGGATCTTCTCGACGGCGTCTCGATGCGTCTCTATCAACTCGATCCGTCGGGGGTCACCGAACCAAAACCACTGACCAGCGACAGCGGTTCCGCCGAAGGATTCTCGATTGCAAACACGGGGCGCATTGCGTATATCTGGTCGACACCGACACAACCGAACGAGTTGTACGTGCGCGATCCCGACGGCACGACGCGACAAGTCACGCATGTAGCCGCACTACCGCACGATCTTCCGCTCGCGCAAACACGTTTCTTTACCTGGAGCGACGGGAGCGGACACACGCTGCACGGTCAACTGACGCTGCCTAGCAACGGCGCATCGCTGCGAACCGCACCGCTGGTCGTGGAACCGCACGGCGGTCCACAGTGCGCCGACGACTTCTCATTCGACGGGTTCGCGCAGTATCTCGCGAGCTACGGATACGTCTACTTTCGTCCCGATCCGCCCGGCAGCGACGGGTACGGTGATTGGTCGTATAAAGCAATCGTCGGCAACTGGGGAGAGGTACCGACGGCCGCTGATTTCGCAGGACTTGATGCCTTGAATGCAGCCGGCATCGGCGACCCAGCCCGCACGTTTATCGAAGGCGGGTCGTACGGAGGTTACCTCACGTCGTGGATGGTGACGCACAGCACGCGATTCCGTGCAGCTGTCGCGCAAGTGCCCGTCACCGATCTGCTGCAGGATTACACGCTTTCCGAAAGTCCGAACATCACGCGCAGATTCTTCGGTGATAAGCCGGCGTCCAATCAGACGCTCCTCACAGCGCAGTCTCCGCTCACCTTTGCTTTGCAAGAGAAGACTCCGCTACTGATCATCGCCGGTCTCGCCGACACGCGCGCGCCGTACATGCAAGCGATTGAATTCTACAAGACGCTCGCAGAAAACGGAGCACCCGTGCGCATGATCGCCGACACGAAAGCGGGGCACGGACCGAATGATCCGCAAGGCGTTATCAATTGGTTCGGCGCGACGATGGCGTGGATTGCTCAGCACGGCGGAATCGCGATTCCGGATGCGAGCCTGCCGAAATGATCGAGGCTGCAACGTATATCGAGCAAAATCTCAGCCGGTATGTCGCGGAACTCTCGGAGTTTGCGAGCATTCCCAGTGTCTCGAGCCAATCGACCGGGATTACGGAGGCCGCGCAGTGGTTGGCGCGTGCACTAGAACGGCGTGGCGTGAAAACGCAGATATTGCCGACCGCGGGGAACCCGGTCGTCGTCGGAACCATCGGCAGTGGAGCACGCACGGTGCTGCTCTACAATCACTACGACGTGCAGCCGCCCGAACCGATCGACGCGTGGACGACACCGCCGTTCGAACCGACTCTGCGCGATGGAAAACTCTACGCGCGCGGCGTGATGGACGACAAAGGAGAAATTGTGGCGCGTCTTGCGGCGCTCGACGTGCTGCGTGCACGCTACGGCGACGAACTTCCGCTTGCGCTTACGTTCTTCGTCGAAGGTGAAGAGGAGAGCGGAAGTCGCAACCTCGAGCCGTTCATCCTCGAACATCGCGATCTGCTGACGGCCGATGCGTGCATTTGGGAGGCAGGTCAGGTCGACGGCGAAGGGCGTCCGTATCTGTGGCTCGGCGTACGCGGACTACTCTACGTTGAACTCGTCGCGCACACGCTGCGTCACGACGCGCACTCCGGCTGGGCCCACGTACTGCCTAATGCCGCTTGGCGGTTGATCGAGGCTCTAACGACGTTGCGCGATCGGGACGGCAACGTCACGATCGATGGTTTCGGTGACGAACTTACGGGACCAACACCACGTCAATATGAACTGTTACGCGATATGCCGGACGAAGCGGCGACGTATCGCGCGGAGTATGGCGTACAGCATTTCGTCGGTGGGCGCGAAGGTCTCGCGCAGCGTGAAGCAGTGTTCGCACCGACGTGCAACATATCGGGGATCTGGGCCGGGCACATCGAGCACGGAAACAAAACCGTGATTCCGGGCAGCGCGCACGCGCGCATCGATTTTCGTCTGGCCCCGAATCAAGATCCGAAGCGTTGCCTGAGCGCGCTACGCGAACATCTACAGCGACATGGATTCGGCGACATCGAAGTAGTCGCGCGCGAAGGACAACTCGCTGCGTGCAGCGATCCCGATCATCCCTTCATCGGACTTGCGATCGACGTTCTGCGCGAACATTACGACTGCGATCCGCTCGTCACGCCGATGGTCGGCGGGACTGGACCTGCATCGCACGTCGTACGACACCTCGGTGTGCCGTTTGCAAGCATCGGCTGCAGCTACCCGGGGTCGAGAAAACATGCGCCGGACGAAAACGTGCGATTGAGCGATTTTGTCCGCGGTGCGGGCGCGATCGCCGATTTACTCGACCGCTACTCGCTCTCTTCCAGCGCACGCAGCATGTTCGCCTCGAGGTGATCGATGTGCGCTAATGTCGTCCGCTCGGCGGCTTTGAGGTCGCGCTGCTCTAGCGCTTCAAGCAGCGCGCGATGGTCGTCACGCGAGAGACGAACGACGCCCGTGATGCTCTCATTCGGATTGGGAAGCCGCTGCACACGCACGTGATGTGCGCGGATTGCAACCAGCATTCGCGGATTTCCGACGAGTCCATAGAGGGCGGCGTGAAAATCGAGATGATGCTGCATTGCTTCTCTCGGCGTTTCGGCTCTGCGCATCGCCCGGTCGATCTCGCGCATGCGTTTGAGCGCAGCCTCGTCAATCTTTGGGAACGCCAAACGCAATGCGCCGACCTCGAGGATGCGCCTGACTTGGTAGAGCTCGCGAACGTCTTGCGCGCTTACCTTTGCGACGAATGCGCCGCGGTTGGGATGATATACGATCCAGCCCTCGGCTTCGAGCTGACGCAGCGCTTCGCGAATCGGACTACGGCTCACGCCGTAGCGTGCCGCCATCTCTTCTTGCGGCAGCGGATCGCCCGCAGCGAATGTCCCGTCGAGAATCTCCTCGCGGATTCGCGTCGCCAGCGCATCGGAGGTGCTCTGGAGCTTGAGCGCGCTCATAGACTCCTTACTTTCAAAACCCACGCGTCGAACACCGTCCGCAAGCCCGATCCAATGGTATGAAGGTGCTCGACTTCGCCCATGTGAGTGCCGCGGTCGGTGAAGGTGGTTGCCGGTATCGACGCACTGCGCAACGCTTTAGCGTACGCGTCGCGATCGTCGCACGTTCCCGGATCGTCATGAGTCGCACAAACCAGCAGCCACGGGACGTGCGCGAGCGGGTAACGATCCGGCGAAAAACGAGCACGCTGTTCTCCCGGAGGGCCGACCAGTTTGACGTCCGACGCGCGATCCGCGGCCGACTCGCTGGGCGCGGGATACATGATGTCTGCGAAATCGCCTGAGAGATATGCCGCTGCAGCTATGGGCGCGTGCGAGAATCCGGTGCCGGTCCATAGCTGACGGTTCATCATTGCCAAATCAACCATCCATCCGCCGGCGGAATGCCCAATCAGAATAATATGCTTCGGATTGCCACCATAGCGAGCAATATGTGTTGCGGTCCACGCAACTGCATCGACGACGTCACGAGCCGAACCGACGGGATTCGTCGCGGGATAGTAACGATACGATGGAATGACCGCGACGTATCCACCCGTCGCAAGAGAGTTTCCGACGGCGCGGTACCACGTTCGATCGCCTTCAGTCAGACCGCCGCCGTGTACGAAGATGACGACGGAATGAGCACCGGCGCTCGAGGGGCGATAAATATCGAGAAGATGCTTGCCACGATCGACGGGCGCCGCATAGGCGGCGGTTACAGGAAGCATGGCCTCAAGATTGTATACACGCATACATGCGGCCTGCCTGCATCGCGTTAGCGATTCTGTTGGCCCTCATCGTGTCGACCGGATGCACGCGCGTGCACCGAGCGATCGACCATGAGGCCTCTACGCTAGTCATCGCGATCCCCGAAGAACCTGATTCGCTCGATCCGCTGCTCGCGAATCTGGCCGCCGCGAACGATACGATTACGCTTGCTTATGACGGACTCGTGCGTTTTGGGCCCGACGGCGCAATTCTCCCCGATCTTGCGCTAGCGGTGCCGTCACATGCAAACGGAGGTATCAGTGACGACGGCCGCACCGTCGTCTATCATTTGCGCCGTGACGTGCGCTGGCAAGACGGCGTCCCCTTTACGGCGCGCGACGTTATCTTCACCTGGCACGCGCTGATGGACCCAAAGCGTAACGTGCCGACGCATGCAGGCTACGACCGCATCAGTTCGATCGACGCGCCCGATCCATGGACCGTCCGCGTTCGCTTGCGCGAACGTTACGCGCCGGTGCTTTCGCTCTTTGCGTGCGGCCGTCAGGGCGCAATAGTGTCGGCGCACGCGGTCAACGGGTACATCGGCACGGGGCCGTATCGCATCGTGCAGTGGCGCCGCGGCGACGAAGTTGAGTTCGAGCGCAATCCATATACGGTGCCCCGCCCCGCGTTCGATCGTATCGAACTGCGCTTCATGCATGACGACCAATCCGTTCTCAACGCGTTACGTGACGGGAGCGTCGATGCGGCGTTGCTGCTGAGCACGACGAGCCTCGCGCAAGGGCAGCGCGATTCGCAGCTTACGGTGCATTCGACCAATACGCTCGAATGGGAACATTTGAGTTTCAATCTTCGACCTGGGAGTGGTCCGCAAAGCAACATTCACGTGCGACGTGCAATCGCATATGCGCTCGACCCTGCGCTGCTGCAGCGATCCTATCTCTATGGGTTCGGCGGCCTCGCGCCGCTCGATCAAGCGCCGTCGTCCTGGGCACGCGATCCTTCTATCGGATTCTATCGCTTCGACCAAGCGACGGCGCGTCGAGAGCTAGCGCTCTCGGGATATACCCATCCGCAACTGACGCTCGTGAGTACCACAGGCAACGATCAGCGCTACCGTTTGGAAATCGGCGTGCAATCAGCACTACGCGACATCGGCATCAACCTTACCATCAAAAATGTGCCCGCGAATTTATTGTTGGCTCGCAGCGTCGACCGCGGGTTGCTCATGAGCGGGAACTACCAGATTGCGCTCTTTTCCTTCGTGGCGGTCTCACCCGATCCGAACGACGAACGTTTCGTCGCAACGTCTGCGCTTCCACCAAACGGCGCCAACACGTCTGCGTATTCAAATCACGAGGTCGACCAACTCGTGCAACGGGGACTAGAAACCTACGATCGCAACGAACGGGCGGAAATCTATCATGCAATCCAACGCCATTTGATCGACGATCTGCCGTTTTACACGCTCGTATGGACGCCGTCGTCGGTGGTCGCGCGGCGTGACCTGCAAGGCGTCGAAGCAGTCCCGGTCGGCAGCGACTTGTGGAACATCGCTGCCTGGCGTCGAGCGGCACCGTCTACGGTAACTGCTTCAGTGAAGTAGCGAACGGGAACGGTTTCTCGGTCACGCCGCACGCTTGCGTATCAAGATCTTGCGCGGAGAGCGTGACGAGAAACTTTTCCACAAGCGCATCAGTGCATGGCGTTTCGGCGCCGTGCCCAGCACCCCGCACGATGACTTCTTTTGCATTCGGCAGATACGCGAGTGCCGATGCAGCCAAGTGTGGTGGAGTCGCTGGATCGTCGGATCCGGTCAGCATGACGATCGGGACGGTGCTTCTAACCGCATCATCAAAAGAAGACGCCATCGGGCGCACGTTGAGGTGCGCGCAGGCTCGTTGTTGCGCACGCACGCGCAGGTCTCCGGCGAAAGACTGCGCGGCCGCTTGCCGGATCGCCTCATCGCCGATGAATGGTATCTGGTCGGCGCACGAGTACGTCAGGTTCGCTCCACCATTCACCGCCTGCCCGAACCCCTCGGCGATAAGCTGTATCCCGCGAGCGACTCCACGATCGTCACCGTGTGCCGCACGATCCAAAATCACCGGTACGAACGCGATGGTCCCAGGCTGATAAAGCATGTGACGGAATTGATCGACAAAGACTTCCTTAGAAAGCTTCACTTCATATGTCTTATGTAGCCTGTCATTCGTAACCGTCATCGGCAGCGGTCGTCCAAGGCGATCGAGAAGCTGCTGAAATTGTTCGGCCGTATTCGGAAACTTGCGGCGACAGGTTGCATCGCTTCGGCACTTCACAAGAACGTCGTCGAAGGCAGTCTGCGCACCCTCCGGCGCGCCGGGAAGCGCTTGAAAATGCGGCGGATCGACGCCGTCGAGAATGGCTCCGGCCACGTTTGATTCATGGCGCCGAATGTAGATCAAAGCAGCGAATGTGCCGTACGATCCACCATCCAGAACCCATCGCTTATAGCCGAGCGCCGCGCGAAGATCGTCTAGATCATCGACGGCACTGTTCGTGTTGTATTGGTTCGGATCGGCATACCCGCGCATTGACGCAATGCACGTGTTGAGCAGTGCCGGATCCCATAGGTGCGCAAAATATGCGGTGGGATTCGTTGCGGGTGCGAATTGACAATGGAAGGGATGCGACTTTCCCGTTCCCCGGAAGTCCATGAAGACTTCATCGTAGCGGTCTCGTTCGGCTACAAACTCTTTGGCGTAGTCACCGTTCAGGATGAACGGCGCGGTGTCGACGGCGCCTCCCCCGGGGCCACCTTCTAGCCATGTGAGTGCGCGGCCGCTGGGGTGTTTTGCGGAAACGACCAGCACACGTAGCCCAATAACGCGCCCCCTGTGCGTCTCCCGGTTTTCGTAGACACCGAAGGTTCCGCACTTTGCGGCGATGTTCGCCTTCGTTACCGTGCACGGCGAAAGATGAAGGCCAAGCGCAACGGAGAGAACGAAATGAAGCATGCAGTTCCTCTTTGTGCGGCTCCGTTCGCTTTAG
>JAMXLG010000039.1 GCA_024281135.1 Vulcanimicrobiia bacterium | reverse complement strand
TCGGACGCATGGTGCTTCAGGTCTTCGGATTGCGCAGCGCGCTTGCGCAACAGCTTTCGGACGACGTGTGCGTCGGATTGCAACTTGCCAATCACGCACAAGACGTGCGCCGCGATTCGAAACTCGGACGCACGTATCTGATCGGCACCGATCTCGCCGACGGCGGCGTTCATCACGCTGTTGAAATGATGGTGGCTCGCGCCCGCAGGCTGCTGGATTCGGGCCGCAGTTTGGAGGCAATGGCGCCGCCGGCGCTACGCATGCAGCTTGCGCTCTATCGCCTCGGCGGTCTCGCGATTTGCGACGAAATCGCAGCACTCGGTTATCGAACCGATGTTCAGCGCCCGCACGTCTCGAAGAACAAGAAGTTGGCGCTCATTGCTGGAGTGATGATGGAAACGCTGCGCCCGCGCGCACAGGTGGGTGATGCCGCAGCTGTTTGAGCGCGACGACGTGCGTACGGCCGAGCGCTTTTGCCACGAGATGGCTCGGCGCGAAGCGAAGAACTTCTATTGGGGATTCATCTCGCTTCCATACGACCAGCGTGTCGCGATTTATGCGCTTTACGATTTTGCGCGTCAGATCGACGACGAGACCGACGGTGTTGCGGGAGACCCGGCTGTAATTGCCGCGCGCTTGCAAGTCCATCGCGCGCGCATCCGGCGCGCAATTGCGGGTGAGTACGACGATCACGTCATGCACGTGCTCTCTCGCGCGATCGAACGGTACGCGATTCCCGAATCCGAACTGATGATGCTCATTGACGGCGTCGAGTGCGATTTGACGAAGAAGCGCTACGCGAGCTGGAATGAGTTGCGCGAGTATTGCACGCTGGTCGCTTCGGTCGTGGGCCGCATGTGCGTGCGTATCTTCGGATTCACCGATCCCGTCGCGCTCGAACGAGCTGACGATTTGGGGCGAGCGCTACAATTGACGAATATTCTGCGCGACGTGCTCGAAGATATGGAACTCGGACGCGTGTATTTGCCGCAAGAGGATCTCGAACGTTTCGGCGTGACCGAGGCGACGATCCAAGATGGACACCGCAGTCCGCAGTGGAATGCGCTCATCGACTTTGAAACGCAACGTGCGCGCGAACTGTTCGAAAGCGGTTACCGCGTGCTGGACTACATCCCGCGTCGCAGCGCTGTGTGCGTGCAGACGATGGCGGGAATTTACGAGCGCATTCTTCGGAAGATCGAGCGCGATCCGGAATTGCCGCTCCTGGGCCGTGCGGGTCTGACCCGCACGGAGAAATTGCAGGTGATGATCGGGTCGTGGCTGCGCGTCGGGTAGCGGTCGTCGGCGGGGGTCTTGCGGGACTAGCGGCTGCCGTCGACCTCAAAGAACGCGGATGGAACGTCGAAATCTTCGAGCGGAGCCGGTTGATCGGCGGCCGCGCGACGTCGTTCGAAATCGACGGTCACGAAGTCGATAACGGGCAGCACGTCTTCTTGGCGTGTTGCACGGAATTCATCGATTTCGTCGAGCGAATCGGCATGGCGCAGCATTTGCACCTGCAGGATCGCTTCGACGTCGTTGCACTCTCGAAATCGGGCGTGGAGAGCCGGCTGCGCGCCGCGTCACTTCCCGCTCCACTCCACCTGATTGCATCGTTCTTACGTTACCGCCATATGGGGTTTTCTTCGCGTTTAGCGGTCGCGTCGGCGTTGATGCGTATTCGCAGCGCGGAGGGTTCGAGCGAGAGTTTTTTGACGTGGCTGAAACGCCACGGGCAAAGCGATGAAGCGATTCGCGCATTTTGGGATCCGTTTGTCGTTCCTGCGCTCAACGCGTCGCTCGAGCGCGTCAGTGCCGGAGACGCGGCGTTCGTGATTGTGAACGCGTTTTTGAGTGATGCGGGAGCGGCACGATTCGGGTGGTCGACGATTCCGCTTGCGCACATGATGCAAGCCGCCGCGGAGCGCGCCGACGCGGTCCACCTCTCAACACCGGTCTTCAGTGTGGAAATGCCCCAAACGGGTCCCGTGTCGTTGACCACTGCGGAGCAGACGAGCCGTTTCGATGCGGTCGTGCTCGCGGTCGGTCCGGCGCAGCTGGGGCGGCTTCTCGGCAATGCGAGCCGCTTTGGCATTGGCGATCTGGCACGTTTCGAGCCCAAGCCGATCGTCGATATCCACCTCTGGCATGACGGCGCGGCGTTACCGTTCGACTTTGCGGCGCTCATCGACTCGCCGGTGCAGTGGGTTTTCCAAAAAGGCGAAGGATATCTGTGCTGCAGCGTGAGCGCTGCAGACGAGTACCTCACGATGGATACGGCCGAATTGACGGCACTCGCATGGCGCGAAGTTCAGCAAACCGTTCATGAACTCGCGAAGGCCAAACTGGTGCGTAGTGCGGTAACGAGGAATCCGAATGCGACCTATCTCCCTGAACCCGGCGTGTCGCGGCCTGGTCCGCGCACGTTGCAAACCAATGTTGCGATAGCGGGTTCATGGACGGAGACAGGATGGCCAGACACAATGGAGTCTGCGGTGCGTAGCGGACGCAATGCAGCGCGAGTAATCGACGACGTTCAAGCGCAAGCGCATTTTGCCGAGGTTCCGGCAATTGGCTAAGGCGCTAGAGAAGGCCGTGCAATGGCTGATCGAGCGGCAGGCACCCGAAGGATGGTGGACGGACGAATTGGAGTCGAACGTCACCATGACGGCGGAGCACGTGCTGATGTTGCGCTTCTTGGGCGTCGATCTCGCGCCGATCCGCGACGGCGCGGTCAAACACGTCCTCGCCGAACAGCGTAGCGACGGATCGTGGGCGCAGTACTTCGACGGGCCGGCCGATTTGAGCACGACGATCGAATCGTACGTTGCGCTCAAAGTGCTCGGCGTCGATCCGCAAAGCGAGCCGATGTCCAACGCGCGCGCGTTGATTCTGCGGCTCGGCGGACTCGCGAACGCGCGCGTATTCACTAAGATTCGGCTTGCGCTCTTTGGCAAATATCCGTGGGACGGCGTTCCGTCACTGCCGCCGGAGATCATCTTTTTTCCGTCGTGGATGCCGTTCAATCTCTACGATTTCTCGTGCTGGGCTCGCGGCACGATTGCGCCGCTCACGATTGTCATCACTCGCCGGCCGGTGCGTCCGCTTGGCGTCGATATCGACGAGTTGATCGTCGACGGCACGCAAGCATCGATGCGTCGCGTCGCGGGCCGTGGATTCTTTGGGTGGGTCGATCGAGCGCTCAAGGTGTACGATCGTTTGCCGTGGCAGCCGTTTCGCAAGCGGGCAATGGACGCGACGGTGAAGTGGATCGTCGAACGTCAAGAAGCCGATGGAAGCTGGGGCGGCATTCAGCCGCCGTGGGTCTATTCGTTGATGGGGCTCAACGTCGAAGGCTTTGCGCTCGATCATCCGGTGATGCGCAAAGGTCTCGAAGGCGTCGAAGTTTTCAAGATCGATGACGAGCGCGGCTGGCGCTTTCAAGCGTGCATGTCGCCGGTGTGGGACACGGCGTGGGCCGTTCGCGCACTTGCCGTAGCGGGATTCCGTCACGATCATCCCGTGATGCAGCGCGCGATAACGTGGATGCTGCGCGAGCAAATCGCCGCGGATCAAACCGGTGATTGGCAAGTGAAGTGCAAAGACGTTCCCAACGGCGGATGGGCGTTCGAATTCGATAACGACGTCTATCCCGACATCGATGATACCGCCGTCGTTGTGCTCTCGCTGATAGAAGGCGGCGAACATGATGCCGTGTCGGAAGCGGTGGATCGCGGCATGCGTTGGACGCTTGCGATGCGTTCGAGCAACGGCGCGTGGGCTGCGTTCGATCGCAACAACACGAGCGAACTCGTCTATAAGATTCCGTTTGCCGATTTCGGAGCGCTTACCGATCCGCCGAGCGAAGACGTGACCGCGCACGTGCTCGAGATGATGGGCGTGCTCTGCTACGACGAGACGAACGATTACGTGGCCACCGGCTTGCGGTATCTGCGCGAGAAGCAGCGGCCGAGCGGTTCGTGGTTCGGACGCTGGGGCGTGAACTACGTCTACGGAACG
>JAMXLG010000038.1 GCA_024281135.1 Vulcanimicrobiia bacterium | reverse complement strand
ACGGTCTGCATTTAAATTCGCCCGATCCCGCAGCCGTTTCCAAACCCGATCCATCTCAGCCATACGAGCCACGTCCTGTTATTATGAATAAGCTTCCTTAAGCATAAATCCGGCGGCACATCCCGTCCAGCAGGAGCGTCCTGCTGGGCATGCACGCAGATTAAGTAAGACGGCTCTTCGGGTGGTTACTCAGGCGTTAGGAGGAGCATCACGTGCGTGCCATCCTGCGGCAGCACGATCCGCGTGATCGTAACCTTGTGGTGGGTGCCGCGTGCGTCCTCAAGGCGAAACGACTTCCCTTGGTGCTTCCACGCTTCGCCGATTGCAGGAATCACGCCGCCGTTCCGCTCCGCTAGCGCGACGTATTCCTGCGAAGCGACGGTGACCCTATGATCCCGATCCAGCAAACAGACGATTAGGGGAGTGTGCGCGACAACTGCGCGCAGGGTTTCGAGAGTCTGTTTTGCCAGTTCGAGCTCTGCCTCGCGCTCCTTCGCAGTACGCTCGAGTTCGTTGCTGCGCGCTGCCAGCTCTTCGTTAGTCGTGTTGAGCTCCTCAACAGTTGCTTGGAGCTCTTCGTTAAGCGTCTCAAGCTCTTCGCTCGTCGCCTGCATCTCTTCATTGAGTGTTTCGACTTCCTCGGCTGCTGCTTCAGCTTCTTCGGCCGAAATGAGCAGGTGCTCGTTGGCGCTGCGCAAATCGGCGTTGGCTGTTGTCAGCTCGTCGTTCGCCTCGCTTAAGGTCGTCTGCCGCGTTTTAAGCTCGGCGTTTTGCGCCAAGAGCCGCGCGAGGTCATCTTGAAAGTGCTGGTTTTGAGACTCCAGCCGGTGAAGCAGCGCCGCGCTCGCGGTAACGTCCACTGCAAGAACGATCACACCCTCAACCTTGCCATCTTTATTCAGCATTCGGTCGGGGTAACAGGAAATCTGCAAATATCTGATCTCGTTCGTCGCGATGTTCGGCACCTTGAGCTCCCGCGTCGACCCGGAACTCTCGTTGCGAAATGCCGCGTCGAGCGCCCCTTTTAGCTCGGCGGAAGGTACCTCTGCGAGGTGTACGAGATCTTCGCCGATGCCTTGCCCGCGGATGCCGAGCATCGATCGAGCGGCTTGATTGATCGTCGAAATGTCGTAGTTGCGGTCGACCACTACGACTCCGATTGATGACTCGAACAGAAACGAGCCCAACCGATCGACGAGCGACCAACGTGGCACCGACACCTCGCTAACCGACGGGCGACGCGGTATTGAAATCGGTCCGAGCGCGATCCGGCGTGCCGGCGTTCGTTCGCGCGTCCCCGCGCCGTCGGTGATCGCCGGAGCGGGAATTAGAAGGCGCTCACCTTGGCGACGAAAGATCTTAAGAGCCGGCTGGACCGTTGCGAAGAATTGCGGGAGCGGGCTCGTCGTTTCCGACTTACCGAGCACCAGGTATCCGCTGGGACGCAGTGAGAAGGCAAAGAGCTGCAGCGTACGCTGCTGAAGCTCCTTGGTGAAATAAATTAGAACGTTGCGGCACAGGACCAGATCGATCCGTGGAAACGGCGCCCGCTGTCCGAGGTCGTATTCGCCGAATACCGTCAGATTTCGGATGAGCTTCTTGATCTGAAACGCGTCGTCGACGCGACTAAAATACTTTGTTACCAGCGCGGGGCTCATTTCGCTGAAGGCGCTGCTCGGATAGATGCCGCGCCGAGCGAACGCGATGGCGTCAGCGTCCAGATCCGTGGCAAAGATTCGGATCGGCATCGTCTCGACTTCGTCGCCGAGCAGCTCGGCGAGCGCGATCGCCAGCGAATAGGCCTCTTCGCCCGTCGCGCATCCCGCGGACCATAGGCGCAGCTCCGCGCGGTTCGATCGCGCGTAATCGACGATGTCCGGAAGAATCGTTTGTCGCAGTTCGGCGAAGAGTGCCGGATCGCGAAAGAACTCGGTCACCTTGATCAGAAACGTGCTGATGAGGCGCTGATAGGCTTCCGGGTGAGCCGTTAGATGCCGTAAGTAGTCCTTTAGCGATTCGCATCCTGCGGTCGCCATTAGCCGTGAAAGGCGCCGGATGATCGTCGGCGTCTTATATTGGCGAAAATCTATTCCTGTGCGACCCCGTAGCTGTGCTAGGAATGCGTTAAGGACGTCGGGGTTCGTAATGTCCGCGTCGCGGGGCCCCGCAGTTAAGGTGACCAGCAGTGGGGCTAACGATTCGAGATTGGCTGTGTAATCGATGTGGCTAAGCGGTATTGCGGCCGGAAGTGCGGGAAAGGCGGCCGACTCGGGTTCCTGGACCAAAACGGTGCCGCCGCGTTCCTTAACGGCACGAACTCCCGCCACGCCGTCGGTGCCCATTCCGGTGAGAATGATCGCAATCGTCCTATCGCCGTAACTTTCTGCCGCGCTGATAAAAAGCGCGTCGATCGAGGGAATCGGGTGCCCGCGAAGTCGTCCGCTTCCCATCACGCGCGGACCTCGAATGGCGACGTTTCGTCCAGCCGGCGCGAGATAGATCGTGTGCGGTGCCAGGTCGTCCTCTCCCTCATCGATCGTATCGACTTGCAGCTGCGTTTGCCGCTGAAGGATCTCGCCGAGATGGCTCGGCGAGTTCGGATCTGCGTGCTGCGCAATGACCACCGGAGCTGGAAAATCGGCCGGGAGCGCCGCCGCAAGACGAACGAGCGCCTCGATGCCTCACGCGGAGGCCCCGATCACAACTAAGTACGACTCGTCGAGGGCTTGTTCGCCTCGCATGTAGATTTCTTATTCAAACCGGGAACAAAGCCTTTGAGGTGAACAATCGATCGAAGCACAACGTTCGCGCCGTCGTCATCGGCGGTTCGGCAGGGGCGCTAGCGCCGCTGCGAAGGCTCGTAGCGGACATTCCGGCAAACTTTCCAGCGGCGGTTTTCGTGGCAAATCATGTGCCGTCCGCGAGCGCGTCGGCACTTCCGCACATTCTGTCCCGTAGCGGACCGCTTTTTGCGACGCATGCCATCGACGGCGATCCTATTGAACCCGGTCGCATCATCGTTGCTCCTCCCGGCCATCACCTGACTCTCGACAACGGTAGGATGCACGTGGGCCAAGGCCCCTTGGAGAATAACCACCGGCCGTCGATCGATGTGCTCTTTCGCAGCGCAGCAACTACGTTCGATGATAATGTTTGCGGGATCTTACTATCGGGCATGCTCGACGACGGCGTCGCGGGAATCGTGGCAATCCACGACGCCGGCGGTGCGACGTTCGCTCAGGATCCGCAAGACGCCCAATTCCCCGACATGCCACGCTCCGCCATCGCAACGGGCGCGATCGACGGCATTTACTCCGCCGCGCGGCTCTATGGAGCGATCCGCCGATGGCTGGAACCTGCGAACCCGGCTGCGGACGATGATTTGCCGTGCGACGAGGCAGAGGGCGCACTATTGTACGCCGGTCCTTCATTGTCGGCGTCGGGCAAACCAAACCTCGAGGCAGCACTTTGGGCGTCGGTTCGAGCACTTGAAGAAAGACGAGACCTGCTGCGCCGGCTAGCGACGCGCGCGCGCAAGAGCGGCGTATCGACCTCGAGTCAGCAGTTCGAGCGCCGGTCAGCCGAAGTAGAGGCCGATCTCGGTCGGTTGCGCGCTTTGCTTGCGAGCTTTACTACGGTGTCGAGCCCAGCGTAACGATCGATGCTAAACCCTTCGGGGTCTCTCGGTCGAGCAACAGGCGAATCTTCTCGATGCCGCGGTGTTGGCTTAGCCAGCGCCAGAGATCGTTGTCGCATACTAAGGCTCCGCCGGAAGCCGCCAGCATCATGCAACCGGAGGTCATCGCGCCCGACGTCCCGATCGAGGTAGTCGGTCGATGCTGATCCAGCGGAATCGGCGGCGAGAATCCTCGCGTTACGTAGCTCATCGATTCCTTGGAAAAATCAATTGCCGCCGCAAACGACGGGCCATCCATCGCGACTGCCGAAATGCTCCGAA
>JAMXLG010000037.1 GCA_024281135.1 Vulcanimicrobiia bacterium | reverse complement strand
GCTTCCGGCACTAACGCGCCGGAAACGGAACTGCGCACCCCCGCACCGACTTCGCGGTGCGGGCCCCCGTCATTCTTTAACTTGGGGGTTAGTTCTCCGAGGCGCGGAGGTTCACGAGGGTGATCAGGTTCTGGTCGGCCGTCGTGATGCCGCGCGAGTTCGCTTCGAACGCGCGTTGCGCAACGATGAGCTTCGTAAACTGATCGCCGAGGTTTACGTTGGACTGCTCGAGCGAACCGCTGACGACGCTTCCGAAGCGTCCGCTGTTGCCAACGCCGACTTGTGCGAGTCCCGAGGCGGCGGTAGCGCCGAACTGGTTGCTGCCCAGACGTTGCAGACCTTGTTCGTTTTGGAACGTCGCAAGCGCGATTTGCGCGAGCGTCTTGGTTTGGCCGTTCGTAAACGATCCGGTGACCGTTCCGTCCTGTCCGACGTTGATGTTCGACAGGATGCCGGCCGCGTAACCGTTTTGCGAAATCACGTTCGCAGAATACGAACCTGCAAGGCTTGCGTTACCCGAAAAATCAATCCCAATCGGGCCCGTTGCCGGAGGCGGCGCGCCGACGCTCGCATTGTTTTGCGTGCCCGTGCCCCATGTCGTGATGTCGAGCTGGTTACCATCCGCGAGTGCAGCTTGATTACCAGTGCTGTGAATGAAACCAGCCTGACTGATGACTTGATTCGCGCCGGTGACGCCTTCGATCGACGACGTGTTGATGAACTGTCCGTTTTGATCGAAGTACGCGTAGCCGATGACGCCCGAGCTGCCAACGGACGTCTTCGCCGCGGTTGTCGCACCGGCGTTGAGCGTCGCCGCCGTTCCGATGGACGTGAATTGCGTTCCGTCGGTAAAGCTAACGCTCACGGACCACCGGGTCGCGGGCGTGTGAACATTTCCCGAAGGATCTGCAACGCCGGAGGGGAGTCCATTGTTTGCACCAGTGAGGTTGAAGGTCGCCGCGCCGGCCGGAAGCGGCGATGCCGCGAGCGTGAACGTCGCGCCGTCGAACGTGACCGTTTGCCCGGCATTTGCATTCAACGTGTTTCCGGCACCATCGGTGATTTGCACCGTGGTCGGCGACGTCTGGGTGACCGTCACTGCCGCGGTATTCGGCGCACCCTTCGGGAACGTAACGTTGCCGTTGATGATGCCGGCGGTGCCTCCGACAGCGCTCGCGACCGCTGCTTTGGCACCCTGCGCGTCGGGCGTGTAGGTGATCGTCGCTTGATGCGCGTTCCCGAGGGAATCGTAGATCGTCGTCGAGATCGTCTTCGTTGTTGCCGCAGCCGTCCCGTTGACCTGGTCTAAGAACGCTTGTTGCCACTGGGTTTGGTCGAGATTACCGCCCATCGACATGTCGAAAACTTGGTCGTTGATGTTCGGGCCTACTTTCACGCCCGCGCCGGTTGCCGTTGCTTGTTCTTGCAGACCGATCGGGATGTTGATCGCAGCCGGCGTACCGGTTTGCGTAATCTGACCAGATTGATTCGCCATGTAGCCCTGCACCGCGAGGCCCGAGGCGGGATCGTAGAGCAGACCGTTCGAGTTGAGTGAGAATGCGCCGTCGCGCGTGTAAGTCGGAGTGCCCGTGCCGTTCGCATTGCGAAGGATGAAGAAGCCATCGCCGTTGAGTGCGAGATCGGTATTGACACCGGTCGTCTCCAATCCGCCTTGCGCGAATTGCGTATCGACTGTATTCACCTTTACGCCGAGACCGAAGTCTTCCGGGTTCGTCCCGCCGTTGGTCTGCGTCGGTCCGCTTGGACCCTGAACTTGTTGATAGAACTGGTCGGCGAAGGTCATGCGTTGACCTTTGAAACCGACCGTGGCCGTGTTCGCGATGTTGTTCGAGAGCATGTCGATCCAGCTCTGATACGCGTTTAGGCCGCTAACCCCGATGTTCAATGCATCGAAAGCCATGTAATGACCTCACATGTAGATCCGCAACGCTTCAATCCATCCGCGTCGCGGCCGAGGCTCCGCATGCGGTCCGCCCCGGGTAGTAATTTTAGGTTGTCGTTTAAATGATTGCCGCCGAGTCGATGTTGGTGAACACGTTCTCCTTCATCGAGTCGGAATCGACCGCGGTGATGACCGTGCGGTTCTTGATGCTCACGACCATTGCGACGTCGCGAACGATGAAGAGCGAATTTTTCGCCCCTTTCGCCGCGGCTTTGTCCGCCATCGCGTTCATGCGCGTCACGTCGTCCGACGTCAGGCTGATGTT
Source organism: Vulcanimicrobiia bacterium (assembly GCA_024281135.1). Next base: position 2,525 of record JAMXLG010000037.1, on the reverse strand, counting down.
GCGCGATTGCAGACGCTGCATGGCGTGCGCCGAGAACTTGAGCGGTTCCGATCCGCTCGTCGCGGTCGCCTCCGGTTGAGTCGCCGTAGCGGCATCGAGCACCGAACGGAACGTCGGTGCGCCGGTAGGCGGAATCTCGACCGGACGTCCAACCGGACGCGGTCCTGGCCCCGGAATAATTCCGGGTTGTTGTATGCGATTGATCTCGTTGTTGTCCATGGAGCTTACTGCCCCGTCGTGCCCGTCGTGCCGATACCGACGATTTCCGAGGTCGAGAACAACAGCGCGCTACCGTTGTTATCCGTGTAGACTTTGCCGTTGCTGTCAGTCATCGTGAAGTACGGTTGTCCATTCTGCACTTCGACTGATTGAATCGTGCCGGTGACATTCGAAGAGCTACCTGAGGTCGAGGATCCGCTGTTGCTTCCAACGTTTACGGTGGCCTGTTTGCCGATCAGCGATGCGGCTTGCATGACACCGAAGTTGCTTTGGAAGTTCGCAAACGAACTGGTGAGCTGCTGCTGATACTGCAGTGCCGACATCTGCGCGAGCTGCGTCACCGACTGTGTCGGATCTTGCGGCTGCGTCGGATCCTGGTTCTGCAATTCAGTGGTCAACAACTGAAGAAACGCATCGGGACCTAACGTGGAACTATCAGACGACGACGATGACGTCGTGGTCGGAGCGTTGACGCCGATCAGCGAATCAATCGGTTGTGCCGTTGTTCCAGCTACAAATGCCGATGGCATGTGTTCCTCTTTCTTATGCCAAGTAGTTGAATAACGCTAAACTCGAGCCGTTGAGTATCGATGGACCGAGTGAAGCGAGTGTCGGCGTTTCGGTCGTGGATGCACCGGGCAGTTCGTGCACGGTGTACCGGCGGCCGAAGCCCGCCGTGCGATCGTTATTCTGCCGATCGCGTCCAGCGTTGCCACCCGACACGTCGACGGAGAAGCCCGAAAGCGTCAAGCCGGCGTCGGCGAGTGTGCGTGCGAGTTGCTGGTGATTGGACATCAGCGTATTGCGGACGTCGGAATTGGCAGCGACGACGTTCGCCGAGATCTGCGATCCCGTAACGGTGATCTTCATCGTCACGTCGCCAAGGTTCTCAGGTTGCAGATGCAGTCGAATCTCCGAGGATCCTTGCGCGTTCGTGCGCATCACCATGCTTTTGACCATTTGTTCGATCACGGCGTTGGCATCGACGGCGGCATGCGAAACCGACGCGCTTGTTGGCGTCGCGTTTTGCATGGCGGTCGTTACCGTGAATCCCGGTGCAGCGACGGCGTTCGACACCGACGAGTCGGATGTCGAAAGAGACGGTTGCGACGCGGATTGCTGATCGAAGGATTGGCCGCTTCCCCCGCCTGCGAACGATCCTTTCGAAGACGCCGCTGAGGCGTTCGAAACGATGCCGGCGAGTGCGGCTGCGAAGCGCGCAGTTAGCGCCGACGGCGTTTGCGCGACGTTGCCGGCGGTGGAACCGCTCGCAACGGCGGCATTGCCGTTGATCTTCGCGTCCACACCGGCAGCGCGCGCGAGCATACGTGCGAGTAGATCGGGTGCAGTGGACATTGTGGCGTCCGTTTGCAGTGGAGGCGTTATTCCGGATTGCGCGGCGTTCGCGCTATCGTTCTGCGCCGGTGTTGAAGCCGGCGAAGGTGCCGATTGCGCGACGGAAGCGACGGCATTGGACAACAACGAAGACACGAGCGAAGAGACGTCGAGCGCGCTCGCCGTTTCTTTTGCTGGTGCTTGGGCCGGGATGTCTTTCGCCGATTTGGCGTCCAAGATGTTTCCCGCGATATCGTTCTGCTGCCCAGTGCTTCCCGCTGAATCCCTCGCTAGCGATTCGATCAACCGTTGTAGTCGCGTTGCGAGGGCATTGACTTGTTGTTGTGCCGTGCCCGGCGGTGCGTTACCCGGTGGAGCGAGCGCGTTTGCGATCGACGATCGTATTCGATCGAGATCGCTTTGCGACAGCTTTCCCGCCAGCTGTCGCTGGAGAGCATTGCCGACGCTCTTCGAAATCTGATCGACGATCGACGAGAGAGGCGTTCCGTTCGTACCAGACGTGAGTCCGTTCAGAACATTCGCGAAAAGCGCACCGTTGGCCGACATCGCTCCGGAGAGCGAGAACCAATTAAGGTTAGCCGCAGGCGCCGTCTTAACTGGCAAAGACGGAACAGTTGAATGTAGAGAAGTCACTCTTTGTATCTCACCCCCTTTCTTGACGAAATCTCTAGCGGGGCCCGATGCCTGGACCCTCGTCTTCTTTCATCGGCCCGCCAAGCTGGCGACCTTAGACGGAGCGAACGCGCCGAGGCGGCGCATCAGGTCGGCGAAGGCGTCGAGGTCGAGGGCCTGTTCCGCGTCGGATCGCGAACGCGCGGGCTCAGGGTGGATCTCTATCATCGCGCCGTCGAGGCCTGCGGCGGCGGAGGCGAGGACGAGCGGAGCGATGAGGCTGCGGCGGCCGGTCGCGTGGCTCGGGTCCACGATCACCGGGAGATGGGTGAGCTCTT
>JAMXLG010000036.1 GCA_024281135.1 Vulcanimicrobiia bacterium | reverse complement strand
TTGGCGCACCGTACAGCAACGGCAAAACAACCCCGACAAGCAGCAAGAACTGAGCGAGGGTAACCGCTTCTTCTTCCGGCACACGGGCGACGAAATCGTGCAACACCTTGCGTGACCCGACGAGGATCACGGTGCTTACGATCAGCGCAACCGGAACCCACATCGGTTGCGTCAGCGCAATCGGTCCAAGAGCGTAGGCAATTAGCGTACACGTCGGAATGATGAGCGGACCGTCCGACGCCGGCCGCTTACCTTCGACGACGCTACGTATGTAGAGTGAGATCCACCAACCCAGCACAAGCAAACCCGCGATAAACGCGAGTAAATAGTGCGGCTCGATGAGGTAGAGCGCCGCTCCCGCAAATGCAATAATGGGAAAGGTCCGGATACCGCCCGGAACCGGCGGGTCCTCGCCGCCAAAAAACTCTTCGAATGCAAATCCGAAGAACAGCGCGAGCGCGAGTAGGAGCAGGTAGTTCACATGCCGCGCCAGATTTCGCGCACGGTCGTGCTGCGCTCGACCGCGTCGACGTCACGATACGTTACACCTACGAAATCCATCGACGGATTCGTGACGCCGTACCAGTAGCGCTCATTCTTGAAATGGTGCCAAAGGTGATACTTCTTGACATACCGGCCGAACGGTGTAACCGGATTGAACGGTACGTGCGCCACGTAGTGCACCCACTCGTAGTACAAGAGCGCGCAGATGCTACCAACGGTCAGCGAAAGCGCCAGCCCCGTGTTCCGCGTGATCGCGGCAAACACGCCGTAGTACAGCAGCGCGGTCGGAATCACAAACCACAGCGGCAAGAAGAGCAGCTCCAGCTTGGGCGGATCGATGTGATGATCGTAGTGCAAGCGATGCTGCAACTTCAGCAGCCACGGCATCTTCGAGGGTTGCGCGTGAAAGAGGAAGCGGTGCGTCGTGTACTCCGAGCTGAAGAACACTGCAGCGCCGATCAGCGCGGCGAGAAATGAGAACGGGACGATTCCGAGAGCGAAGATGGCGATGCCCACTAAAATGGCGAGCGCAAGTATGGCGTTGCTTCCGTGACGGAAGAACGTCAGAATCATCCAGCGTCCCGGATCATGTCCAGCAACCCCTGGCGGTCGAGATAGCGAATGTGCCCGCGTTCGCGCTTGAGCAACGCACGTGCTTCCAACTCGGCGATCGCGCGCGCAGCAACCTCTTTGACGGTACCGGCGGCCGCAGCGATCTGTGCTTGCGTCAGATTGGGCAACGGCGCACGCGCCGGGCTCAGTCCGAGTTCGGGAACTGCGTACGGTACGAGGACGTGCGCAACACGCGCGATGATCGGCATCGTAGCCTGCGTCGCGAGCGCCTGCATATGATCGCGACGGCGCTGCGCGCTCACCCGTCCGAGTGCGATCAGCACATGCGGGTTGCGCTCTGCGACATCGAGCACCGTGCGCCGTGGAATTCGCATATAGCGCGCGACTTTGGATAAAGCGATCACACGCCCAGCCGCGGGCGCTTCATCGAAGAGCTCGAGGTCGCCGATCGGCTCGTACGGGAAGATCTCGAAGAAAATCCGGGGACGTCCGCCTCCGTTACCCGTGGTCAAAGCAAACACGCCTTCAAAGACGACGCCGAGATACGGCCAATCCGTAGCCTCCGTTATTACCGTTTGTCCGCGGCGAATCGTGTGCAGACTCGCGCTCGCCGCTAAAGTAGCGCTTGCTTCCTCGTTTAACCTGTTGAAAATTGCCGTGCGCTTGATAATCCCGGCGGGCGAGGGCGAATCGATCTCCATCGCGGTACGTGTAAAACGCACCGTCCACTCATGTTCGCCGGTGCGTCGATGATCGACGATGACTTCGTGTGGCCGCGTCTGTTCGATGCGATAAGCAAGTCCACGCGGTTCGTTATCGGTAACAATCGTAAGTGATGACCCGAGTGGCAGCTGATCGAAGACTTCATAGATCTTTGCGGGGCGCTCCCAGACGGGAAGAGCGCGCACGTCAAGTCGCGTTGTAACATCCATACTCAGGTAAGCAATTTCTATTTAGCGGGTAGAACTACTGCCTGGCGACGGCGATGGAAGCGCTGAAAGCGGCGCCAACGCAACCGGCGTTCTTGCCGCTTGCCAGATCTTGTTGGGGCCCGGTGGCAGCGAGTCCATATGCTTGAGAAACAGTGCAAGCGTCCAGATCTGCTCGTCTGAAAGCGAAGCGCCGAACGCCGGCATACCCGTGAGGCGTATGCCGTGCTTGATCTTCCAGAACGTCTCGCCCTCGGGATCATCTCCTACGCCGTGTCGCGCGAGTTGTGGCGCATGTTGGTAGAGTCCGATTGCAATCGTCGACGGACGTTCGTTCGGCACGCCGTGGCAAGCGGCGCAATTCGTAACGTAAAGTTTGATGCCGGCTTCGAAGTTCTCATCGGTCGCCGCGATCGGGTTCGGCTGCGTCGGCATCTCGCGAGCAATTGTCGAATCGAGCGAGCGCGAGGCCATCCAGCGCTCCATCCGTGAGGGCTTCGCATCGGCGTTCGCCGGAATCAGGAGGCCTTGCGTGACGCCCACGTAGCCCACGAGGAAGAGAATAACAAGCGTGGCCACGATCCCTACGATGAATCCTTTGAGCACCGACCCTCCTTTATAAGCGACGTATGGATTCGCAAGTTAAAGCGCAGTTCCCCGACGAGCAATCCGCTGACGGCAGCTTCGTGCGTCAGGAGGACCAGTTCCGCGGCTGGGTGTCGGCTGACGGGCACACGGGATTTCCGGCAGTTGCCGGGCGCTACCAGCTTTTTGTATCGCTTGCATGCCCCTGGGCGCATC
>JAMXLG010000035.1 GCA_024281135.1 Vulcanimicrobiia bacterium | reverse complement strand
GCGACACTCAGTACCCGCGCGACGCTGTTGTTCGTGTCGGCGTTTCGCGACGTTGCAACGGCGAATCCGTTCACGGAGTCGCCAAAAAGTGATGCGTTCGTCCACGGTTGATTGTCAGGGAGCTCCTCGAGATACTGCAGCGCATCGAACGGAATTTCGTAGCTTCGGATCTGCATCGCTCTGACGATCGCGACAAGCGCTGCCGTGAAGGCGAGACCAACGACGAACAACGTGATGGTCGCGGGACGCGACTTCCAAATCGCCCCCGGTATGGAGTCGCCCTTAAATAGGACGATGCCGCCGTACAGCGTTATAATCGAAAGCAGCGTTTTAGCTCGATCCTGCAGTGCCGTATAGCGGTTTGACTCCTCATCGTATAAGGATTTAAATACGTCATATTGGGCTTTGGTCGCAGGCATGACTCATCCACCCGAACGCGTCGTAGGTACTTATCTAAGCTACCGTGTCGCAAAAATACAAGAGTCGAAGGCTTCATTTGCTTTCGGGAGTTAAAGAGCGCTCGAAACCGACATTGGCTGTCGGTGTTCATTTTTAAGCTATGGTGTCCAGCCGCGAACTTGTCCCTTGATGTCGCTCGTGTAGAGATGACCGTTGGCCACGATGGGTCCGACGACGCCCATCCCACTGAGTGACGCCGACCACAATTGCGCGCCCGATGACGCGTTGAATGCATGGGCAACACCGTTGTTGTAGTCGTTGACATACACGACGCCGTTGGCGATTGAAATTTGCGAGCGCAACGTGTCGTCGCTCGTTGCCGCACCGTCTTCACCGAACGATGCATTCCATACCGGCGTCGGGTTGAGCGAGCAGTTTTGCAGAGAAAATGCTCCGAGTCCCGGTCTATAGATGCCTTCGGTTGCCGGGAGGCCGACGTAGACGTAGTTGGTCGCCGGATCGTACGCGGGAATGCCGACGAAATCGCCGTTATCCGTTGCGACCGACATTTGAATCGTTTGCTTTGGTCCGCTGCTGATATTGCTTACGTCGTAGAGAACGAAGAGGCCCGATTTATTCACGGCTGCGAGCATTTCGCTGCATCCGGGTGGCGTGAAGAGCATCGGCGTCGCCCCGTAATCGGAATCCCGTACGGGAGGCAGCGTCGCATAGCTGTGCGCGATAACCGTGCTCACATCGGGAGCGAGTTCGACGATCTGTTCCGCGTACGCAAGGGCTTGATTGGGTTGCGATGCCGTGTCCGCATTACCGGTGGCGATGAAGACGTTGTTCGTTGCCGGATCGATCGAAGCGCCTCCGAAACCCCATACTGAACCGCCGCTCTGTCCTTGTGTCGGATAGAACGTGTTGAGAATCGACGGACCGGCTGTGTTAATCGCGACGATTCGTCCGTACCATGGTGAGATATCGCACGTCGATGATGTTTCGGCGTAGAGATAGCCATTTGCCGAATTGTACGTGAGCCCGGCTTCGATGAAATTGAAATTTGCGGGGCTCGCGATGGTAACGGGCCAGCCTGAAATTTCTGTGCCGGTTGAGAGGTTGAACGCGTGGACGTTGGCCGCGCCGTCGGGAAGGTAGACGCGATTGCGAGCGCGATCGAGCGCGGGTGCACCGTAAGGTCCAAACGTGAATGCATAGCTGCCGCAGCTATTAGACGAGGTCCCAAGCAACGGCGATGTCCACACGACCGTTCCCGTGTCTGCATTGAGCGCGAATGCGTGCCCGCTTGCGCCATTGACGATGAGAAGGTTCTTGTTCGAACCGTTTACCGGCACGTTGCTCGCGTACACGGGTTCGCCGATTTCGCCGCCCACGCCGAACGGCGATGCCCAAAGAGCGTGCAATCCCGACACGTTCCCCGTCCCAAGCTTGGTTTCGCTCGGGTTATAGCCGGTCCGTTGTAAGTTAAAGGCCGACTGCGACCAATCGACGTTCGACGGCGGGGTTGGTGTTGGTGCCGGCGTCGGCGTCGGCCGCGGCGTCGATGTCGGCTTCGACGTCGATGGCGACGCCGGCGTCGGCGTGCGAGAGGACAATGCGGAAGGCACAGTCCCCGAAGTTCCTGCGCCGCCGCAGCTCGTAGCAATTAAGCATAGCGCCCCAAGTGCAGCGTGACGAAAAGCCCCTGCTCGCATAGCGTACAGCGTAATGGCGATCACGCTTGCTTGCGAGGGGCGTAAGCACCAGGGCCTGGCCTATACGTCGCGGTTAGGCTGCGATGGTTGCGAAGGGGAGATTCGGATCCGCCGACAGCGTGAACGGATCGGACTCAGTCGCCTCACGCTGAAAATAGGCCGCCGCCGCGATCATTGCGGCGTTATCCGTGCAGTATTTCGGAGGCGGCACGAACGCCGGGATGTTGCGCTCGCGGCTCCATTTCACGACTGCGTTCTGCAGCGCCGAATTCGCGGCAACGCCACCGGAAAGAACGACCGCGTTATAATCGCCGCCTTCGAACGCGCGCGTCAGACGCGCGACGAGTACGTCCACGACGGCAGCTTGAAACGAGGCGGCGACGTCTTCGCGTTTCGCGCGTTTGCCATCGTCGGACTCGAGGAAATATCGCACGGAGGTTTTGAGCCCGGAGAACGAGAGATCGAGCGTTCCGGGATCCGGACGGTGCCGAGGGAAAGTGAACGCCTTGGGATTGCCTTCGCGCGCGAGTTTGTCGAGTTGCGGGCCGCCGGGGTAACCGAGTCCCAAGAGGCGCGCGGTCTTGTCATATGCTTCGCCTGCGGCATCGTCGCGCGTACGGCCGATGATTCGCAGATCGAGCGCCGAGTGTACTTCGACGAGTTGTGAGTGGCCGCCGGAGACGAGCAGCGCCAAGAACGGATACGGAATCGGTTCGTCGCGATCGAGGAACGCCGAGAAGATGTGGCCGTGCAGATGGTTGACGGCATAGAGTGGTTTATCGAGCGCAAAGGCAAGTGCTTTGGCTGCCGCAACGCCAACAACGAGGCTGCCGATCAATCCCGGTCCGCGAGTCACGGCAATGCCGTCGATCTCTTCGAGCGTCATGCCGGCACGCCCGAGTGCATCGTCGACGGCGGCCGAAAGCAGCGCGACATGCTGCCGGCTTGCGATCTCGGGAACGATGCCGCCGTATTTCGCGTGAAATTCGTCTTGATTCGTCGAGACGCTTGAAAGTACGGCGCGTCCGTCACGAACGACGGCCGTCGCGGTATCATCGCACGAGGTCTCGATTCCAAGAAGAAGCATTAAGGAGTTTTTGTGCGCTGTCGTTTTGAGGCGGTCCTTCGACTTCTCAGGATGAAACGAGGGTTAAGACGTGCACGGTAGCGTGCGTAATAGCTTTCGTTGAGAATGGAAGCGGTTCAAGTGTGCCGGCGATCCATGAGGCGGCGGCGTCGTCGTAGTAGCGAGAGCCTACTTCGCCGGACTCGCCGGTTGGGATCGAGATGCCGCCGGCGTCCCAATTTCTCGTATCCCATACGGCGCGGAATCCTTGCGCGAATCCTGTCTCTTGTAGACGAATCGTGTAGTCGTTGCCGTCGCCCGGCAGCGAACGTCCGCGCAGAAACCCGTACCACATCGGTGAAAGCGGATTCTCTACGTCGACCGCACCTTGTTGTCCCCACGGACGCCGCGACAACGCGTTGTAGTACAAGAATCCCTGAGACGAAAGCCGGATCGCGGTCCGTTCTTCCGGGTCGCGCAAGCGCGCCATGAGCACCGCAAGTGACGTGTTTTCGGATTCGAGATCGGTGCGCAACTCGTACACCGCCGATGCGAGACGCGAATCCGGATCGAAACGGCCGTTCCAGACTCGCAATTGTTTCGCATCGAGATCGCGAACTATTTCCATGTCGATCGGTGAGAACGTGTCGAGCTGCATCGCTTGGAAGTAGCCGGCATCATACGAAGCGCGCATGTGTAAGAGCGACGCGATTCGCGACGCACGGTACGGCGGCTCAAAGGCACTCGTGAGTCGATATGGATAGTGGTCGCCGTACATCTTATTGTTCGCGCTAATTGCGATTACCGTACGTGACGGGCGACGCTGCGGAAGAGCATCGAACTTCACAACCCGCGTTGGGGATTCGAGCGCGGAGAGCGGATGGGCGAAGCGTCCCCAGGCGGAATCGAGCGGAACGAGCCCGGCAAGATGATAGGCGACCGATCCTGTGCGATCCGCAAGGATAAAGTTTTCGGGTGCGCCCGCATACGATTCAAGCGCGCGTCTTGCGTCGTAGATCGTTCGAGCCGAATCGAGGGCGAGAAGCGTTGTAATGCTTGTTCGGCGTTGCCAATAGACGGGCCAACGCACCGCAATTGTCGAGCCGGACGGATCGTTGACATAGAATTCTGTCGCGCTTCGATAATACGCCTTCGAAATGTCGTGCGAGAATCGGACGCGAAAGCGTTCGATGCCGGCACGCGCATGGGGACGCGAATTGCCACGATAAAGAACCGTCGTCGCGACTTGCGCGTTCGTTGCCGCCCAAGCGAGATGCTCGTTGTGCCCGAGAACGATTCCCGGTAGCCCTGGAAGCGTTGCGCCGGCTGTGTGAAACCCCGGTGCGTCGAGATCCATCACGTACCATATGCCGGGAATCGAGATGTCGACGTGCGGGTCATTCGCGATGAGTGCGCCGCCGTCGCGGCTGCGAGCGGAACCCGCGGCCCACGCGTTGCTGCCGATTTTTCGGGACCGATGGAACGCGATGGTTGCCTCACTCGCGCACTTCGAGCGTTCGTCGAAGGTCGAACTCGTGCGCGCGCCGTCGACCGTGACATCGTATCGTGGATCGGAGAGCGGAAACTCCTTTGCGTAGCACGCTGCGCCGAGCTTGTGCCACGCTTCATCACGTGCAAGAACATCTTGCCATGAATCGCTCAACTCGAGCGCGGCCATCGTTGCAACGGCGATGGAGTCTTCAGGCGTCCATGGCTTCGGGCGATAGAGAAGCATGCGAAACTCAACCGGCAACGGTTGTGTTTTCATTGCTTCGTTCACACCGGCGCTGAACGCATCGAGCGCGCGTCGCGTCGACTTGTCGGCGGCAGACCATTGCCGGCGCGCAATTCCGACGATATCGACGGCGCGCATCTCTTCGTCCCGCGAGAGTGCACGCCAACCGAAAACTTCGCTTAGACGTCCGTAAGCGTAGCGACGCGCGAGGTCCATTTGAAACAGACGATCCGATGCTTCGGCAAACCCTTGCGCAAAGAAGAGATCGCGTAGCGCCGATGCGCGTATATGCGGAACGCCTCGCTTATCGCGCGCGATCGTTACCGGTGCAAGAATGCCGGGGGTCGCGATCGTTCCGCTGTTGCGCGCCGTGCTTACCGCACCGATTGCAACGTTGGCGATGTACAACAGCGTCGCCGCCGCGAGAAGGACGAGCATGACGGCGCCATGCCGGCGAAGGCGCACGAAGACGGCCGTGGATGCCGCCGGATCACGGCATTCGAGCCACTTCGCATCCTTCGCGACGAAAAAACTCACATCTACTTTAACAGCGAGGGTAGGTCAAATGTGCCGGGTACGAGGCGGACGAAGTTACGTTCTTCACGGAGTATGAACCGCTTCGACTGGGCGAATTGGAAATTCGCCGTCCCCTCCGGGTCGGCTTTGAGCCGTGCCTTATACTTCTCGTAACTTTCGAGCGAATCGAACCCGATGATTCCCCACGCGACGTCGTTCGTGCCTTCGTGCGGGAGAAAGTAGCCGATCAAGTGCCCGCCGCAGCGCGGAATGCTCTTCGCCCAGTTTGTCGCGTATTGCGTGAAGGCATCGAGTTGAAACGGATCGATTTGGTAGCGGATCAAGCACACGATCACGGTGGCATTCCTCTCGTCGGGCGAAGCAGCAAGCAGCCGCGGCGCGGCGGCAAGAGTCGTTCCGAACGCAAGAATCTCTCCGAGGGCTTCCCGGCGAGTCGGCTGCTGCACGACTCGGTTGTAGCACGCGGTTATTTCGCGTGCGCGTGAAGTGTCGTGAAGCGCATTGGCATCTGATGCGGCACGCATACGTCGAGTTCGGCGAAGCGTCCGTCCTTCAATCCGCTGAAGCGAAAGATCAGCCCCGTTCCTTCGATCGCGGCAGAATCGGGTGCGAGCGGAACGAGCGTGAACACTTTCTCGCTCGTTTGAGCGCCCGCGAGAGCGCCCGGAAGCGTGACCTTCATCGTGTCACCAAGTTCTTCGATTGCGATGGTACCAAACGACCGCGAGGTGTAGTTTCCGAGCATCGGCGCTCGGTCGGCGGGTTTTGCTTCGGCTTGCTCTGCGTTCTCGTTGCGCTTGAGGTGCAGTTCGAGCGCGCCGAGAATATTGACCGTCAGTGCTGAGGGTTCGCCGAATTCGTTCCGATCGAAGCGCACCGTCGGCTGATACTTGACGAAGAGTTCATTCTCGGGACGAAGGACGAAGACGTCGAAGTGTTCGTGCTCGAGGCGCCCGTTGAGCCCGACGAATTGCAACGCGAGTCCGTCGCCGTTGCTGCTTACGGTAGCTCTGCCGTAAAATGCGTCGTCGTAAGTGCCGGTGTACGCCGAGAGTGGGCGCGACGCCATGGTCTCGTCGACGCGTGCACTTTCGCGCTCGCGACGCATGAATTCAAGGCGCTCTTGGGCTTCGTCGCGCTGTTCTTTGAAGTGCACGAGCCAATTCGTCGAACCACCCCCGAGCACATCGTCGAGCGCGCGATAGAGGAGCGCATGCGGCAGCGCGCTGACGTCGGCGTTTGCTAGAGCCGTGAATCCGAAGCCGATACGCGGCACCACGCATGCGACAGCCGTCATTCCGTCGATGTTTCCGCTGTGCGTGATCACCGCTTCACCGCGGTAGGAGAAGAGAAACCACCCATATCCGTAGCTCAAAAACGATGCATCGGGAAACATCTCGCTCCACGGGGAGGCATACGCGATCAGCATCTGCGGCGTATGCAGCGCGTGCATCGATCCGGACGTCATCAGCCGCTTTCCATCGATCGTCCCATCGCCGAGATTGAACCGGAGCCACCGGAGCATGTCGCGGGCGCTCGAATAAATCGAGCCCGCAGCGTTGGAGTTCGTGCCGTAGTCATGAGGGATCGTGCGAACCGTTCCAGGTTCGAGCTCGGCGTGCGGTTTGGCGACGTTCGACATATCGGAGATGTACTGCGGATGAACGTGGCTGCGGTTCATGGCGAGCGGCTCGAGGATCCGCTGCTTGATGAACTCATCCCAAGACAAGCCGCTCGCGGCGCGGATCAACTCGCCGGCCGCGACGTACATAATGTTTTGATAGCCGAAGGCCGTGCGGAAGCCCCAGCTCGGCTCGAGATGCTGCGCGCGGGCCAACACTTCGTCGATCGTGTACGCGCTCTTATACCACATGAAATCTCCGCGCGCGAGACCACTGCGATGAACGAGTAAATCGCGCACCGTCAATTCACGCGTGACGTACGGATCGAACATGCGGAACGACGGCAGGCGATCGATCACGCGTGTGTCCCAATCGATCTTACCTTCGTCGACGAGCATAGCGATCGCCGCGCTGGTGAACGACTTTGAAACAGAACCGATGGCAAAAAGCGTATCGGCGTCGACGGGATCGTTGCGCTCGATGTTGCGTACGCCGAATCCCCGGCAGTCCGCTTCGCGACCGTCGATGAGAAGAGCGTAACCGAGGCCGGGAACGCGGTAGCCGGCCAATGCAGACGAAATATCGCTCATAGAGCGATATATTGGCGAGGCGCTGGAGTTTACATGCGGCCGGTGGTCAGAGAAATGGCCCGCGCCTGGCGGCCGGAGTCGTTGCGCACCGAGTGCGGATAGCCGGCGGCAAAGACACAGCACTCGCCCGCGGTCATCGGATAGTCGATGCCGTTGACCACCACGATAATCTCGCCGTCGATCACATAGATGACGTCGATACCTTCGTGCGCGAGCTCGTTTTTGAACTTGGTGCGCGGTGCGAGATTCAGCGCGATAAAGTCGAGGTCGACGCCCGGCAGGTGAATCGCCTCGTAGTCGATACCGCGTCCGCGATTGACTTTCTTCCGCGTTTCCGGACCCATGAACGTCGGGCGCGAACTCTGCGCGCTGAATCCCAAGAACGAGCCGAGATCGTAATCGAAGAATTTTGCCAAACGGGCGGCGCGGCCGAGAGAGATATCGGTTTCGCCGCGTTCGAGCGCGCGGATGAACGATGCCGAGAGCCCTGTGGCGTCGGCCACGTCGCGAACGGTAACGCGATTGCGCTCGCGCAGACGCTTGAGAATCGTGCCGACGTCGGGGACCGCTACATCTTTCATTTTGCGCGATTAAGGTGCGCGACGTGCGAAGTCCTCTCGGTGCGCGGCCAATAGTCTAAATCGCGCTTTTGGTAGGGAATCGCTGCAAAATCGGTACGCAATGCACCGGGGCTATCGGCGTAGAGCACGCGCGATGCGAGCGGCGCAAACTTTCCGTAAAAATGGTGCGTGGATTTTACGATGATGATTTTCGCTCGTCGCAGGTCGATGCCGAGATTCGTGAACGCGGTCGGCCCGAACACCTGCGACCGGATCGAGACCAGCACGAGGTCGATTCCGCGCGCGTGCACCCACGCGCTGCGTCCTAACGGCACGACGCCCGAGTCATCCATCGCGTCTTGAACGTGGCGCTCGCTCAACGCGCGAACCGTGACGTCGACGTCGACCGGCATGCCGGAAGCCGGGCCAAGTTTGCCTCCGATTCGGAGCGCTAATGTCGCGCCCGTACCCGCTTCGAAACACATCTCGACGGCTATCGGATCGTAGTACGTTCCGGAAACGACATGTTTCGCTGCGCGATCCAAAAGATATTGGAGCACGAAGGTACTGTCTCCGGGTGCGCCGCCGCCGGCATTGTCGGCCACGTCGGCGATCACCGTTGCGCCTACGGCATCGGAGAGTGCGAGATCGATCGCGTCTTCAAACGGCATCGATTGCAACGCCGCTTCTTCGCGTATGCTCGTGAATCGTTTGCCGAATTCTTCCGCGGTGCGCGAGGCGAGGTCACCGTCGCGGTCAGCAATTGCGAGCATTTTTGCTCCCGCGCCGGGAACGTCGCCGTACGGAAATCCGTGTACGAAGCTGAGTGAAAGAATGTCGTCTCCCTCGCGGGCGCGCATGTCGTCGACAAAGCTGCGCATCGGCTCGCGCGTCGTCGGAAAGAGTCCGTTGGCGCGGCAGTCGTAGAGCGAACTCGCGGGCGCGATGAGTCCTGCGGCTGCGCGCGTGCAGAGGCGATAGAGGTCGACCGCACGATCGACAATATCGACGTGCGGATATTCTTTATAGGCGACGATGACGTTGGCCGCCTCGCACATGGCGTCGGTGAGGTGTGCGTGTAAATCCAGTTCCGCGCCGACGGTCGCGCTAGCGGCGATTGCGCGAACACGCTCGAGTACGTCGCCTTCGCAATCGTCGTAGCCTTCGGCGACCATGGCACCGTGAAGATAGAGGAGGACGACGTCGACCGGCATGGCAGCACGCAGATCGTGTAGTAAGCGATCGCGTAACTCTTCATAAACGGCCCGCACCGTTTTGCCGGCGGGTTCTGCAATCGCAGCGACGCTTTCGATCACCTCGTGTCCATCGGCGGCCGCCATATCACGCCAGACAAACAAGGACGCGAAATCGGGGAAGGGCTCGTCGTCGCTGATCCGATTCATTGCGAAGGACGCCCGACCGGTTGGAATGGGCGAGAACGTATTGGTCTCGGTAACGAGGGCGGCGGTGAAAATTCTCAAACGGACTCTCCCGCGGTAGGACCGGGCTTCGTTCGAGCAGTATTTTGGTCTATGCGCCAAAATATCATCTTTTGCGCAGTCGTTTTCGCCTCCGCCCTGATACTCACCAGCTGCACCAAGGGCGCGCATCGTTCCGACCCCACGTCCTTGACGATGGGCATACCCTTTGAACCGCATACGCTCAATCCACTGCTGGAAGAGGGTACGATCTCGGCGACGATCGGGCCGGTCATTTTTTCCTATCTCCTGACGATCGATTCGAACGGCCGGTTGCAGCCTGACTTGGCGGAGGCGATTCCGAGCCGGCGCAATGGCGGCGTCTCGGCCGACGGACTTACGGTGACATACCATCTGCGTCACGGCGTAAAATGGCAAGACGGCCAGCCGCTCACCGCAGCCGACGTCGTGTACAGCTACGGACTGGTCATGAATCCGTCGATCAACGTTCCATCGCGTACTGATTATGACGAAATTGAGAGCGTGAGTGCCCCCGATCTGTACACCGTTCGCGTACGGTTGAAGCGCCGGTTCTCGCCGCTTTTCTCGAATTTTTTTGCACCAGACAACAATTACCCGGTGCTGCCGAAGCACGTGTTAGTACACGAGCGCGACGTCAATCACGCCGCGTTTAACACGATGCCGGTCGGCAGCGGACCTTATCGCGTCGAGGAGTGGTCGCACGGCGATTACATCCGTTTTGCCGCAAACCCGCTGTACTTCCGCGGCGCACCCGCGATCGCGCATTTGACGATGAAGTCCGTGCCGATCGTGTCGACCCTCTACGAGCAAGTACGCACGGGCGAACTGGACTCAGCGTTTGTGACGCAAGCCCAATACGCGCACGACTTTCATCCGATTCCGGGCGTGACAGCGTCGAAAGTCGACGCCGGCGGAGCGGCATTGCTTATTTTCAACGTGGCGAGTGCGCCCCTCAGTGACGTGCGAGTGCGGCGCGCGCTTGCGCAAGGTATTGACTATGCGCGCATCGTTCACGATGCATCGAGGGGCACGGAGTCAACTAGGAACGCTCCTGCAGGTCTCTTCGGCGCGACGTACGATCCGTCGGTGAAGCAATTGCCCTTCGACGTTACGCGCGCGAAGGCGTTACTGGATGAGGCAGGCTGGCGCGACGGGCCGGGCGGCGTGCGCTCGCGTGACGGCGTGCCGTTGGAACTCGACTACGCCTACGATCTGCAAGAGGCGGAGGGCACGGACTTCGGCGTTTTGTTGCAGCAAGCGATGCGAACGCTCGGCGTGAGACTCGCGATGCGTGGGTATTCGACACAGATTTTCACGGCGCCGGCTCATATCGGCGGTCCGCTGCTCGGAGGCAAATTCGAGATGTCGTTCGTGCAACTGACTGGGCCGACCGATCCGGATTTGAGCTGGTTCTTCGGTTGCGACCAGATGCCGCCGAACGGGTTCAATATTTCGCGCTTCTGCGATTCACAAGTGAGTGCAGCGGATGCTGCGTCGGTCGCGAGCTATGATTGGAACGAACGACGGCGGCAGTCGATCGTGATCCAACGGCGCCTTGCAGAAGAAGTGCCCTTGATTGCACTTTGGCAGCAAGGGCACGTCGCGGTTCACATCGATTCGCTTATCGGCGTTGATCCAGCGCCGACGTCGTCAGTGTGGAACGTTGGAACTTGGCGAATACAGCACTCGGGCGATGCGCAGGGCAATTGATTCGGGATCGGCTGTTGTTTGATTGGTGAGGACGACGATTTCGAGGCCGTCAGCTGGGAAGACGAGATTCATTGCTCTTGCGCCGAGGGTTCCGCCGTTGTGCCAGATGAGGCGACGGCCTTCGTCGGTGCCTTGAACCCAGCCGAATGCGTACCCGAGAGCGAGATTATTGCGGGCGTCCTTTTTCGTGGAGAGCATTTGGATGCCGGGGGGCGGCGTCGTCGCCGAGTGTACGCCGGCGGCGTCGAGCACCTTGTCTGAAAAGAACGCTCCGTCCCAGCGAACCAGGTTCTGCGCGTTTGAGGCGAGCGCTCCGGCGGAGTTCGCCCATGACATGTTGTAGCGCGGGAGCGTGACGAAATGGTTTTGCTTGTAATCGTACCCTTCGGAAACATTCGTTCCCGACGGCGGGGCGTACGCCATGAATTCCGTGGCACTGAGATCGTGCGGAACGAGAATCGTCGATTGGATGTACGATTCGTACGGTTTGCCGCTCATCTTTGCGGTTAGCATTCCGAGGATCGCGTAGTTCGTGTTGCTGTACGCCCACTTCGTTCCGGGCTTGAATTGCAGCGGCTGTTTTGCTCCGATTTCGACGTAATATGAAATGGGGTGCGTCTTTATACTTGCGTCGACGAGCGATCCGAAGAGCTGTTTGTCTTCGAGATAATCGTGGAGGCCGGTTGTCTGATCGAGCAGCTCGCGTACGGTAATCTCGCGTGCGTGCGGGATGTCCGGGAGATAGCGTGAGAGGGGCGCATCGAGCGAGACGAGGCCGCGTTGCACGAGCAGCATGACGCCGGCGGCGGTGAATTGCTTGGTGATCGAACCAATCGCGAAGACGGTGTCGTTTGTTACCGGAAGGTTCGCCGAGCGGTTACGCAAGCCGTAGCCTGCCGAATATAAGAGCGTACCGTTACGCCCGACGCCGACCTCGACGCCCGTCAAATGCTGCTTCGCCATCGCTTCCTGAACGATGGAGCTGATCGCCGATGTTTGCGTTGCGTTCAGCGCGGCGGCGAGTATGAATGAAAGTCCGATCATATCAACGCTCCACGTCTTGGGTGGTGAGTGAGGGTACCCAGCCCCACACATCTTCGGGGCAGTCAATGCAGCCGTTGCGGTAGACCGCGGACGGCGACCGGTCGGAAGCGAGAAGAAGCGGTCCGTCGAGATCGGTAATATCGCAACGCTGCGCGACGATAAACGCCGGAGCCATCGAGAGCGACGTGCCTCCCATGCACCCGACCATCACGCCGAGGCCCAGTTCACGGGCTCGGGCTTGCATGCGCAGCGCATCGGTGAGTCCGCCGCACTTGTCGAGTTTAATGTTGATGGTGTCGAAGCGTCCGACGAGTCCCTCGATATCGTTCAGCGTTTGCACGCTTTCATCGGCGGCGATGGGAATCGGTGACTTGAGACCGTCGAGATCCGCATCGCGCGTGAGCGGGAGCGGCTGTTCGACGAGTTGCACGCCACATTCTACGAACGTAGGAAGCAGCGTCTCGAGCGAAGCGCGCGTGAGTCCTTGATTGCCGTCGACGCCCAGCCACACGTCGGGACGCACGTCGCGAACAGCGCGGACGCGTTCGG
This sequence comes from Vulcanimicrobiia bacterium, assembly GCA_024281135.1. The sequence goes on along the minus strand of JAMXLG010000035.1, from coordinate 7,241 downwards.
CGTCGCGGCCGTCACCGGTCAGTTTCAGTTTGAGTGCCGTCGCGGTGGCAAACTCGCGGGCGCGCGAGGCCATGTCTTCCGGATCCGCCGCGCCGACCGTGCACGTCGTTTGGACCGGACGCGGAGCGGACGGTAATTGCGCGAGTCGCCAAACCGGCACGGCTTCTTGCCGTGCGCGGAGTTCCCACAGCGCGCAGTCAAGCGCGTTTTTTGCGCCGCCGGGCGGCAGCGACGCCGCGACTTGGGCGAGCCCGGCAACGGTGTCCGCGCGTTGCGCGGCGGCAATGATTTGCGCGCTTATGCTCGCGGCGGTTTCATCGTGGTAGTACACGCCCAGGGCTTCACCTCGTCCGCGTTGACGGTCGTCCGTGACTTCGGCGACGACGACCTCACAACTGGTCCACACGTATCCGGTGATGCGGAAGGGATAGCGAAATGCCCATGTCTCGGTGCGAACGGAAACTTCCATTACAGGGGGTTCTTCCTTTCGGAAGCAATATTTAGGCGTATGGGACAAAATATCATCCCTCGGCCGCTCCCAACGGGTGTGCTGATGTCCCCGCCCGACTTCTTCGCAGTGATCGACGTCAAGAATCCATTCATGGAAAAGAACGTCGGACGGATCGATGGTGCGGAAGCAGCACAAGAGTGGAGTGCGTTACGCGCTGGGTTCGAAGCGGCAGGCATGCGCGTCGAGGTGCTCGATCCGGTTCCGGGTTGTGAGGACATGGTCTTTACGGCGAACCCCGCGATCTGCGGGCGCAATGCGCGAGGTGAACGGATCTGCGTACTCAGTCGGATGCGCTATCCCTCGCGTCAGCGAGAAGTCGGCGCGCATGCTGCATGGTACGCTTCGCACGGCTATCGCGTCGTCGAGCTTGATTCGACGATTGCGCGGTTCGAAGGCGGCGGCGACGCCGTGTGGCATCCAGGGCGCGCGTTGCTCTGGATGGGCGCGGGACCGCGTACGGACGCGCGCGCCCATGCGGCGATCGCAGAAGCGTTTGACGCGCGGGTCGTGACCTTAGAACTGGCGACCGAGAGGTTCTATCATCTCGATACGTGTTTTTGCGCGATCGATGAACGTACGGCTCTGATGTATGCGCCGGCCTTTAGCGCAAGCAGTATCGAGGCGCTGCGCGACGGCTTTTCCGATCTGATCGAAGTGAGCGAACGTGAAGCGACGGAGTTTTTTGCGTGCAATGCAACGGCGTGCTTCGGCCGAACCGTGTTGATTCAAGAAGGTGCGGACGAGACGGCTGCCGCGCTTACTTCACGCGGGTTCGCGGTTGTTCCGGTGCACACGCGGGAGTTTATGAAATCCGGCGGCAGCGTGTACTGTATGAAAGCCTATTTGGAAGCGTAAGCAGTTACGCCTTGGAAGTGGATTGAGACGTACGGTTCGTGGCCAACCACGCGGCTGTTGTGGCCCGGTGCGATGTAGAAGAGGTCGCCGGGCTTCATCTCGATGACGCGACCGTCGTCCATTTCAGCGGTTGCGCAGCCTGAGACGACCAGACCGACGTGCTCGACGTCGCAGCTCGCCTTACCGAGCGCGGCGCCGACGTGTTCCGACCAGATCCAACCGGGATCGTAGGTTGCGCGCCCGATCGTCATGCCACCGACGGTGACGACTTCGAACTTGCCTTTGGGAAATTCGCGCACTTCATCGGGTTCATCGAAGCGCTTAAGGATGACGTCGAGCATGTGTACCTCCGAGAGCGAGCCTGCGCGCCTGATCTTCAGTCATTGCCGAGCCGGCGCGTCGGTAGCCTTCGACCTCGGTGGGTGTGAGCAAGGTTTCGACGGCGTCGAGGAGACGCTCGTAAGTGTAATGCTCCGGCGTTTCTTTGGTGAACGCGGCCTCCTCGTGCGCGCGCTCGACGTAGCCGAGCAACTTGGCGGCGCGCACCGGATCGTCGATGGCGGTGATTGCCGCGAAGTGTTGCAACGGAATCGCCGGGTATCTGGAGTGCGCAAGCGCATCGAGCGCCGTCGCGCGTGCTTCATCGCGCCGCCCAAGAGCAAACAGATAAGCTGCGAGATTGGCCTGTTCGGTTGCTCGCAAGTCTGCGTTTTTGCGCATCGTTTCGTGGTTGGCGAGAATCGCTTTTGCACGCTCGACGGCTGCTCCGATGTCTCCGATTTCGAAGTCCAACTCGCCTATGGTCATCGTGGTAATCGTCACGAGCCGTTCGTCGCCGCTATCGTGAACGGTTTTCAAAACCTCCAGCATTTCTGAGCGCGCTTCGCGCGGTTTCCCTTGAGCTCGCAGAAGAAACGCGAGACTCGCCGATACGCGGCCGCCGAGTTCAACGTCCCCGGCCGCGTGGGCGAGTTCGAGTGCGCGCTGCAGCGATGCGTGCGATTCTTCGAGCAAGCCCAGCCGCATTTGAGCGATGCCGAGTTCGCGCAGCGAGGCCGCCGCGCCGCCCTCCTCATCCAGCGTTTCGTATAACGCGACTGCTCGTGAGGCGGCGTCGAGCATCTGCTGCGACGTCATCGGAAAGTCGTGATAGAGCCTCGCAAGCAGCAGAAACATCGCCGCGAGTGCGGCCGGTGGAAGTTTATCCCGGGCCTCGAGCGCTGTCCGCGTTCGTCGCACGCTTTCCATGGCAAGGCCCTCGAACATCCAGAACGAGTACAGCGCCGAAAGCATCCGCGCGCCGAGTGGGAAATCATGACTCGCGTCGACCGTCCAATGCAGCGCGCTGCGAAAATTCTCGAGCTCCGGCTCCAGCGCGTGCGCCCACGCGGCCGTGGACGTTTCGTGGCGGCGGTCCGATTCGGCTCGCACGGCGAGCGCGGCATAGTATGCTGCGTGACGATCGTGAAACAAGTCGCTCGGCCCTTGCGCGGCAGCCTTTTCATTCGCGTATGCGCGCATGTTCTCGAGAAGCCTGTACCGCTGCGCGCCGCCCGCCACGGTGCGCGTCACCAAAGATTTATCAACAAGCGATCCAAGCGCATCGATGACGTTCCATTCGTCGATCCGCTCGTCCGTACAGACGCGGTTTACCGCATCGAGAGAAAAACTCGCCGGAAAGACCGCAAGCCGGCGGAAAAGGAGTTGTTCTAGCGGCTCCAGAGATTCGTAACTCCAATCGAGTGTCGCGCGCATCGTTTGATGGCGCGGCAGCACCCCTTTTGACGGATCGGCGAGTACGCGAAACCGTTCCGAAAGCCGCTCTTCGAGCTCGACCGGCGTCAATACACGCAGGCGCGCGGCTGCGAGCTCGATGGCGAGCGGAATGCCGTCGAGCCTGTGCACGATTCGTTCGACGGCTTCGCGGTTTTCGTTCGAAAGCGTGAACGTATCGGAGACGTGTTGTGCGCGCTCGACGCACAACGCGAACGCTGCATCGCGCTCGAGCGGCGCGACGCGATACATGCGTTCGCCGTCAACTCGCAGCGGTTGGCGGCTCGTAGCGAGCATGTGCACGTGGTTACTCGCGCTCAGTATGCGCTCGGCGAGCTCTTTGATCCGCTTTGCGAAGTGCTCGCAGTTGTCGAGAACGAGCAACGTATGCTTATCGTGCAGCACGCGAGCGAGCGCATCGAGAACCGAACAATCGAGAGATTCGCTGAGGTTGAAGATTCGTGCAATCACCGCCGGAATGAGCTGCTCGTCGTCAATTGGGGCAAAATCGGCGAACCAAACGCCGTCAGTGAACGTTGGAAGCAGCGACTGCGCGGCCGCGAGTGCGAGGCGCGTTTTGCCGACGCCACCGGCACCGGTGAGCGTTACCAATTGTGCCGACGCGACAAGACCCTGTATCGCTTCGATATCGCGTTCGCGCCCATAGAGGCAAGTCGCAATTTTCGGCAAGTTTTGGGGGTGCGCAACGAGTATCGCGCGGCGGCGGGGACGAGATGTGCGAACGGCGACCGACTCCAGCGTGCGCTGACGGTCATCGTCGAGGCCGAGCGCTCGTACGAGCAGCGCGAGCGTTTCGCGTTGCGGCGCTTGGTTGGTTCCTCGTTCGAGTGCGCTGATTCCGTCGACGCTCATGGACGCTCGCTCGGCGAGGTTTTCTTGCGAGAGTCCCGCCTCAACGCGATACTGCCGCAGCAGCGTGCCGAATTCCGAACGGCTCTTCGTAGATGCTGGCATAGCCAACCTCAATTATACGGCTATCTTATGCGGATATCGGTGTTCGCGGTCGCGGCGCAACGGCATGATTGGTGAGGCCGATGTGGCCATCTCCTAAACACGAAAGGATACCTCCGTGCTTGCCCGCCCGAAAATCGTTTCGCTCATCATTTCCAACGACGATCGTCAAGCGTGTATCATCCGTCCGCGTCGTGCGGATTCGCAGCCCTTCTCCGGCTGGGGGCCGAAGCTGTGATCCTTCGCGCCTCGGTCATTCCCCTCAAGGTTGCGGCACCTTCGCAACTGCCGAAGTTTCTCGTCGCAGCCTCACTCGCGGGTTGTCTTGCGATCGACGTACTGTGGAACGTGCGGCGAGACGCCGTGATTGAAGCGCCGGCGATCTTGATACTGGTGGTTGCGCTCGCCCTCGTCGTCACGCTCACGTGCGCAGGACAATTGCTGCTGCATCAACGCTTTCCCGAACGCAACTTCGTGCAGCACAATGAAGTCGGCGGATTCATCATCGCGGTTACCGGCACGCTCTACTCCGTGCTTCTCGGATTTCTCACCGTTGTCGCGTGGCAGCATTTTGCTGATGCGCGGCAACTCGTCGCACTCGAATCGGCGGCAGCCGCGGATATCTGGCATGTGACGATGGGACTGCCGCGCGAACAAAGCCGCCGCGTCCGCACGGATATTCTCAACTACGCGGATCTCATGGCCGGTGAAGAGTGGACCGCCATGCGCACCGGCGGATACGAGCGGAAAGCGGACTACATCGTGATGGATGCGATGTCGACCGTCGGACTGTTCAAACCCAATAATCTGATGCAATCGAACGCGCAGACGGCAACGATCCAAGAGCTGAGCGCATTACATGACCTGCGTCAGCGCCGGCTCGCCGAGAACGACAGCGGGATCGCGGGGTTTGAATGGCTCGTGTTGGCCCTCGGCGGGACTTGTATCATTTGCTTCTGCTGGATCTTCGGACTCGTGAACCGGCGCGTGCATGTGTTAATGACGGCGTCGGTTGCGATCGTCATTACGTCGACGCTTGTCTTGTTGTTCGAGTTGCAGTTTCCGTTCCGAACCGATATGCGTATTGAACCGAGCCGTTGGATTGCCGCGATCGACCACATTCACTTAATGCAAGCCGGTTGGCAGCCGGCGATGCGGATGTAGTTAGGTCGTGGTGGCGCGAGCGATTTCGAGCATCTCGTTCATCGGCGGAAGATCGCCGGGATGCTCGCCCGCGTGGCGCCATGCTAATCTTCCGTCACGGTCGATAATGGCCGCGCCGGGAAGCTGCGCGCTATCTCCCAAACGCGTCGCGGCCCAATTCTGGTGAAAGCCGGCGGCATGATTCTCTTTACGACGTACTTTGAGCGCCGGGTCGGTGAAGAGCTTGAGCATGTTGTACTTACCGAACCCCATCGCTGCATACGTTTCTTTCGATGGGTCGGGAATGCAGCGTGAAGTCATGCCGTACTGATCGCAGTAATGGCGCACTTTTTCGTAGTCACCGATCACGACGAAGCGCACAGCAATACCTTCGCGTTCGAACTCTTCCTCGAGCTCGCGCAACTGCGCGAACGGTTCAGGAAAAAACGTTCAACCGACGTGGCGCAGCCAAACGACGAGCGCAGGCCGCGGAATATTCAAAGCTTCGACGACAGACGGAACCCTCGTTTGCATGGGGCCATTATAACCGAAGGTTGCTAGATTCGGGCGCTTTCCGCCCCGAGGCGCCAAAGGCAGAGAAGAAGTGCGATGATTGAGATTAGCGCCAGCAACGGCGAGTAGAGGAGCCCCAAGAGAAAGAATAGCGCCGAAAGCGCAACGAGAATCGGGTAGGTACTGTGCAACGTGTAAATGCCCATGTCTTCGCCTGCAGTCTCACGCGGTTTCAGCTCTTCGACATCCCCGTCGAGGTCCGCATTTCGTTCCGCGACGACCGCGTACATCGCGGCGAACGCGAGCGCTCCCGTCATGATTCCGAGCAACATCGTACCCGTCGCTTCTTCATGTGCGATGAAAAAATACGCGATGCCGATTGCGGCACCGAACGCTGTTGAACTCAAGAAGAGGCCGACAAAGGTTTTCACGTGCGTGTCATATCCCATGCGGGACGGCGGCTCGTGATCGGCGGAAGCGTTTCGAAGTTATGCTCCGGTGGCGGCGAGGGCGTCGCCCATTCGAGCGAGTAGCCGCCCCAGGGGTTTGCCGGCACGGGGATGCGCGCGAACGCCGAGACGAACACATTGATGAAGAAGAGCAGCACGGCGATTGCCATGATCGCTCCGCCTGCGCTCGCGAGTCCGTTGAGTAGCGCGAGATGCTCGATGTTAGGATAGGTGTACACTCGGCGTGCCATGCCCTCGACACCCATCAACGCCATTGGTAAGAACGTGAGGTTGAATCCGACGAACATCAACCAGAAGAACCATTTGCCGAGCGCCTCGTTCAACCGCACGCCGAAAATCTTTGGGAACCAAAAGAAGAGTGCGGAGAACAACGCGAACATGCTGCCGCCGCCGAGCACGTAGTGAAAGTGATGCACGATGAAATAGGAACCGTGCACCTGATAATCGATCGGCGGCGAAGCGACGATCACGCCCGTAATGCCGCCGAGCAAGAAATTGAACAGAAAGCCCAGCGAGAACAGCATCGCTGTCGTAAACTCGAGCGAGCCCTTCCACATCGTGCCGATCCAATTCACGAACTTTACTCCGGTCGGAACGGCAATCAGGAACGACACTCCGGCGAAGAACGGATTGCTCACAGCGCCCGTGGTGAACATGTGGTGAGCCCAAACGCCGATCGAGAGGCCCGCAATAGCAAACGCGGCGATTACGAGTCCGACGTAGCCGTATACTGGTTTATGCGAGAACGTCGCGATGACTTCTGTGACGATCCCGAAGTACGGCAGGATCATGACGTAGACTTCCGGGTGCCCGAAAAACCAGAACAAGTGCTGATAAAGGATCGCATTGCCGCCGTACGCGGCATCGAAGAAATGCCCACCGAGATGCCGGTCGATGAGGACCATCAAGAGGACGGCGGTGAGCGAGGGAAACGCGATGAGAATCAGGAGCGCGGTGGCGATGATCTCCCAAGTGAAAATCGGAACGCGCCACATCGTCATGCC